>NSGV01000004.1 GCA_002300355.1 Streptomyces sp. TLI_235
GGTCACCTCGCCGTCCTCGGCAGCTGGGCGTGCACCGTCCTGGCCAGCCGGATCGCCTCGCGCGCGAGGTCGGCGCGGTGCAGCTCGCTGCCGGAGGAGGCGGTGTAGCCTTCGTTGAAGATCAGGTAGAGCACGTGCAGGACGACCCGCAGCCGCTCCTCCCGCTCCGCGCCCTCCGGCAGCGGAACGAACGTCCGGTGGCCCTGATGCGCTGCTTGGCCCTGCTGATCCGGGCCGCCATGGTGGCCTCCGGCACCAGGAACGCGCGGGCGATCTCGGCCGTGGTCAGCCCGCCGACCGCGCGCAGCGTCAGCGCCGTCTGGGAGGCCGGGGTCAGCGCCGGATGGCAGCACAGGAAGAGCAGGACGAGCGTGTCGTCGGTGTCCGGCACGTCGTCGGGCACCACCTCGGCGGCCGTCGCCGACTCCCGCTCTCGGCGTGCCCGGTCGCTTCGCAGCTGGTCGATGAGCCTCCGGGTGGCCACCGTCACCAGCCAGCCGCGCGGATTGCCCGGCACCCCGTCGGCCGGCCACTGCACGGCGGCGTCGAGGACGGCCTCCTGGACGGCGTCCTCGCACCCTTCGAAGTGGCCGTACCGGCGTACCAGCGCGCCGAGGACCTGCGGTGTGAGTTCACGCAGCAGGTCCTCGAGGTTCGGTGCTGTCATGCCTCCAAGTTTCCGTCGCAGAACATCACCTGCCGCACCTCGACACCGAGGCCCTCGATCGCGGTGTCCGGGATCTGCGCCGCCAGTTCGATCGCCCGCTCCTTGGTCTCGCAGTCGATCAGGTAGAAGCCGCCCAGGTACTCCTTGGACTCCAGGAACGGGCCGTCGGTCACCACCCGCCGGCCGTTGCGCACCGTCACCACGGCGGCCTGCGAAGGGTCGACCAGGGCCTGGGTGGTGATCAGCTCACCGGAGGACTTCACCGCCTCGATGAACCTGCCGTGGCCGGCGCCGAGCGCGGTCTTCTCCTCCTCGGTCAGCGCGTCCAGTACGGCCGGGTTAATGTGCAGGCTGATCAGGAACTGCATCGTGTGCTCCTCGTCGCTCGCGGGCCCCGGCTGAGGCCCTTCGACCGGTTGTCGGAGCCGACGCCGCAGTCTTGACATCCCCCGCCGGAAAGTTCGCACAATCCTCCCGCCGCCGCACGGCCCGGCTGTTCAGTCGACGGTCGGCCAGTCCCAGCCGAGCTGGAGGAAGAGACCGAGGCGGTCGGAGACGCCGCGGATCTCGGTGATCCGGCCGCCGGCGACCGTGAACGCGAAGATCGCCTCGTTCTCGAATCGACGGCCGGTCGGGACGGGCATGCGCGGGTGGGCGCCGGAGCTGACACCGGACTGGGTGATCCGGGCAACCACCCGGTCGCCCTCGGCGATCAGCTCGTCGATCAGGGCGCGGTACGGCTTCAGGGCGGTCAGCTGGGTCTCGATGGCGGCGAAGGCGGCGCCGGGCTCGTCCGGCTCGCCGTGGATGATCTTGTTGTGGTCCACGACGTCCGCCGCCAGGTAGTCGCCGAGGTCGGCCGTCCGGCCCTCGTTGAGTGCGGTGAAGAAGTCGGTGACGAGCTGCTTGTTCCGGTCCACGGACATGCCGGGAATCCCCCTTACGGTGTAAGCCTGCGCTCTGCGCTACTGTTGCCTTACGCCGTAAGAAAGTCAAGCGGCGCGCCACGCGAGAGGGGAGAGCGCCGGTGGATGCCGCCAGCACCCGGCGAGCCGGGCTGAGCCGGGAGAAGGTGCTGCGTGCGGCCCTCGGCCTCGTCGACCGGGACGGCGTCGAGAAGCTCTCCATGCGCCGTCTGGGCGCCGAACTCGGCGTCGAGGCGATGACGCTCTACCACTACGTGCCGAACAAGGCCGCACTCCTGGACGGGCTCGTCGAACTCGTCGTCGGCTCCGTCCGCCCCGACCCGGACGGCCCTGCCGAGGCCTGGCCGCAGCGCCTGCGGGAGTTCGCCACCGCCTTCCGCGCGGAGCTGCTCCGCCATCCGGGCGTGATCGTGCTGGTCGCGACCCGCCCGGCCCGCTCCGCCCGGGCCCTGCAGATCGTCGAGGACACCGCCGCCGCCCTCGGCCGGGCCGGCATTGGCCCGGTCGACGCCCTCCGCATCGTCAACTCGGTGGCCACCCTGGTGATCGGCCAGTGCCTCGCCGAGGCCGCCGCCACCCCCGGCCACCCGGACGAACCGGCCGACCTCGACCTCGGCGCCCACCCCACCCTCGCCGCCGCCGTCGCCGGAGGCCTCGGAACCCCGGAGGACCATCAGGCCCGCTTCGACCTCGCCCTGGACGCCCTTCTCACCGGCCTCCGCCGCTGAACGACCCGCCGCCGCTGATCGGCCCGTCGTCGCCGACCCGGAGCGCAGCGCGGTCATCGCGATCCGGCGACGCTCCGTCACCTCGCCCCCGGGGTCGGCCATGCGTCAGCCGGGCGGCCCGGGGCGGCTCGCCGGTGCGGAAACCGCCGACCGGGCCGGTCCCGGGCGAGACTGGGCCGGCCGGGCCGTCGGCCGGGCGCCCGCACGACGAGGAGCAGCCGGCATGCGCGAGGACGAGGTGCCCACCGAGGGGGAGACGCAGGCGGAGCGGGTGGACGCGCTCACCGAGCAGCTCAAGGAGCGCATCTACGCCACCATCACCATGGTCGCCGTGGTGGTCGGCCTCTCCGTCGTCGAGGACCTGACGACCTGGAAGGCCGCCCTCGCCGTGTGCGCGACGGCGGTCGGCCTCTGGCTGGCCTCGCTGGTCGCCGACGAGCAGGCGTACCGGATCGTCCACCGCCGGATGGCGTCCGGACGGGCGCTGCGCCGCATGCTGTTCGTCAGCAGCCCGCTGCTGCTCTCCGCCGTCGGCCCGCTGCTGCTGATCGGGGCCGCCGCGGTCGGGCTGATGGCGCTGCACACGGCGCTGCTGGCCTCGGTCGTGGTGAGCGTGGTGGCGCTGTTCGGGTGGGGCTGCGTCAGCGGCGTGCGGATGGGCAGCGGACCGTTCGCGGCGATCGTGGCGGGCATCGTCGACGCGGTCATCGGCCTCGCCGTCGTCCTCGTCAAGCTCGCCGGCCACTGACCACGACGCCCTGCCGGCCCGTCGAGGGGATCCGCGCCGCCGGGACGGCGACCGTCCGCGGGCCACGCGTCCGCCCTCCCTGGCCTGCCGGTGGTCCGTGTCCCGGTGATCGGCGCCCCGGACCGTCCGGCACCGCTCCGACCGGCCGCGAACGAGCCCCCGGGCCCGGACCGCCCCGCGGACCGGATGTCGGGGCGTCGGGCGGGCCACCGCACCGGGACGGGCGTACCGTCCGGGGTATGGGAGCTGCGCCGTTCCCCCGCCGCGGGGCACTGCCGCGCGGCCGGCCGCGGGGGCGCAGGCGGGCCGCGCCCGCACGCCGCCCGGGCACCGGCCCGGCCGTGGCCCCGGGGGAAGGAGCCGGCGGTGTCCGCTGAAGCGCCGGACGGCCCACGACCACCGGGCGGCACCCTCGGCGAGGCGCTCGCCACCGCCGTCCGCCAGGCCGACGCCAGTATCGGCGGCATCTTCCTCCTCGAACCGGACGAGCCGGTCCTGCGCCTGGTGGTGATGCACGGCGTGCCGCCGGACTTCGTCGCGCCGTGGCTGCGGCTGCCGCTGAGCAGCCACACCCCGGTCGCCGCCGCCGTGCGCGAGCAGCGGCTCGTCTGGGTCGGCAACCAGGAGGACATGGTCCGCCGCTACCCCCGGGTGGCCGCCGCCCTGCCGTACCGGTTCTCCCTCGCCGCCGCCCCCATCGCCGGGGAACACCGCGGGTGGGGCGCCCTCCAACTGCTGTGGCCCGCCGACCACCCCCCGCACGCCAGTCGCCGCGACTGCGAGAACGCCGCCGCCGGCGCCCGGCGGGTGGCCCGGGTGCTGGACGCCGCCGGCGGACCGCCCGACTTCCCGGAGCGGCCGTGGATCGTTCCCGACGAGCTCGTCCGGCCGCACCCCGAGCAGGACGGCAGGGCCGCCGTCGCGTACGCCGAGCGCCTCCCCGAGGGCGCCCTCGCCCTGGACCTCCACGGCCGGATCACCTTCCTCAGCAGCACCGCGGCCCGCCTGCTCGGCCGCCCCGCCGACCGGCTGCTCGGCGCAGTGCCGTGGAGCGCACTGCCCTGGCTCGACGACCCCGCCCACGAGGAGCGCTACCGCACCGCCGTGATCAGCCGCGAGCCGACCGCCTTCACCGCGCTGCGCCCGCCCGACCACTGGCTGGACTTCCAGCTGTTCCCGGACGCCGGCGGCATCAGCGTCCGGATCAGCCCGAGCGGCCGCAGCGCCGCCGCACCGTCCGCCGCCGCATCGTCCGCCGCCGTCCCCGGGCCCGCGCAGACCGCGCCGTCGGCCGGACGGCTCCAGCAACTGATGCACCTCGGCGCCGCGTTGACCGAGGCCGTCGGGGTGAGCGACGTCGTCGACATGGTCGCCGACCAGATCCTGCCGGCGTTCGGCGCGGACGCCCTCGTCCTCTCCGCCGCCGATGCCGGCAGGCTGAAGATCATCGGCCACCGGGGGTACTCCGCCGAGGTCCTCGAACGGTTGGACGGTCTGCCCCTGGACACCGATCTGACCCCCGCCGGACGGGCCCTCGCCGACGGCACCCCGTCCTTCTTCGCCAGGCCGGAGGAGATCGCCCGGAGCTACCCCGAGGCGCCGCGCATCAGCGGCAAGAAGGCCTGGGCGGTGCTCCCGCTGATCGTCTCGGCCCGCCCCGTGGGCGTCTGCGTGCTCTCGTACACCCGGCCGCACGCCTTCACCGCGGACGAACGCGCCGTCCTGACCTCCCTCGCCGGGTTGATCGCCCAGGCCCTGGACCGGGCCCGCCTCTTCGACGCCAAGAACGACCTCGCGCACGGCCTGCAGTCCGCACTGCTGCCCCGCACCCTTCCCCGGATCGACGGCCTGGACTTCGCGGCCCGCTACCTGCCGGCCGGCCGCGGGCAGGACATCGGCGGCGACTTCTACGACCTGATCCGCCTGGACGACCGCACCGCCGCCGCCGTCATCGGCGACGTCCAGGGCCACAACGTGGCCGCCGCCGCGCTCATGGGCCAGGTCCGCACCGCCGTGCACGCACACGCCGCCGCGGGCGCCGCCCCCGACCAGGTGCTCGCCCGCACCAACCGGCTGCTGGTCGACCTCGAACCCGACCTCCTGGTCTCCTGCCTCTACGCCCACCTCGACCTCACCCGCCGCCAGGTGACCCTGGCCGGCGCCGGCCATCCGCCGCCGCTGCTGCGCCGCCCCGGCGGCCGCGCCCACGTCCTCGATGTGGAGCCCGGACCGCTGCTGGGCATCGAGGTGGCGGCCGGGTACCCGCTCACCACCCTGCCGCTGCCAGAGGGCACCCTGCTCGTCCTGTACACCGACGGCCTGGTGGAGGTCCCGGGTACCGACGCGGACAGTGTCACCGCCGCCCTCACCGACCACCTCACCCGGCACGCCGCCGACCATCTCGCCGACCTCCGCGCCGACCAGGCGTCCGACCGGGCGGGCGGCGTCCTCGACCGGCTCATCGACGAACTGGTGCAGGTGGGTTGGCCCGCCGGGCAGCACACCGACGACATCGCCCTCCTGCTGCTGCAGGCCACCCGCCGCGCGGGCTGACCGCGGCCGCGGGGCCACCCGCGGACACGGCGTCAGCCGCCGAGCAGGGCGGCCACGGCCTCGGCGCAGGCGGTGCCCTGCCGGCGTCCGGCCTCGGCGGCGGCCGTGCGCCGCGAGGCGTCGAGCAGGTTGCGGCCGATCGCGCGACGGGCGGCGCGGTCCGGGGTGAGGACGAGCACCTCGGCGCCGTCGGCGGCGAGGTCCGCGCCCTGCGCCGCGGCCCCCGGGTGCGGCCCGACGGCCCGGGGCACGGGGGAGAGGGCGAGCACGCGCCGGTGCCCCCGCGCCAGGTGGACATTGGTGGTCGAGCGGCTGCCGCCGTCCATCCAGTGCCGCCCCGCGACCTTCACCGGCGGCCACACCACCGGGACGGCGCAACTCGCGGCCACCGCCAGCGGCAGTGGCACCCCGTCGTCCGCGGTGAACACCTCCAGGGCGCCCGTGCGCACGTCGACGGCGGTCAGCCGAAGGTCGCGGCGGGGCCAGTCGCGGACGCCGTCGAGGAGGGTGTCGATCGCCGCGAAGACCTCCGCCTCGGGCACCGTGCGGGAGGCGAGCGCCGCCCGGGCCAGCCGCTTCACCGAGCGCTCGGGGTCCCGGGAGGCGAGGGCGGCCCACAGGAAGCGCGCGGTCTGAGCCGCAGTCACCGCGACCCGCACCGCCGGGGTGCCGGCGAGCTCGCCCGCGAACAGCTCCCGCGGCGGGACGCCTGCGGTGAGCCGGGCGCCCAGTACGGCGCCCGCCGAGGTGCCGATCACCGTGTCCGTGCCGGCCGGGTCGACCCCGGCCTCGGCCAGCCCGGCGAGCACGCCGATCTCCCACGCGCCGCCCAGCGTCCCGCCGCCGCCGAGCACCAGTGCCGTGTCCGCCATCGTCCCGCCCCTCCGAGCCATAAACGGGGAGTGCTCCCCGTTTGATGGTCCGACAGTAGCACCAGATCCGAGGAGCACTCCCCGGAGGGCACGCCGTCCGGGGAGTGCGCGAGAGCCCGCCCCCGGCGGGGGCGGGCTCGGTGGGGGAGTGGGTCAGGACAGGGTCGGGATGACCGCCTGGACCTTGGAGGCCACCTCCTGCGGCAGCGGGACGTAGCCCTTGGTGCCGATCGACTGCTGCGCGGGCTCGCTGATGGTGTACGTCAGGAAGGACTTGAGGGCGTCGAGCGTGCCCGCCTTGTTGCCCTTGTCGCAGACGATCTCGTAGGTGACCAGGACGATCGGGTAGGCGCCGGGCTCCTTGGTGGCGTAGTCGAGGTTGAGGGCGAGGTCGCTGCCGGTGCCGGCCACGGTGGCCTTGGCGAAGGTGGTGGCGGCGTTGGCGGCGGTGGCCGCCACCGGCTGCGGTGCGCCGGTGCGGATCGCCGCGCTCTTCAGGCCGTTGGTCTGGGCGAAGGACAGCTCGACGTAGCCGATCGAGTTCTCGACCTGCTTGACCTGGGCGGACACGCCGGCCGAACCGTTGGCGGACTGGCCGCCCTTGCCCGCCCAGGTCTTGCTCGGCGGGTACGGCCAGGCGCCGTTGCCCGCGGCGGCGAGGTAGGCGGTGAGGTTCGCGGTGGTGCCCGAGTCGTCGCCGCGGTGGAAGCTCTGCACGGGTGCGTCCGGCAGCTTCGCGTCCGGGTTGAGTGCGGCGATCGCCGGGTCATTCCACGTGGTGATCTGACCGTTGAAGATCTCGGCGATGGTCGGCGCGTCGAGTACGAGGTCGTCGACCCCGTCGACGTTGTAGACGATCGAGATCAGGCCGGCGACCATCGGCAGGTCGATGCCCTGGCCTCCGGTGCAGACCTGCTCGGAGGCCTGGACCTCCTCCGGCTTCAGCGGGGCGTCCGAGCCGGCGAAGGTCACCTTGCCCTGGTTGAACTGCTGCACGCCCGCGCCCGAACCGCCGCCGCCGTAGGTGACGGTGATGTCGGGGCAGGCGGTGCCGAACGCGACCTTCCAGATGTCGATGGCGTTCGACTGGGCGGTGGAGCCCGCACCGAGCAGCTGCCCGGAGCCGTTGCAGGCGATCGAGGCGCCGCTCGCCGCACTGGACGGCGCGGCTCCGGTGGGTGCCGGATCGGAGCCGCAGCCGGCCGTGGTGGCGAGGGCGGCCACGAACGCGGTGGCACCGGCCAGCAGGCGGGCGGTGGACATGGTCCGACGGGTCATGGGGATCTCCAGGGCGGCTGGCGGACGCGGACGGCGGTCGGGCCCATCGTCGGCCGCTGTGCGCCGCCACCGCACGGCCGACATGCCGCCCGTTCGCCCGGACGGGTGAGACTGCCGCGACCGAGAACCTGCCCGTGGCCTGCCGTTTCCCCGTTCGTAACCTGGCCGCCCAGGGCCGGTCACCGGCCTTCGGCAGGGTCATCGGAGAGAGCGAGTTGACTGTACAACTTGGCCTGCAATCTGCCTGAGTCCGCCTGAGTCGGCCTGAGAAGGCCTCCCTTCCGAAGGACCCCGCATGTCCGAACCCCGTGCCCTGTCCGGCTACTGGCTGCGCGACAACTGCCCGTGCGCGGACTGCCGCGACCCCGGCAACGGCCAGAAGCTCTTCCAGATCACCGACCTGCCCGCCGACCTCGCCGTCCAGGAGACCACCGAGCGGGACGGCCACCCGGAGGTGCGCTGGACCGACGGCCACCGCTCCCGCTACCCGCTCACCTGGCTCGCCGGTGCGACCGCCGACCACGACCACCCCCGCGACCGTCCCGGCGACCACCGCACCGAGGCCGGCAAGCGGCTCTGGCACGCCGCCGACTTCGCCGCCGGCATCCCCGAAGCCCACTGGGACGCCCACCTCGCCGACCCTGCCGAACGCGCCGCCGTGCTGCGCGCCGTCCGCCACCTCGGCTTCGCCGTGCTGCGCGGCGTCCCCACCGAGGACCGCCAGGTGCTCGCCGTCGCCCGCACCTTCGGCCACGTCCGGGTCACCAACTGCGGCGAACTCTTCGACGTCCGTGTCGAACCCGCCCCCAACAACCTCGCCTTCACCAGCGCCGCCATCACCCCGCACACCGACAACCCCTACCGCGACCCGGTGCCCACCCTGCAACTGCTGCACTGCCTGGAGAACGCCGCCGAGGGCGGCGACTCCGGACTGGTCGACGGCTTCGCCGCCGCCGACCTGCTGCGCACCGAGGCACCCGAGGACTTCGCGCTCCTCACCGGGACCCCGGTCCCGTTCGCCTTCCGCGACCGCAGCACCGAACTGCGCGCCGAACGGCCGCTGATCGAGACCGACGCCCTCGGCCGGATCCGCGAGATCCGGTTCAACAACCGCTCGACCGGCATCCTGCGCCTGCCCGCCGCCGACCTCGACGCCTTCTACCTTTGATCTTGGCCAGTGCTCCGCTCTTTAGGGCGGGGGTGAAGGCCATCCTTGGCCCGGAGCCGCGAAGCGGCGGAGTTCGCTGCGGCTCCGGGGTGACGGTCAGATGGGCCGCTTCTGGTTCTCGATGTACTGGCGTACGACGGTGAGGGGCGCGCCTCCGCAGGACCCGGCGAAGTAGGAGCCGGACCAGAAGTGGCCGCCCCACAGGTACCGGTGGACGTGGGCGCTGTACTCCTGGCGCAGGTAGCGGGAGCTGACGCCCTTGAGGCTGTTGACCAGTTTGGAGAGCTGCACTTTCGGCGGGTAGTGCACCAGCAGGTGTACGTGATCGTCTTCGCCGTTGAACTGCTTCAACTCTGCTTCGAAGTCCTGGCAGACCTCGCGCATGATCTCTTCACAGCGGGTCAGCATGGCGCCCGTCAATGCCCTGCGCCGATATTTGGTGACGAAAACCAAGTGGACGTGCAGATTGTAGACAACGTGGCGGCCGGTACGTACATCGGGATTCGGATTCCAGCGTGGTGACATAAACCAATGATACGATCTTGCTCATGCGGCTTCGGTACTCGTTCCGCGTGTACCCGAATGGGCCTCAGCGTTCTGCGCTGGCAAGGGCGTTCGGGTGTGCTCGGGTGGTCTTCAACGACGCGCTTCGCGTCCGCGAGGACGCCCGCGCTGCCGGGATGCCGTTCGTCACCTCGGGTGAGCTGTCGAAGCGGCTCACCGCGTCGAAGAAGACCCCGGAGCGGGCGTGGCTCGCCGAGGTGTCATCGGTGATCCTGCAACAGTCCCTCCGGGACCTGGAGACCGCGTACCGGAACTTCTTCGACGGGCTCAAGGGCAAGCGGCCGAAGATGGGACCGCCCCGGTTCAAGTCCCGTCGGGACAACAGGCAGGCAGTCAGGTTCACCGCGAATGCCGGATGGAAGATCGCCGACGGCGGCAAGCTCCGCCTTCCGAAGATCGGCGACGTGCGGGTGAAGTGGTCCCGCGCGCTGCCGTCGGTGCCGTCCACGGTGACCGTGGTCAAGGACGCCTCGGGCCGGTACTTCGCGAGCTTTGTGGTGGAGACAGACCCGACAGCAGACCTGAACCGCATGTCGGACACGGAAGCCGTGGTCGGGATCGACCTGGGGCTTACGCACTTCGCGATCCTCTCCGACGGAACGAAGATAGACAGTCCGAAGGTGCTGCGCCGGGCTGAGAAGAAGCTCAAGCGCGCCCAGCAGGCCATGTCCCGCAAGGCCAAGGGCAGCAAGAACCGTGACAAGGCCCGCGTCAAGGTCGCCCGCGCGCACGCCCAGGTGGCCGACCAGCGGCGCGAGTTCCACCACCAGCTCTCCACCCGGCTGATCCGCGATAACCAAGCGGTCGCCGTGGAAGACCTGGCGGTCAAGGGACTCGCCCGTACCCGCATGGCCAAGTCCGTCCACGACGCCGGATGGTCGGCGTTCGTCACAATGCTGGAGTACAAGGCCGCCCGGTACGGGCGTGCCTTCCACCGCATCGGCCGCTTCGAGCCGACCTCCCAGGTGTGCTCTCAGTGCGGCGTCCAGGACGGCCCCAAGCCCCTGCACATCCGCGAATGGACGTGCGGGGCTTGCGGGGCTGTCCTGGACCGGGACATCAACGCGGCGATCAACGTCGCCAAGGCCGCCGGACTGGCGGTCTCAGCCTGTGGAGCGCAGGTAAGACCGGGGCTCCTCCCGGCGCAGCGCCGTGAAGCAGGAACCCACCGAAACGGTCAGACGACCGTGGTAGGAATCCAGGTCCTTTAGGGCCTGGAGGACGTCAAGCCGCCTACCGCCGCTTCGCGGCGATCACCCTCCGCCCGGAACTGCAGCTGGCCTTCCGCCTCGACCCCGGGGACTGCCTGATCTTCGACAACACCCGGCTGCTGCACGCCCGCACCGCCTTCGACGGCGACGGCCGCCACCTCCAGGGCTGCTACGCCGACCTCGACTCGCTCGCCTCCACCCTCGCCGTCCTCGACCACCACACCGAGGCCCTCGACACCCTCCAGGAGCTGTTCGAGGGCGAAGGCGCCCGCGAGTACCTCGGCGAGGCCGTGACCCAGGCCGAGCACATGCTGCAGGCCGCCGCCCTCGCCGAGCGGGACGGCGCCCCCGCCCCCCTGGTCGCGGCCGCCCTGCTGCACGACGTCGGCCACTTCCACGGCACGGTCACCGGCACCCAGCTCATGGCAGGCGCCGACAACCGGCACAGCCACACCGGCGCCGACCTGCTCGCCCGGTGGTTCGGACCGGAGGTCACCGAGCCGGTCCGGCTGCACGTCGCCGCCAAGCGCTACCTCTGCACCGTGGAGCCGGAGTACCGGGCCGCCCTCTCACCGGCCTCCGAACACACCCTGCAGGTGCAGGGCGGGCCGATGGACGCCGAGGAGGCGGCCGCCTTCGCCGCCCTCCCCGGCGCGGCCGACGCCGTCACCGTCCGACGCTGGGACGACGGGGCGAAGACCGCCGACACCCGGACCCCCGGCTTCGACCACTTCCGCCCCCTCCTCGCCCGCCTCCTCGCCACCGCCCCCGGCGAGCCCGTCTAGGACCCACCGCCGGGACCGAGAGGACTGCGCGCTGCGCCGTCCCGCGGGCGGCTCCCCGGGGACGGTGCCGCCCCGCCGTTTCAGGGCCCGGCGAGGCGCCGACGGCCCTTCAGGGCGGGCGGCGAAATGCTTCGGGTGCAGCCCTTCCCAGCGAGCCGGCGGGCGTGGGACAGTGTCCGCTCCTGGGGAGGCGGGCTGTCACCTGGTGGAACAGGTGCCGCACGCTTCGCTGTGTCGGGCCGCTCGCGCACACGGGCGGCACCGCGGGTGCCCGGCGGCTGGGATGCGGCCGGGCACTCGTCCCGCAGCCGCGGCGCCACTCCCCGGCGCGGCGGCGCGACGGCGCGACCCGACACGCCCGACACACCTGACTCCTCGACGCTCCAGCCGACGCCAATTCCCGCGCAGCGAGCCGGACTGACGATGCGCCACCGATCATGACTGCGGCGCGCTACCGTCTGATCACAGGAGGTGGTGTTGTGGCGGAACCCCAGGTGTGCCCCGGATGCGCCGGGCAGCGCGGCACCGAGAAGGTGCAGCACACGGTGGAGACGGACGGCGGCGACAACCAGGTGCACCGCGAGCACCGGTACTGGTCGCCCTGCGGACGGTGCAGCGGCGCGGGGGTGGTGTACGGATGAGGTCCGTGTTCGTCTGCCAGGAGTGCTCGCTCAGCTACCTGCCGCCCGAGTCGCTCGCGTACAGCGACGGCCCGGCCAGCCCGGTCTGGTGCTCGATCTGCCAGCGACGCGCCGCCGCGCTGGGGGTCGCCGAGCCCGCCGCGGCCCGTGCGGTCGCCCTGCTCGCCGCCCGCGCCGCCGAACGCGAGGCCCGGCCGCCGGCCGCCGCGCG
Source organism: Streptomyces sp. TLI_235 (assembly GCA_002300355.1). NCBI lineage: Bacteria > Bacillati > Actinomycetota > Actinomycetes > Kitasatosporales > Streptomycetaceae > Streptomyces > Streptomyces sp. TLI_235. Next base: position 12,353 of record NSGV01000004.1, read on the forward strand.
CCGGGGCCCGGACGTCCGGCCCTCCCGGCCGGCCCTCACCCGCCGCTCCGGCTCCGGTCCGGGCAGCACCCGGACCAGGCTCGGCTGACGCCCGTTCGGCCCCGCCCCGGCTGCTCCGTGCGGCCGACCCTCCGGCGACCCGCCGAAAGGGGGCGTGTACTGCATCGGTACACGCCCCTAGAATGCGGCCCGCGAAACGGAATTACCGGTCGGTAGGAGTGGGGGGTCTGCATGACGGACGAACGGGTCCACGCATTCGGTGACGATGTGCTCGGCGACCACGACGCGGTGGCGCTCGCCGCGCTGGTACGGGCCGGCGAGGCGAGCCCCGAAGAGCTCGCCGCAGCGGCCTCGGCGCGCGCGCGGCGGATCGACTCCGCCCTCGAACCCGTCGCCTTCGCGGCCTACACCGCGCCGCGCCGGACCGCCGAGGACCGCGAGGCGCCGCTCTTCGGCGTGCCCACCTACCTCAAGGACAACGTGGACCTCCGCGGCATGCCCACCGGTCAGGGCAGCGCCGCCTTCCACGCCCGGCCCGCCCGCCGCACGGCCGGCTTCGCCGACCAGTTCCTCGCCACCGGCGTGGCGGTGCTCGGCAAGTCGCGGCTCCCCGAGTTCGGCCTCAACGCCTCCACCGAGTACGCCGCCGCCGAACCCGTGCGCAACCCGTGGAAGCCCTCGCACTCACCGGGCGCCTCCTCCGGCGGCTCGGCCGCCCTCGTCGCGGCCGGCGTCGTCCCGATCGCCCACGCCAACGACGGCGGCGGCTCGATCCGCATCCCCGCGGCCTGCTGCGGACTCGTCGGCCTCAAGCCGACCCGCGGCCGCCTGGTGCCCAACGACCAGGGCCGCCGGCTGCCGATCGACCTGGTCACCGACGGCGTGCTAACCCGCACCGTCCGGGACACCGCCGCCTTCTTCGCCGCCGCCGAACGCCACCACCGCAACCCGGCGCTGCCCCCGCTCGGCCTGGTGGAGGGGCCGGGCGACCGCCCGCTGCGGATCGGCCTCGTCCTCGACTCGCCGCTCGCCCCCACCGACGAGGCCACCCGACGCGCCGTCGAGGAGACTGCGGCCTGCCTGGAGGCCCTCGGGCACCGCGTCGAACCCGCCGAACTGCCCTTCGGCGAAGAGTTCTCCCGCGACTTCACCCTCTACTGGGGCTACATCGCCTTCCTCATCGCCGCCACCGGCCGGCTGATGCTGGACCGCAGCTTCCGCACCGCCCGGCTCGACGGCCTCACCTCCGGCCTGCGCCGCAGCTTCCACCGGGAGTTCACCCGCATCCCCGGCGCCCTGCGCCGGCTGCGCCGGGCCGAGCACACCTACGCCGGGATGTTCCGCCACCACGACGCGGTGCTCTCCCCGGTGCTCGCGCACACTGCCCCGCCGATCGGCCACCTCAGCCCCAACGTGCCGTTCGAGCAGCTGATGGACCGTCTGACGCGGTACGTGGCCTTCACGCCGGTCAACAACGTGACCGGCGCGCCCGGGATCGCCCTGCCCACCGGCAGCACCGAGGACGGCCTGCCGATCGGCATCCACCTCTCCGCCGCCCACGGGCAGGAACGCGTCCTGCTGGAGCTGGCGTTCGCCCTGGAGGCGGAGCGGCCCTGGCGGCGGATCCAGGACTGACCGCCGGACGGAACCGCCGGACCGGACCGCCGGACCGCGAAGTCCCCTGCCCGACAGGGGACTTCGCGGACCCGGCGGGGGTTCAGGCGGAGTAGAAGTTGCGCTGCCAGCGGTGCTTCGCCAGCACGGCCAGCCGGTCGGCCGAGAGCGCCTGGCCGTCGCTCACCGCCGTGTTCCGCTCCACGTTCCGCACGCTGCGCATGCCCGGGATGACGGTGGAGACGGCGGGCGCGCTCAGCACGAAGCGCAGCGCGGTCTCCGCCATCTCCTCGGTGGCGATGCCCAGGTCGGCGGTGATCGCGGCCACCCGCCGCTCGACCTGCGCCGGCCGGTCGCCGCGGAAGTACCGCGTGCGGAAGTCGCCCTCGGGGAAGGTCGATCCGGCGGTGATCCGCCCTGTCAGGCCGCCCTCGTCCAGCGCCACCCGGACGATCACCCCCACGCCGTGCTCCTCGCACGCGGGGAACAGTTCGTCGGCGGGGGACTGGTCGAAGACGTTGTAGATCACCTGCACGGTGTCCACCACACCGCTCCGGACGAGCTCCAGCGCGTTCGCCGGCTCGTGGTCGTTGACCGACACCCCGAACAGCCGGACGAGGCCGCGCCGTTTGAGATCGGCGACGGTCTCCAGCCAGTCGCCGCGGCCGACCCACTCGTCGCTCCACACGTGGAACTGCAGCACGTCGAAGGCGTCCAGGCCGCTCGCCCACAGGCTGGTCTCCAGGCTGCTGCGGATGTGCGCGCCGGGGAAGGTCTCCGCCGGGTCCAGCCCGCCGGGCGCCGGCCAGACCCCGTTCCTCGGCGGCACCTTGGTCGCCACGTACACCTGCTCGCCGGCCCGTTCGCGGACCACCCGGCCGACGATCCGCTCGCTCTCGCCGTACCCGCGGGCGGTGTCGACGAGGTTCACCCCCAGGTCGATCGCGCGGTGCAGCGCGCGCACCGACTCGTCCTCGGTGGCCCCCACCCAGTTCGATGCCCCGATGCCCCAGGCGCCGTAGCCGATCTCCGACACCGACAGTCCACTGCGTCCCAACGCGCGGTAGCGCACGCCGACCTCCACGTCCCGGTCCACTCGGCGGCGGGCCGCTCCCGTCCGCGACACCGACCCTAGGCTCGTGGGCCCGGGGCCGACAGCGGATTCCGGTCCGTGGAACCATGGGCGCCGCGGGCGGCGTCCCCGTACCCGGGGTCCCGGCCGGGACCTGCGGTGATTGGGCTGATATCGTCCTGATTGTCCAACTGCCCTCCGGCACGGCCGAGTCCGGGCCGAACGCCGTCACCCGGGAGCGCCAGTGAACCGCGCCGACCATTCCCAGCACGCCGCAGCGCGGCCGTTCCGACTGCTCGTCACCGGAGGCGGCACCGGCGGGCACACCTACCCGGCGCTAACCGCCGTGCGGACGCTGCGGGCCCGACTCGGCGCCGCCGGGCAGGGGCTGGAGGTGCTCTGGGTCGGCACCGCCGAGGGCCTGGAGGCCCGGGTGGCCGCGAGCGAGGCGATCCCGTTCGCCACGGTGGCCACCGGCAAGATCCGCCGCTCCGCCAATCCGCTGAAGCTCGCCTCGCCCGCCAACATCCGCGACATGTTCCGTGTTCTGCGCGGCATCGTGCAGGCCCGCAAGGTGGTCGCCGACTTCGCGCCCGACGTGGTGCTCGCCACCGGCGGCTACGTGGCCGTCCCGGTCGGCCGGGCGGCCGGCCGCTGCGGCGCCCCGCTGGTCGTCCACGAGCAGACCGTCCGCCTCGGCCTCGCCAACCGGATGCTAGCCCGGATCGCCGCCCGCTTCGCGGTCTCCTCGGAGTCCACCGTGCCGCTGCTGCCCGAAGGCGCCCGCGCCCGGCCGTGGTGACGGGCAACCCGGTCCGCCCGGAGGTGTTCCACGGCACCCCCGCCAAGGCGGTCGAGGCGCTCGGCCTGTACGGCTTCGACCCGCAGCTGCCCACCGTGTACGTCACCGGTGGCGCCCAGGGCTCGCTGCAGATCAACGGCCTGGTCGAGGAGGTGCTGCCCTGGCTGCTGACCGGCGCCAACGTCGTCCACCAGTGCGGTGCCGCGCACGCCGACGGCCTGAAGGCGCGGGCCGCCGCGCTGCCCGCGCACCTCGCCTCGCGCTATCTCGTCACCGCCTTCGTCGGGCCCGAACTGCCCGACGTGCTGGCCCTGGCCGACGTGGTCGTCTCCCGCAGCGGCGCCGGCACGATCGCCGAACTCACCGCCCTCGGCAAGGCCTCCGTGCTCGTCCCGCTCGCCTCCTCCGCCGGCAACGAGCAGGCCCACAACGCCGGCCACCTGCAGAACACCGGCGCCGCCGTCGCCCTGCTCGGCGAGGTCACCGCGGACGCGCTGCGCCAGGCTGTCGCCCCGCTGCTCGCCGACCCGGCGCGCCGTGCCGACGTGGCCCACCGGGCCCGCTCGCAGGGCCGCCCCGACGCGGCCGACCGCCTGGTGGACGTCCTGCTGGAGGCCGCCGCGGCCAAGTAGGCCGCCCTGTCCGGGCCGTGTGCACCCGGCGCGAACGACCGCCGACCGGCGCCCCCTGTGCGGGGGAGCGCCGGTCGGCGTCGTTCCGGGGCGTGCGGGCTACTGGCCGTTGCCCTGGACCTGGGCCTGGATCTCGGCGTCGGCGACGGCGATGGCGATGCCGAGGGCCTCGGTGATGTGTCCGGCCGCGGACATCACCCGGGCCGTCCCCACGATCGGGGCGATCGCCACCAGGACGTCCTGGAGCTGGCTCGCGGTCACATGGGCCTCGACGGCCGGACCGATGTGGGCGAGGTAGGAGATCGTCGGCGCGTCCATGGCGGCGAGCGCGGCGATCCGGGTCAGGATGAGCATGTCCTCGCTCATCCCGCACCGCTCGATCGAGTCGATCGTCATCGCGGCGAGGGTGTCGAGGACGGGGGTGTCGGACGTCGTAGGCATGGTCGACTGCCTTCCGAAGAGTGGGGAGCGGAACGGCCCGCAGGGCGCGGCGCACCCGTCCGGCCGCTTGCAGTCCGACCCTAGGCCAGCCGGGCGGATCGCGCCGTCCGGGTATCCGGCATCGGGGTGGTCCCCACCGACGGGCGCGCACGGTCCGGGCCCCGCACCTGCACATCCATCGGGGGTGCGATCCGTGCCGCGTTTGCGGGAGAGCGATCGTTCTCCTAGGGTGGGGAGCATCGGGAGAACGGCCGTTCTCCCCTTGGAAGAGCCCGTGTGCCGGAGGATTCCCATGAACGAGCGTCCGCCCCTGCCGCCGTTCACCGAGCAGAGCGCCGGCGAGAAGGTCCGCCTCGCCGAGGACGGCTGGAACACCCGCGACCCGGAGCGGGTCACCCTCGCCTACACCGTCGACTCGCGCTGGCGGAACCGCGCCGAGTTCGCCACCGGCCGCGAGCAGATCGTCGCCTTCCTGACCCGCAAGTGGGCCCGCGAACACGAGTACCGCCTCGTCAAGGAGCTGTGGGCGTACGGCGAGCGGCGCATCGCCGTGCGGTTCGCCTACGAGTGGCACGACGACTCGGGCCAGTGGTACCGCTCGTACGGCAACGAGAACTGGGAGTTCGACGACGACGGGCTGATGCGGGAGCGCCACGCCAGCATCAACGACCTGCCGATCGCCGAGACCGACCGCCGGTACCACTGGCCGCTCGGCCGCCGGCCCGACGACCACCCGGGGCTGAGCGAGCTTGGCCTCTGAGCCGACGGGCCCGGGGCTGTCAGGCGGCGGTCGCCAGCAGGGCGGCCGCGGCCTCGCGGGCCCGCAGGGCCACCTCGGGCGAGCCCGTGATCGCCGCGGTCGTCATGGCGCCCTCGGCGATCAGGAACAGCGGGTCGAGCAGCCCGTCCGGCCGCCCGGCCTGCCGCAGCAGCCCGGCGAGGTAGTCGCGCAGCGCCGCCTTGTGCGCCCGGACGACCTCCGCCGCCGCCGGGTCGCTCGCGCCGATCTCGCCGAAGGCGTTGATGAAGGCGCAGCCGCGGAAGTCCGGCTCGGCGAACCAGGCGTGCAGCCAGTCGAAGACCGCCAGGATCCGCTCGTCACCCGCCGGACGGGCGTCGGCGAAATCCGCCAGCGAAGCCAGCCAGCGGGTGTCCCGCCGCCGCAGATAGGCCAGCACCAGATCGGCCTTGGACGGGAAGACCTGGTACAGCCGCTTGAGGGAGACACCTGATGCGGCGCGGATCTGGTCCACACCGACCGCCTGGATGCCGCGCTCGTAGAACAGCTGCTCGGCCGCGTCCAGCAGCCGTGTCCGGACCTCGGCCTGATCCATGGTTTCCCCCAGCACCGTCGGAGAACGTTCGCTCTCCGCCGAGCTTACGCGCCGTCCCCGCCGGTGTGCGAGCACCGCCGGCGGGCCGGGCAGGACCGGGGGCGATCTCGGACCTGGCATGCTCGTGGGCGCCCGGACGTCCGTCCGGGGCAGGTGTCGAGGCCGGGAGGGGTCTGACGCGATGGGAGTGCCCGAACGCGGCCCAGCCGTGACCGGTTCGTGGGAGCAGGCTGCGGTGTGGGCGTCGGTCGGCCGGGTCGGGCCGTACTTCGCCGTCCGCACCGGCCCGGCGGGTGCGGAACCTCCGGCCGGATTCCGGCCGATGAGGGAGTTCTACGGTGAGGGCCCGGCCAGCCCCCTCGGCGTACGGATCGGGCAGGCTGCGCGGCAGCTGGGCACCCGGGAGCCGCGGGTCGCCGCCTCGGTGGTGCACCTCGGTCTCGCGGCCCGGCTCTGGTCCGTCGCCCTCGGTGCGGCGGCGCTCGGCGGGATCGTCCCGGACCTCCACCCGGACCGCGTCCACTGGTCGATGCCCGCGCAGGGGCCGCTCGACCTGTGGCTGCCGGACGACACCGCTCCGGCCTGCGGGTCCCTCGTCGAGGGACTCCGGCAGGCGGTCGCGGTCGACAACCTGGCCCCGCTGGCCGCGGCCGTCCGCTCGGTCGCGCCCGTCGCGGAACGCCTGCTGGACGGCAACGCGGCCTCCGCCCTGGTCGGCGCCGGGCGGGTGCTGGCCGCGGACCCGACCGCCCCGCACACCGGCGCCGCCGACCGGGCCGAGGCGCTCGTCCGCGCCCTGCTCGACACCCCGCCGCTGCACGGCACCGGCCGCATCACCGCCGCCGGCCGCCCGCTCGCCCTCCGGCGCAGCTCGTGCTGCCTCTACTACCGCGTGCCGGGCGGCGGCGTTTGCGGCGACTGCGTCTTCGACCGCCCGCCCGGACGACGCCCATGAACGCCCCCACCCCGCCCGAGGACGACTGCGTGCTCGCCGGCCACCTGGTCGTCGTCCCCGAACCGCTGGAACGGGACGCGAGCCTGCCGCCGGTACCCGTGCTGCTGACCGTCAGCGACTGCCTGGCGGACCGCCTGCCCCACGAGGGGCCTGGTTCGGCTCCCGGACGGAGGCGCTGGCGGCCTGCGCCGAACTGCCCTGCCCGGCGGGGACCCGCGTACTGGCCCTCCTCGTTCCGGCCTCCGCCGCACCCGGCTGGCGGCCGAGGTGCGCGCGGCCCAGGTGGAGGACGACCAGGTCCTGGCCGACAATCTGACGGCGCCGCAACCGCTCGCCGGGGGCGCGGCCCCGGCCGGCTGGGAGGTGCTCGGTTACGACCTCGGGCTGCTGCCCAGCTGGCTGTGCAACGACCTCTACCGCGACGCAGTCGCGGAGTTGGCGGTGGCGGTCGGCGAGCGAGGCCTGCTGCGCGAGCGGGCCGAGGCCGAGGCGGTGGCCGCATGGGCGAACGCCCGGACCGACACCAAGCCAGTCACCTGGTTCGCGGCCGCCGTCGTCGAGTGGAGCGATCGCGTCGGCCGGCCCACCACCGAACCGCCGCCGCCGGCCGACCGCGACCGCCGCCGCCCGTGGTGGCGCCGCGCCACGGGGAAGGTGATGGCCCGGCTCAGGCCGAGGCGGCCGCGAGTTGGGTGGCGAGGAGGGTGGGGGCCTCGGTCAGGGAGGGGCCGTACCAGGTGAGGTGACGGCCGCTCAGCAGGGCGGCGGGGATGCCGGGGAAGGCCTCGGGGCCGTCGGTGGCGGTGAAGCGGTAGGGCTCGTCCGGCAGGACGACCAGGTCGGGTGCCGCGGCACGCAGTTCGTCGATCGGTACGGCCGGGTAGCGGTCGGCGTGGTCGGCGTAGAGCTGCTGGACGCCGAGACGGTGCAGCAGGTCGCCGGCGAAGGTGTCGCGGCCGAGCACCATCCACGGCCGCCGCCAGATCGGCACCACGGCCCGCCGTGGCGGGCCGGCCGGCACGGGGACTGACCGCCAGGCGCGCTGCGCCTCGTCCAGCCAGGTCGGCCGGGGCAGGCCGCAGGCCGCGGTGAGCAGACGGTCGAGCGAGGCGAAGGCCTGGTCGAGGGTGCGGATCCCGGTGACCCAGACCGGGATCCCGGCGGCCCGCAGGGCGGCCAGGTCGGGGGCGCGGTTCTCCTCCTCGTTGGCGACCACCAGGTCCGGCCGCAGGGCGGCGATCCGGGCGGTGTCGGGGTTCTTGGTGCCGCCGATCCGCACGACGTCCAGCCCGGCGGGGTGGGTGCACCAGTCGGTGGCGCCGACCAGCAGCCCGGGGCGGGTGACGGCGATCGCCTCGGTGAGCGAGGGCACCAGCGAGACGGCCCGGCCGACCGCGCCGATCCGCACCGGCGTGCCCAGGTCGTCGCTGACGGTGCGTTCGGCGGAGGAGGGACCCATGGGGCCACGGTAGCGGGGCGCGCCGCCGGCCCGGCACGCCGTCCGCCGGCGGTTGAAGCGCGCGACGAGCACCGCGACCGCAGGGCGGCCCGCAGCACCGACCTCTGAGGCGGCGTCGGGGCCGGGAGGGCGCCGACGGGCGTCCTCCCGGGTCAGCGGACGGCGGGAGCCGGGCCCAGCAGGCGGTCCAGGCCGCGGCGGGTGCGGTCGGCGGCGCCGGGGGCGCCGAACAGCTGGAGCTCCTGGTTCAGCGCCAGGTAGAGGCCGCCCAGCTCGTGGACGAGCTGATCCGGGTCGGTGTCGGCCGGCAGGTCGCCCGCCGCCGCGGCGGTGCGGACCTCGCCGGCCAGCCGCCGGCGCCAGACCCGCAGCAGCCGGCCCACCGCGTCGCGCACCGGGCCGGTGCGGGCGTCGAACTCCACCGCGGCGGTGGTGAACAGGCAGCCGCCGGGGAAGGCGTCGCGCTCCGTCTCCAGGTAGGTGATCCAGGCCGCGCAGACCGCCCGCAGCCGCGGCAGGCCCGGCGGCTCGTGCTCCGCGGGGGCCCACACCGTCCGGGAGAAGATCGCCGCCGCGCCGTCCAGGGCGGCGAGCTGCAGCGCCTCCTTGGTGCCGAAATGGCCGAGCACACCGGCCTTGCTCATGCCCAGGTCGGTGGCGAGCCGGCCGATGGTCAGCCCGTCCAGTCCGTCGACCGAGGCGAGGGCGATCCCGTGCTCCAGGATGCGCTCCCGGGTTCTTCGGGCCTCGGCGACGGACTTGCGTGGACTCATGCCGTCATCGTAGCGAGCCGCCACCCGTTTAGCGTCCGACCGATCGGTTGCTATATTCCCGGGCAACCGTCGCCGAGCCGAGGAGAGACCGCATGCAGGGAAGCCGCATCACCGCACTTGGCCACTACCAGCCCGCCCGCGTCCTGACCAACGACGACCTCGCCGCGATGGTCGACACCAACGACGAGTGGATCCGCCGCCGCACCGGCATCGCCACCCGCCGGATCGCCGCCCCTGAGGAGACCGTCGCCGACATGGCCGCCGCCGCGGCCGAGAAGGCCCTCGCCGCGGCCGGCCTGGAGCCCTCCGACATCGGCCTGATCACCGTCGCCACCTGCAGCGCGATCGACCGCTGCCCCTCCACCGCCGCCCAGGTCGCCGCCCGGCTCGCCATCCCCGCCGCCGTCGCCTTCGACCTCAACAACGGCTGCGCCGGCTTCTGCACCGCACTCGCCTGCGCCGACCACAGCCTGCGGGCCGGCGCCGCCCGGCACGCCCTGGTCATCGGCGCGGAGAAGATGTCCGACGTCACCGACTGGACCGACCGCAGCACCTGCGTCCTGCTCGGTGACGGCGCGGGCGCGGCCGTGCTCAGCGCCGCCGACACCGCCGGGATCGGCCCCGTCGCCTGGGGCTCCGACCCGACCCGCGGCGGCGCCGTCCGGCTCGTCGACGACTGGCAGCCGCGGTTCGCCCAGGAGGGCCAGGCGGTGTTCCGCTGGGTCACCGGCGAACTGCCCGCCATCGCCCGGCAGGCCTGCGCCAACGCCGGCATCGCCCCGTCCGAGCTCGCCGGTGTCGTCACCCACCAGGCCAACCTGCGGATCATCGAGGCCCTCGTCCGCCAGCTCGACCTCCCGCCGCACACCCTGATCGCCCAGGACGTCGTGGAGTCCGGCAACACCTCCGCCGCCTCCGTGCCGCTCGCCCTCTCCAAGCTCACCGAGCGCGGTGAACTGGCCCCGGGCGCCCGCGTCCTGCTCCTCGCCTTCGGTGGCGGCCTCTCCTGGGCCGGCCAGGTCGTCACCTGCCCGTGAGCCGCGCCACGCACCCGGCTCGCGCACCCCGCGGAAAATGAGTTTCCGTCAGCTCCGGCCCGTCGGTACGGTGAACACACATCGCCGGATGGAGCAGCTAGGCAGCTCACTGGGCTCATAACCCGGAGGTCGTCGGTTCGAATCCGACTCCGGCCACCAGGTCCGAGGGCCCGGCAGAGACCCTGCCGGGCCCTCGGCGCATCGTCCTGACGGGGCGTCGGTCGCTACCATGGCGTGATCATGGATCTCAGTGCGCACCACACGATGATCACCGTCCCGGCGGGCGAGGTCACCCTCACCGACCGGCGGACGCAGCGGAGTTGGCCGGTGGCGCTGGCGGCGTACGAACTCGCCGACGTGCCGGTCACCCGGGGGCTGTACGCCGAGGTCACCGGTCAGCGGCCCGGGTCGGCCGGCGGCGACCGGCTGCCCGTCGAGGGCGTCTCCTGGTGGGACGCCGTCCGGTTCTGCAACGCGCTCTCGCTCCGGGCCGGGCTGCGGGCCGCCTACCTGCCGCACGGCGACGGCGAGGGCGTGGACCTGGACGCCACCGCCGACGGCTACCGGCTGCCCACCGAGGCCGAGTGGGAGTACGCGTGCCGCGCCGGCACCGACGGGCCCCGCTACGGGCCGCTGGACGACATCGCCTGGTACCGCGGCAACTCCGGGGAGAGCCCGCACGAGGTCGGCGGCAAGCGTCCCAACGCCTGGGGTTTCCACGACATGCTCGGCAACGTCTGGGACTGGTGCTGGGACGTCTACGACGCCGAGGTCTACGGCGGCTACCGGGTGCTCCGCGGCGGCGGATGGTTCGACGAGCACTGGAGCTGCCGCGCCTCCGCCCGGCGCCGCAGCCACCCCACCTTCGCCGTGGACGACGTCGGATTCCGCCTGGCCCGCTCCCTGTCGGCCCGATGAGCGGTTCAGGTGGCCGGCGGCGCCGGATCGGTCCCGGCCAGGTGCTCCTCCAGGCGGCGCTGGTTCTCGACCAGGCGCAGGCACAGGTGCCGGAAGAGGGTGAGATCGTCCGGCGTGAAGCCGCGGAAGACGGCCGCCATCGCGCGCTGCGTCGGTGCGCGGAAGGCCTCCAGCCAGGCCCGGCCCTCCGCCGTCACGACCACCCGGACGGAGCGGCGGTCCGCGTCGTCCCGGACCCGCCGCACCAGCGTGTCGCCCTCCAGCGTGTCGACCAGGCCCGTGACATTGCGTGAACTGACCCCGCCGGCCCGGGCGAGCTCCCCGATGGTCAGGCCCTCCTCGTCCGCGGCGGCCAGACGGACCAGGACGTCGAGCGCCCCCGTGCTCAGCCCGCGGCCGCCGGCACCGAGCGCCCGCAGCCGGTCCACCGCCTGGGTGGCCGAGCGCAGCGCGGCGGCCGCCTCCAGCGCCAGGGTGTCGCCGTCCGCCGCGAAGGCCGCCATGGCTGCCCGGACACCCTCGTCGTAGATCCGGCCGTCGGCGTCGGCCGACAGCCCAGAATTATGTACGTGCTTCATCATGAAGCACTACTCTAATTTCCGCGGCGGGCGCGCGGAAGGCCCGCTGGTGGGTTCACCCCGGGAGGCGGAGGATCTGAAGCCGAGGGGCGCAACCCGGGGGCGGGAGGCCGGCATGACGTACTCGATCGTGGCGCGCGACCCGGAGTCCGGCGCACTGGGCGTGGCCGTGCAGTCGGCGGTGCTCGCGGTGGGCACCCAGGTGCCGTGGGCCCGGCCCGGCATCGGGGCGGTCGCCACCCAGGGCTTCGCCGAGACCTCCTACGGTCCGCGCTGCCTGGACGGCCTCGCCGCCGGGATGTCCGCCCCGGACACCCTCGCCGACGCGCTGCTCACCGACCCGGCCGCCGAGATGCGGCAGGTCGCCGTCGCCGCCGCCGACGGCACCCTCGCCGCCCGCACCGGCACCCTCTGCGTCGACCAGGCCGGTCACCTGGTGGGCGACAGCTTCGCCGTGCAGGCCAACATGGCGGCCGCCGACCGGGTCTGGCCCGCCATGGCGGAGGCGTACACCGCCGCCCGCGGCTCCTTCCCGCACCGCCTGCTCACCGCGCTGCGCGCCGCCGAGACCGCCGGCGGCGACGCCCGCGGCCGCATGTCCGCCGCGCTGCTGGTGGTCGCCGGTACCCGCGGCGAACCCTGGCAGGGTCGCCTGGTCGACCTGCGGACCGACCGCTCCGCCGACCCGCTCGGCGACCTCGGCCGGCTGCTCGTCGCCGCCGACGCCTACCGCGCGTTCGACGAGGCCGTGACGGCCCTGTACGCGGGCGACCCGGACACCGCCCTCCACGCCGTCGACACCGGCCTCACCGGCCTGCCCGGCGAACAGAGCCTGCGCTTCCTGCGGGCCGGCGCCCTGATGGCCGGCGGCGAGGCGGCCGCCGCCGCCGACGAACTCCACGCCCTGCTCCGCGACCACCCCGGCTGGGAGACCGTCCTGCGCGGCTTCGCCGCCAAGGGCCTGATCCCGCTGCCGCCCGGTGTCACGCTCGACGAGCTGCTGGAGTGAGCCCGGCCGACTGCGCGGGCCGACTCACACGTCGCCGAGGAATCCCGGATCGGCGGGGCCCGTCTGCCGGGCGAAATCGGCGGCCACGCCGAGGACTTCGCGCATCGGCACGGCCTTACGGCTGGTCGCGGCCAGGTCGGCACGGGCCTGCTCGGACCAGAGGAACGGGGAGACGGCGATCCCCTGCGAGGGGGCCAGCGCCGCGCTCTCCTCGCGCCAGCCCGGCCACCGCAGCCCCTCGTAGAGCGCCTCCGGGCCGTCCGACAGCAGCCAGGTGACCCACGCGGAGTGACCGATCTCCAGCGCCTCCCACTCCAGCGTGTCGGGAGCGAACCAGGTCATCTGCCCCGGCATGCCAGGCCGTCCCGCACCGGCCGGGTCGTGGCCGTTCAGCGCGAACGCCCCGCCCAGGACGTCGTGCCCGACGACCAGGCCGGTCGTGGGGTGCCACGCGGGATCGAAGGCGGCGGGAAACCGGTTGACCTGCCCCAGGCTCGGCAGGCCGCCGACCGCCGCCGAGCCGCCGCCGTACACCCGCACCCAGCCGTCGTCCAGGACCAGTCCGCCGCAGTTCAGCGCCAGTGCGCCGAGCGTCGACCGTGCGGTGACCTGCATCTGCACCAGGCATCGGCGACCCTCCTCGGGGTCGACGGGCAGCACCTGCACGGGCACGCCGCTCGCCGCGCACCCCGCCTCGATGCCCGGCCAGGCCGGGTCGTCCACCTGGACCAGCTGATCGATCTCTCGCATCCGAGCATGATCGCAGCCGGCCGCGGCGACGTGCGGGCGGGGCAGGAACTGCCGCGGCGTCAGGCCGGGCCGGGCCCGGGGCAGCTGCCGGTGGGGTCGATGGCGGTGGTGACGCGGCGTCCGATCTCGCGGAGCTGGCGCTGCTGGACCTGGGTGAGGGGGTCGAAGACCAGACGGCGGACCTCGGCGACGTGGCCGGGGGCGGTGGCGACCACCTTCTCCCAGCCGGCCGGGGTGAGGGCCGCCAGCGTGTAGCGGCCGTCCTCGGGGTCGGGGGTGCGCCGGACCCAACCGCGCTGCTCCAGGCGCTTGACCACGTGGGAGAGGCGGGAGAGCGAACCGTCGGCGAGCACGGCGAGTTCGCTCATCCGCAGGGTGTGCTCGGGCGACATGGAGAGGCCGGCCATCACCTGGTACTCGAAGTGGCTGATGCCCGCGTCCCGTTGGAGCTGGGCGTCCAGAGCGGCAGGCAGCCGGATCAGCATGCTGCCCAGGGCGAGCCAGGACTCCTTCTCCTCCTCGCTCAGCCAGTGCGGCTCGTCTGCGTCCATGGTCACCACCCTAGCGTGGCCGGGCGGGCGCCCCGGGGCCGCTTCCCACCTCCGCTTCCGCACTGCCACTCACTTGACTCTTCAAGTCATTACTCCCTATCTTTCAGTTGAAATTTCAAGTCAATTCCGGGAGAAAGCCCCAGATGAACACTGTCCTGTGGATCATTGCGATCCTGCTCGCCGCCGCCTTCGCCGCCGCCGGCGCGATGAAGACGACCCAGCCGCGGGAGAAGCTCGTCGCCGCGGGCATGGCCTGGGCGGGGGACTGGCCGGCGGGCGCGGTCAAGGCGATAGGCGCCGCCGAGGTGCTCGGCGGCATCGGCCTGGTGCTGCCGGCCGCCCTCGGCGTCGCCCCCGTCCTCACCGCCTGGGCGGCCCTCGGCCTGGCGCTGACCATGGTGGGCGCCGCCGCCGTCCACGCGCGCCGCAAGGAGTACCCGGGCATCGCCGTCAACCTGGTGCTGCTGGTGCTGGCGGCCGCAGTGGCCTGGGGACGCTTCGGCCCCCACGCCTTCTGATCAGGCCTTGAGGACGCCCCTACGCCGAGCCGCGGACCACCAGTTCGGTCGGCAGGATCACCGTCGGCGCGGTCTCGCCGGCGATCTGGGCGAGCAGCAGGCGGACCATCTCGCTGCTGATCCGGTCCCAGGGCTGGCGGACGGTGGTGAGCGGCGGGGGAGTCGTCGAAGCCGCCCACCGCGACGTCCTCGGGGACGCTGCGCCCGGCCCGGTCCAGGGCGGTCAGCGCGCCGTCGGCCATCAGGTCCGAGGCGGCGAACAGCGCGTCCAGGTCGGGCGCGGCGTCGAGCAGCGCCGCGGTGGCCGCCTCGCCCCCGGCCCGGGTGTAGTCGCCGTACGCCACCAGGCGCTCGTCGTGGCGGAGGCCGTACTCGTCGAGGACCTCCCGGTAGCCGAGGAGCTGCTCGAACGCTGCGTCACCAGGCTGCTACGGCGCCTGGGAGGAGATCCGGCCGCCCCGGCTCACCCCCACCGCGGGCAACCCCGCCCAGCAGCTCGACTGGGCGCGGCTCACCAGCGACACCCTGCTGGACAACTTCCGGCGCGAACGGGACATCCTGCACCGCCTCGCCCCCGGCATCCCGGTCACCACCAACTTCATGACCGCGCTCTCCCAGTGCGAGTCCCTGGACTACTGGGCGTGGGGCCGCGAGGTGGACATCGTCGCCAACGACCACTACCTGGTGGCCGAGGCGCCCCGGAACCACGGCAACCTGGCGATGTCCGCCGACCTCACCCGCTCGGTCGCCGGCGGCCGCCCGTGGCTGCTGCTGAAGCACTCCACCGGCGCCGTCAACTGGCAGCCCCGCAACCTCCCCAAGCTGCCCGGCGAGATGGCCCGCAACAGCTCGCGCACATCGCCCGCGGCTCCGAGGGTGCCATGTTCTTCCAGTGGCGGGCCTCCCGGTACGGCGCCGAGAAGTTCCACTCCGCGATGCTGCCGCACGCCGGAAGCGACAGCCGGATCTGGCGCGAGGTGGTCGCCCTCGGCGCCGCGATCGGCTCGCTCGGCAGCGTCCGCGACAGCCGGTTGGTCTCGGAGGCCGGGATCCTCTGGGACTGGCAGTCCTGGTGGGCGCAGCGGCTCGAATGGCGGCCCAGCGTCGAACTCGACGCCCGCGCCCAGGCCGACGCCTGGTACGCCGCCGCCTGGGACCGCCACCTCACCGTCGACTTCGCCCATCCCGAGGCCGACCTCTCCGGGTACCCGCTGGTCCTCGTCCCGGCGCTCTACCTGATGACCGGTGCCGCCGGCGCGAACCTGCGGCGCTGCGTCGAGGACGGCGGCACCCTCGCCGTCGGCCACTTCTCCGGCATCGTGGACGAGCACGACACCGTCCACCCCGGCCCGTACCCGGGCGCGCTGCGCGAGGTCCTCGGTCTGACCGTCGAGGAGTTCGCGCCGTTGCCCGAGGGGCGGACGGTCCGCCTGGACGGGCCGGCCGGCGCGCTGTCCGCCGGCTCCTGGTCGGAGTTCGTCGTGCCGCGCGGCGCCGAGACGCAGTGGAGCTGCGGCGGCGGGCCGGCCGCCGGCGGGCCCGCGATCACCCGCCACGCCCTCGGCCGGGGCAGCGCCTGGTACCTCTCCACCCGCCTCGACGCCGCCGGGCTGGACGCCGTGCTGGCCCGGGTCTGCGCCGACGCCGGTCTGCCGGAGCGGAGGCTGCCGTGCGAGGTCGAGGTGGTGGAGCGGGTCGGCGAGCTCGGCCGCTACCTCTTCGCGATCAACCACGGCGCGGCCGACGCCCGCGTGCCGCTGCCAGGCGCGGGCATGGAACTGCTCACCGGGCTGCTGGTCGACGGCGTGCTGGAGGTGCCGGCGGGTGCCGTCCGGGTGGTGCACCTCTGACGCGCCGCCCCGGGCTGCGGCCCGCCGCCCCGATCGTCTACATTGATGTAGACAGAGTGCGGCGGTGGGCCGTCCCGCGGCATGCTCCCGGAGAGGCGTGGCCTGAATGTCGTCCCTTGCCGTCAACGTGCTGGACGCCGGCTCCCTGCTCGGCGCCTTCGGCGCGCTGGGCATCGCCGTCGTGCTGTTCGCCGAGACCGGGCTGCTGGTCGGGTTCTTCCTGCCCGGCGACTCGCTGCTGTTCACCGCCGGCCTGCTCGCCGCCCCCGGCGCCGGCGGGACCGTCCGGCTCGACCTCGGCCAGGTGCTCGCCGCCGCGGTCGCCGGCGCCCTCCTCGGCGCCCAGACCGGCTTCCTGATCGGTCGCCGCGGCGGCCGGGCACTGCTGCAGCGCTCCCGGAGCCGCAAGCTACACGAGGGCGCCGAACGCGCCGAACAGCTGCTCGCCCGCTACGGACACGGCAAGGCGGTCGTGCTCGCCCGCTTCGTGCCCGTCGTGCGGACGGTGCTGAACCCGGTGGCCGGCGCACTCGGCGTCGGCACCCGCACCTTCACCCTCTGGCAGGCCGTCGGCGGCCTGGTCTGGACGGTCGGCCTGGTGCTCGCCGGTTACGCGTTCGGCTCCTCGGTGCCGAACGTCGACCGCTACCTGCTGCCGATGGTCGCCGCGGTCGTCCTGGTCTCGCTGACCCCGCTGCTGGTCGAAGTCCTCAGATCGCGCCGGGCCGCCCGGAGCGGCCGGTGACGCCGATGGCCGACGCCGACCGGTCGGCCCTGCCCGAGCGCGAGGAGCCGTCGCCGACGAAGACCCCGCGGCCGGCCCGGCCCTATGCCGCGGCCGCGGCGGTCCTGGTCGGGGCATGGATCGGCTTCGCCGTCCTGGCCGCGGTGCTCGCCGCCCACGGCATGGCACCGTTCGGCTGGGAGCAGCACGCCGAACGATGGGCCGGTGGCCACCGGCCCGGCCCGGCCCGCTCCGCCGCCGCCTTCCTGACCTCGTTCGGCAGCGCCGTCGTCCCCTACGCGGCCGTGCTCGCCGCCGGGCTGCTGACGGCCCGCCGAGTGCCGGCCGGAGCGCACCGACTGCTCGTCGCCCTCGCCCCGCTCGGCTGGCTGGCCACCGGGCAGCTGCTGCGGGCCCTGATCATGCACGCCACCGGCCGGCCCCGGCCGCCCGCCGAGGGCTGGGCCGTCACCGCGAGCGGCTTCTCCTTCCCGTCCGGGCACACCTTCACCTCCGCCACCGCCTTCGGGCTGCTCGCCTGGGCCGTGTGCCGGCTGCCGACGGCACGCCGGGGGTGGGCCGCGGCCCTCCTCGGCCTCGCCGCCCTCGTCGGCCTGAGCCGGGTCTACCTCTCCGTGCACTGGCCCCTGGACGTCCTCGGCGGCTGGCTGCTCGCCGCCGGCTGGCTCGCCCTCGGCGCACTCCTCGCCCGCCGGGCGCCGTGGTGGCCCCACCGGGGATCGGACCGGGAGCACGGGATTCGGCCCGCCGCGCGGCAGCCGTGAATGCGGGGGCGGCTGCACGGCGACGGATACGCGTGGTGGTCAAACGATCCCGCTCGGTGAGGAGCCGTGATGCCGTACTCGCCGCTGCTGGTCAGGCCGATGAGGGAAGAGCTGACCTCGATCGGGTTCAAGGAGCTGTTGACCGCGGACGAGGTCGACGCCGCGATGGACGAGGCGAACACCGGCGTGACGCTGGTGGCCGTCAACAGCGTGACCGGCTGTGCGGCGGGCATGGCCCGCCCCGGGGTCCGCATCGCCCTGGAGGGCGAGAAGCGCCCGGACCGGCTGTTCACGGTGTTCGCGGAGCAGGACCTGGAGGCCACCGCGAAGATGCGCGGCTACTTCCCCGACATCCCGCCGTCCGATCCCTCGTTCGCCCTGTTCAAGGACGGCGAGCTCGTCCACTTCGTCCCGCGCCACCGGATCGAGGGCCGCGACGCTCAGCAGCTGGCCGCCGACCTCACGGCCGCGTTCGAGGAGTTCTGCCAGTAGGCACAGCCGTCCCTGCGCCACGGTTCCCGCTGGACGCACCGGAGGGCGGGGTGCCCGCGGGCAGCGGTGCGACGGGGCCGCGCTCATAGGGCATCACATGGGGCATCACCGGCGGCAGCACCCGGTTTTCGGCGCCGGCGTCCGGTGCGGTCAGCGGTTGGCCGTGGCCGTGGTGGCCTGGCCCTGTTCGACGTACTCGTGGAGGTCGTAGGCGGAGCCCAGGCCCGCGGCGGCGGTCACGCCGACGACGGTGAGCAGGCCGGCCACGATCAGGTGCAGCAGGCGGCCGCGGGGGGACCGCGGGGCGGGGGCGAGCAGGGCGGCGACCCGCAGCGGCACGGGGCCGGCGTCGGCGGCGGGGAGGGCGGCGCCGCGCGGGGCGGTCCGGCGGCGGTCGGCGGCGGCGAGGGCGCCGCGGGCGACGGCGCGGGCGGCGAGCGGGCGGTCGCCGACGGTGCGGGCGGCGTCCTCGTCGGCGCAGCGTTCGAGGTGGAGGTCGAGCGGCGCTCGCAGCCCGCGCAGCGCGGGGTGGACGGCGGCGGCCACGTGCACCGCGCGGGAGAACAGGTGGTGGCGGCCGGCCAGGTGGGCGCGCTCGTGGGCGATCAGGACGCGCCGCTCCCGCTCGTCCAGCGCGGCGAGCATGCCCGAGGTGACCACGACCAGGCCTGGCCGGCCGGGCAGGGCGAAGGCCTCGGCGGCCGGATCGGGCACCACGACGGTGTCACCCTCGGCGGCGAGGCCGGCCACGGCGCGGCGGGCGGCGGCCAACTGGCCGCGCTGGGCGGCCAGGGCACGGGTTGCCGAGACCGTGACGGCGGCCAGCAGGAGTCCGGCCGCGGCGGCCGTCGGCACGGCGGCGGGGGAGGTGGCGGCCAGCCAGGCGACCGGCAGGCGTCCGGCGGCGGCCAGCCAGGGCAGGTGCAGCAGCCCGGCGAGGACGAGCACGGACAGGCCGACCGCGGTGCCCGCGGCGAGCAGCGCGGCGCAGCCGGCGACGGCGAGCGCGGCCCAGCGCGGCGTGAGCCGGGCGGCGAGGGCGCGGACGGCCGGCGCGGCGAGCCACGGCAGCACGAGCGCGGCCAGCGCGGGCGTGTTCACGTCCGCTCCGGGGCGCCGCCGGCGTCGGCGAGGAGGCTGCGCAGCAGGGCCTCGTCGCCGGGGCTGAGGGTGGAGACGAAGTGCCGCAGCACGCTGTCGCGGTCGGCGCCCTTGCTGAGTTCGGTGTGCATCCGGGTGGCGACGATGCCCGAGGCGTCCTGGGCGGCGGCGTAGACGTAGCCGCGGCCGGCCCGCTCCCGGCGGACGAGGTCCTTCTCGTACAGCCGGGTGAGGATGGTGGTGACGGTGGTGCGGGCGAGTGCCCCGCCCAGGGCGTCGTTGACCTCGCCCGGGCTGAGCGGCGCGTCGGTCGCCCAGAGGACGGCCAGTACGTCGGACTCGAGCTGCCCGTGCGGGCGCCTGCTCGCTGCGGCGTCGGACATTCCCGGTGTTCCCCTCTCCCCGTTCGGCCGCGCCCGGGGCCGTGGCGGCGGCTCCGGTCTCCAGGCTACGTGTCGCCGCGCGCGGCCGGGCGCGGCGACAGCCGGTGGCGGTGTCGGTGCGGTGCCCGACGGTGGTGCGGTGCGGACATGGTGCGGGCGGCCGCCCCACTGGTGGGCGGCCGCCCGTGCGGCGGACGGCTCAGGCGCTGAGGACGCCGGTGCCGAGCAGGCCGAAGAGCAGGACGCCGATGACGACCCGGTACGCCACGAAGGCGTTGAAGGAGTGCTTGGCGACGTACTTGAGCAGCCAGGCGATCGAGGCGTAGGCGACGACGAAGGAGACCGCGGTGCCGACGACGAGCGGCAGCGGGTCGACGCCGGCGCCGAGCGCGTCCTTGAGCTCGTACAGGCCGGCGCCGGTGAGGGCCGGGATGCCGAGGAAGAAGGAGAGCCGGGTGGCGGCGACCCGCTCGAGGTCGAGCATCAGGCCGGCCGACATGGTGGCGCCGGAGCGGGAGAAGCCGGGGAAGAGCAGGGCGAGGATCTGGGCCGAGCCGACGATCATCGCGTCCTTGAGGCCGGTGTCGTCCTCGCCGCGCTTGAGGCGGCTCATCTGGTCGGCCGCCCACATCACGGCGCTGCCGACGATCAGCGAGCCGGCGACCACCCACAGGGAGGCGAGCGGGCCCTCGATCAGCGGCTTGGCGGCGAGGCCGACGACCACGATCGGGATCGTCGCGTAGATCACCCACCAGGCGAACTTGTAGTCGTGGTGGTACCGCTCCTCCTTGTTCACCAGGCCGCGGCCCCAGGCGCCGACGATCCGGGTGATGTCCTTGAGGAAGTAGAGCAGCACGGCCGCGATCGCGCCGACCTGGATGACGGCGGTGAAGCCGACCACCGACTTGTCGTCCACCGGGATGCCCATCAGGCCCTCGGTGATCTTCAGATGGCCCGTGGAGGAGATCGGCAGGAACTCCGTCACTCCCTCCACCACGCCGAGGACGACGGCTTGACCGACGGTGATCACGCTCACGTGGACCCTTCCCGGATCTTTCCCTGCGGGCGGGCCTCCGCCCGCACGTCTACGAGAATGTAGACGTCCTGGGCGGCGCAGGTCCACCCGGGTCGGCGTGTCACCCGCACGGCCCGGCGGAGTTGCGCGCGGCGTGCCGCTCCGGTGGGTAGGGATGAGGCATTCGCACGGTGCACAGGCGCACTCAGGAGGAGACAGTGATGCCACCGGCGCAGAACCCGCCGACGCCGCAGACCCCCGCCGCCCCGCAGACCCCCGACACGCCGCAGACCCCTGCCCGGAAGCCCCTCGACACCCGGAAGACCCCCGCCGCGGACACCGCCCCCGCGTCCCACGAGCCGCCCGCCGCCGAGGACGCCCAGGTGATCGTGGTGGGCGCGGGGCCCGCCGGATCGTCCACCGCCGTGCACCTGGCCCGCGCCGGCGTGGACGTCCTGCTGCTGGAGAAGAGCCAGTTCCCGCGCGACAAGGTCTGCGGCGACGGCCTGACCCCGCGCGGCGTCCACCAGCTCCTCCGCATGGGCCTCGACATCGACGCACCCGGCTGGACCCGCTCGCGCGGCATGCGCTGGGTCTGCGGCGGCCGCCAGGTCACCATCGACTGGCCCGACCTCGGCCGCTACCCCGACTTCGGCCTCACCCGCAGCCGCCACGACTTCGACGACATCCTCGCCCGGCACGCCGAGGCCTCCGGCGCCCGGCTGCGCCTCGGCGTCAAGGCCACCGGCCCGCTCACCGACCGGGCCGGACGGATCACCGGCGTCACCGCCACCGGCCCCGACGGCAGACCGGTGACCTACCGCGCCCCGCTCGTCATCGCCGCCGAAGGCGCCTCCGCCCGCACCGCCCTCGCCATGGGCCTCGAACGAGACGCGGGCCGCCCGCTCGCCACCGCCGCCCGCCGCTACTACCTGAACGACGAGCTCTCCAAGGACGAGTACCTGGAGCTGTGGGCCGACCTCCGCTGCGCCCGCACCGGCCGCGACCTGCCCGGCTACGGCTGGATCTTCCCGCTCGGCGACGGCCGGGTCAACGTCGGTCTCGGCGCCCTGCCGCACCGCGACGGCACCGGCACCGACCTGCGCGCCACCCTCGACCAGTGGCTCGCCCGGCTGCCCCGCCAGTGGGACCTCAGCGAGCAGAGCGCCGACTCGCCGCTGCGCAGCGCCGCCCTGCCCATGGGCTTCAACCGCCATCCCCAGTACAGCCGCGGCCTGCTGCTGGTCGGCGACAGCGCCGGCATGATCAGCCCCTGGAGCGGCGAGGGCATCGCCCAGGCCATGGAGGCCGCCGAGGTCGCCGCCGACACCGTCGTGCTGGCCCTCACCCGCCCCGACGGACACCGACGCGAGCAGGCCCTGCACCGCTACCCGGCCGAGATGCGGCGCCGCTGGGGCCGGTACTACCGGCTCGGCAACACCGCCGGCGACCTCGTCTTCAGCCGCTTCGGCTACCGGCCGATCCTCAACCAGTACGTGATGGCCCGGCCCGGCCTCATCGCCTCGCTCGCCCGGCTGCTCACCCACCTGATGGAGGAGCCGCCGCGCGACACCGCGGACCACGTCCTGAACGCCCTGGTCCGGGCCGTGCCGCTGCACCGCCGCCGCCACTGAGCCCAGGCCGGGACCGAACCCGCCGTCCGGGACCGTCCGGGGCTGCCCGGGGCCGCCGCCGTCCGTGCCGGGCGGCGGTGGCCGAGGAGGGCGGCCAGGGCGCGGTCAGTCCCGACCCGGGGTCTGACGGCCGGCCAGCCGGTCGTGCTCGAGCTCCCGGTCGTCCGGGCGCCGGGCCGCGGCCAGCAGGCCCAGCAGCCCCCACGCCGAGTCCCGCACCGGGCCCTCCACGATGCCCGCCCCGGCCCGGCGGACCGCCGCCAGCCGCCGGCGCGCCAGCCGCAGCGCCATCCGGCTCAGCGGCCGGTACTCCGCGGGCACCTCCAGGATCGCGTCGGCCTGCAGCAGCGCCTTCTCCGCGAGGTCCGCGAGGTGCGCCACCAGCTGCTCCACGCCGTCGGTGCGCCGCCCGGCCGCCAGCTCCGCCCGGGTCACCCCGTGGTCCCGCAGCGTCTGCTCGGGCAGGTACAGCCGGCCCCCGTGCAGGTCCTCGGCGAGGTCGATGAGGAAGTCCAGCCGCTGCCAGGCGTCGGCGAGCGCCCGTCCGGCCGCGGTGTACCGCTCGTCCCCGCCGCCGACGTGCACCAGTCCGGCGGTGAGCATGGTGAACGGCCAGGAGAGCCGGTCGATGTAGTCCTGGTGGTCCGCCTCGCCGGCGAAGCCGGTGAACACCAGGTCCGCCCCGGCACCGGCCAGGTAGTCCTCGATCCAGTGCCCGGGCAGCCGGCGCAGCCGCGCGGAGTGCGCGAAGGCGCGGGCCAGCGGCTGCGAGCACGCCCCACCGGCCATCGCCGCGCGGACCTGCTCCCGCCACCGGGCGAAGCGCTCGGCGCGGACCTCGGGCGCGCCCCGGTCGCAGAGGTCGTCCGTCCAGCAGGCGAAGGCGTAGCCGGCGACGGCGTGCGGCTGGTACGCCGGGACGCCCAGCAGCCGGACCGCCGCGAACAGGGCGGGCTCCCGGCGGCGCAGGAACCGGGCGGCCGCCGCGTAGTCCCGGGCGTGCGCCGCACCGCCCGCACCGTCGACGGGACGCCCGACACCGGCCACGTCGGCGGGACGCCCGACACCGTCCACCCCGGCCTCGATCAGACACCGTCGCCACGAATACACCCGGACACCTCTCCACCCGCCGCACAGGAACGCCCCCCATGATCGGTGACGCCCCGCGGCCGGGTCGCACCGGGCCTCCCCACCTGCGGTTTCCGGCCCGTCCGGGCACGCTGGACCGAGCCCCCGCGCGGCCGGCGCGGGAGCGGCGCCCCCGGCTCAGTCCGGTTCGTCGTCCTTGGTCGGCGGGTGCGGGTAGACCGTGGACGACGGGCCGACGAGGTCGTCGTCGCCGCCGTACAGGTCGTCCGCCGGCTTGTGCGCGGACGGGCGGTGGTGGACAGGCGAGGCCTCGAAGGCGGACTCGGGGTCCGCGTCGGCCGGCCGGTGTTCTGCGGGATTGGTACTCATCGGACTCTCCGCCCCTGCTGGTCCCGGTGCTCCCGATGCTACGCCGCGCCCGCGCCGCTGCCCGCGGGCGGCGACCACCCCGCGGTCGCCGCCCGGCGCTCACGCGCAGTCCGGGTGCCCCCAGCTCTCGCCGACCCGGGTGATGGTCTCGCCCCGCCCGTACCCGCGACCGCACGGGCAGGTGCCGGCGAAGCGCGCGGCCAGCGTGCGGCGGCCCGAGCCGGCCGGCGCGGAGCCGGCGCCCGTCCCCGCGGAGGCGGCCGGACGGGAGGTCCGGGGCCGGCGCGGGGCGCGGGCCGGCCGCTCCGCCACCGGATCGGGCTCCGGCAGGTCGGCCGCGGTGCCCTCGGCGCCCTGCTGGGTGCGCGCGGCGTCGCTGGCAGCCTTGTCGGCGACGGCGTTCAGCGGGTCGCCGTCCACCCGGTGCGCGGCCACGTGCACGAAGGCGACGTCCCGGTCGGCGAGCAGCGCGTCGATCCGCTGGATCAGCTCCTTGTTGGCCACCGGGGAGCCCGAGGCCGTCCGCCAGCCGTTGCGCTTCCAGCCCGGCAGCCACTTGGTCACGGCGTCCCTGGTGTACGTGCTGTCCAGCCGTACCTCCAGCGGGACCGCCGGGTCGGTGGCGGACAACAGCCGCTCCAGGGCGGTCAGTTCGCCGATGTTGTTGGTGCTGCGCCCGAGCGCGCCGGACTGCCAGCGCTGCGGGGCGCCCTCGGTGTCGGCCAGGACCCAGGCCCATCCGGCAGGACCGGGATTCCCCTTGGCGGCACCGTCGCAGGCTGCAATGACTCGTTCGACCATGCCCCGATCCTTTCATCGGCCGGGCGGTGCTCGGCACCACCACCGCGGCGTCGGCATGTTCCGCGCACGAGATCGATTTCCGGCCAATCTTGCCGTGCGGGCCGGGGTCTGGACCTCTGCGGGCCCGCCGGACGGGGCCGAGCAGGGCGAAGACCGCGCCGCTCCGGCCGGTCCGGGCGGTTGCGGTCCGGCGGCGGGCGTCCGGATGCGGCGGGCTGGGCGGGAGTCGTCCGGATATGGGCGTGGCCACTTCGCGCAGCTCGGCGCGGCTCGGTGGCCCCGCCGAACGGCCTTTTCCGCCCGGGTGGTTGACCCTCTTGAAGCGGCCATGGCAGGTTCGTGCGGCCCGCGTGCGCAACCGGTCGCGCGTTCGGCACATCCCCCACAAGGAGACCCCATGTTCAAGGGACTCGCCGCCGGAATCGGCGCGGTCGCGGTCGCCGCCGGCACCCTGACCGCGGCAGCCGCGCCCGCCCACGCCGTCCAGGCGGGCGATCTGACGGCCACCATCGCGCTGAGCAACTGCTCCGCCTCGCTCGTCCGGTACCCCACATCGGTCGACACCGACCGCGCGATGATGCTCACCAACGGCCACTGCCTGCCCACCATGCCCGCCTCGGGCGTGGTCATCCAGAACCAGACCGCCAGTCGCAGCGGCACCCTGCTCAGCGGCACCGGCTCCTCGCTCGGCACCGTCCAGGCCGACAAGGTGCTGTACGCCACCATGACCGGCACCGACGTGGCGCTCTACCAGTTGACCGACACCTTCTCCTCGATCGGCAGCAAGTACGGCGTCACCGCGCTGACCATCAGCGACACCCACCCGGTCGACGGCTCGTCGATGTTCATACCGTCCTCGTACTGGAAGCAGACCTGGAACTGCTCCATCAACGGCTTCGTCGCCACCCTGCGCGAGGACGAGTGGACCTGGCACGACTCGCTCCGCTACAGCGCCGGCTGCAACACCACGCACGGCACCTCCGGTTCGCCGATCGTCGACGCCGCCTCCAAGAAGGTCGTCGGCATCAACAACACCGGCAACGACGACGGCGCCATGTGCACCCTCAACAACCCGTGCGAGGTGGCCGCCGACGGCACCACCACCGCCACCAAGGGCCAGAGCTACGGTGAGGAGACCTACTGGTTCACCACCTGCCTCGGCACGGGACGGGCGATCGACCTCAACGTCGCCGGCTGCCTGCTCACCAAGCCCGCCGGCAGCGGCACCGTCACGGTGACCAACCCGGGCAACCAGAGCACGGTGGTCAACGGCACCGCCAACCTGCAGATCTCGGCCTCCGGCGGCACCGCCCCGCTCACCTTCAGTGCCACCGGCCTGCCGACCGGACTGTCCATCAGCAGCTCCGGCAAGATCACCGGCACCGCGACGGCCGCCGGCACCTACAACGTGACCGTCACCGCCAAGGACGCCGCCAACAAGACCGGCACCACCAGCTTCACCTGGACGGTCACCACCACCGGCGGCACCTGCACCCCGGCCCAGCTGCTCGGCAACGCCGGCTTCGAGTCCGGCACCGCCGCCCCCTGGACGACCAGCAGCGGCGTCGTCGACAACTCCGCCTCCCAGGCCGCCCACTCCGGCTCCTGGAAGGCCTGGCTGAACGGCTACGGCTCCTCCCACACGGACAGCGCCGCGCAGACCGTCACGATCCCGGCCGGCTGCAAGGCCACGCTCAGCTACTGGCTGCACGTCGACACGGCGGAGACCACCACCTCCACCGCGTACGACAAGCTGACGGTCACCGTCAACGGCACCACCGTCGCCACCTGGTCGAACCTCAACAAGGCGACCGGCTACAGCCAGAAGACCGTCGACCTGTCGGCCTACGCCGGCCAGTCCGTCACCCTGAAGTTCAACGGCGTCGAGGACTCCTCGCTGCAGACCAGCTTCGTGATCGACGACACCGCCATCCAGACCAGCTGACAGGCACGTCGAACAGGACGGGCCCGGCCGCACCCGCGGCCGGGCCCGTTCCCGTCCCCCCGGCCGTCCCGCCCCTGGCCGTCACATCCCGGGACGCAGGACGGCGTGCGCCGCAGCGAGACGCTCCACCGCACCCCCGTGCGCCGAGCCACCGCCGGACACCTCGTCGGCCCAGCCGAGAAGGCGCCGCAGATACGGGTCCTCCGCGGCCGCCACCACCGGCCGGGCACCGAGCGCGACCTCGCCACCGGTGCCGTCCACGGTGACCACCGCGCCCTCCGCGACCGTCCGCCCGCCGACCCGCAGCCGACCGCCCGGCACGTCGACCACCAGCCCGGCCACACCCACCACGGCCGGCAGGCCCATCGACCGCGCCACCACCGCGGCATGGCTCGCCGGCCCGCCGAGGGCCGTCACCACACCCGCCGCGGCCGCCAGGCCGTGCAGGTCCAGCGGCGAGGTCTGCGGACGCACCAGCACGACCGGCCCGTTCGCCGCCATCCGGACGGCCGCGTCGGCCGTCACCGCGACCCGCCCCGCCGCCACACCCGGGGACGCACCCCGACCGCGGGCCAGTAGCCCCCCGCCGCCGACGGGCGCCATCCGCGGCGCACCGGCAGCCCGCAGCTGCCCGGGTGCGACCCTGAGCAGGGCCTCCGACCGCCCGATCACCCCGCGGTCGGCGAGGTCCACCGCGACCCGCACCCCCGCCGCGCCGGCGAAGCGCCCGGGCCGCATCTGCAACAGCCACAGCCGGCCCGACTCGAAGGTGAACTCCAGGTAGCAGGCGTCCCGGCAGTGCCGCTCGATTCGCTCCGACGCACCCCGCAGTTCCGCCAGGACCCGCGGCTCCCGCCCCGCCAGGTCGGCCAGCGGCCGGACCGCGGCGCCCCCGGAGACGACGTCCTCGCCCTGACGGCCCAGCAGGACGTCGCCGCAGAGCCCCGGTTCGCCGGTGCGCGGGTCCCGGCTGAACGCCACGCCGGTGCCGCTGCGCCCGTCGCGGTTGCCGAACACCATCGCCTGGACGGTGACGGCGGTGCCGAGGCCCTCCGGGACGCCGTTCAGCGCGCGGTACGTCCGGGCCCGTGGGGAGTCCCAGGACCGGAACACGGCCCCGACCGCCCGCAGCAGCTGCTCCCGCGCGTCCGCCGGCACCGCGCCGGTGCCGTCGACGGCGGGCCCGGCGTCCACGGGCCGGCCGGCCACCGCGGCCGAGAGGCCGGTGAGCAGCCGCTGCCCGCAGTCGCGGACGAAGCCAGGCTGGCCGGTCTCGGCGGCCAGCCCCGCCGCGGCGTCCTCGGTGAGGCCGACGTTCAGCACCGTCGCCATCATGCCGGGCATCGGGACCTCGGCCCCCGAGCGGACGGCCACCAGCAGCGGACGCTCCGGCCCGCCGAAGCGCCGCCCGGTCGCCGCCTCCAGGCCGGCCACCGCGGCCGTGAGTTCGGCGGCGAGCCCGTCGGGCAGACGCCCCTCACGCAGGAAGGCCCGGCAGGCCGCCGTACCGATCACGAAACCCGGCGGCACCGGCAGGCCGAGCCGCCGCAGCGCCACCAGGCCGTGCGCCTTGCCGCCCAGGACCTCCGCCGACTCCGCGAGATCCGCCGACAGCGGGTGGATCCAGGTCACGGCTGTAGCATACGGGCGTGCCCGATCTGCCCCACCGGACCAGCCCCGACCTGCTGGTACTCCACACCCTGCGCTGCACCGGATTCGCCGAACTGGCCCGGGTGGCGGCGGCCGCCGGCCTCCCGGAGGCCGACGCCGAATCGGAGCTGATCGACCTCGCGGTGGCCGGCCTGGTCACCCGGATCTCCGGCGCCTTCGGCGGCTGGGGTCCGACCGAGGCGGGCCGGGAGGCCGACGCCGAACGGATCGCGGCCGAACTCGCGTCCGCCGGCATCCGGCCGGCGGTCGAGCAGGCCTACGAGCGCTTCCTCGTCCTCAACCCGGAGCTGCTCGACCTCTGCACGGCCTGGCAGACCCGCCCGGTCGACGGCGCGATGGCCCTCAACGACCACGCGGACTCCGCCTACGACACGCTCGTCCTGGCCCGGCTCACCGACCTCGACCGCCGCGCCGCCGAGGTGTGCGCCGAGCTGTCCGCCGCGCTGGAGCGTTTCGGGCGCTACCGCCACCGCCTGGCCGACGCCCTCGCCCGCGCGCAGACCGGCGAGCTCGCCGCCGTGACGGAGACCACCGACTCGTACCACGCCGTCTGGTTCCAGCTCCACGAGGACCTGCTCACCACCCTCGGCATCCCGCGGCACTGACCGCGGGCGCCCGCCGCCACGGACGTGCGGCAGGGCCCCGCGGTCGACCACCCCGCGGGGCCCTGCCCGTGGCCGTCCGCCGACGAGGTGTCAGCCGATGGTCCAGCGCTGCAACGCCGAGCCGGTGTCCGCCTGCTGGGTCACCGCGGCGCCGTCGGCGGTGGACGCGGTGGTCAGCAGCAGGCCGCTCTTCTGCGAGGTGATCCGGTACCCGCCGGTGACGGCGGTGACCACCCAGCGCTGGTTGCCGCCGCCGGTGCAGGCCCACTGGATCACCTGGGCGCCGGCCGCGGTGGAGCCGTCCTTGACGTCCATGCAGAGGTTGGACTCGCCGTTGACGACCTGGTAGCTGCCGTCGGACTGCTGGGTGAACACCCAGCTCTGGTTGGGCCCGCCGTTGGGCGCCCAGGTGACCAACTGGGTGCCCTGGACGGTGGAGTGGCCCGGGTCGTCCAGCGCCTTGCCGGAGGCGGTGAGAGTGTGGCTGCCGTTGAGGGCCGGGTTCACCGCCCAGCTGAAGGCGGTCGTGCCGGTGGCCGTGCCGGAGGAGGCGGTGACCGTCACCGTCGAGGAGCCGGCGGTGGTGGGCGTGCCGCTGATCAGGCCGGAGGCGCTGACGGCGAGGCCGGCGGGCAGGCCGGTCGCGGAGAAGGTGAGCGCCCTGCCCGCCGAGTCGGTGCCGGTGAGCTGCAGCGAGACCGCCGTGTTCACCTTCGTCGACTGGTTGCCGGGGTTGCCGACCGTGACGGTCTCCGGCGCCGCGCCCGTCGCCGTCAGTGTCAGGGTCTGCTCGGCCGCGGTGCGGGCGCCGCCGACCGGGCCGCCGGCGGTGTCCGTCCAGCTCCGGACGGGCGTGGTCTCGGCGAGCCGGCCGGTGGTCGAGCTCAGCCCGAGGACCAGCCCGCTGTAGCGGTTGACCAGCTTGAAGGTGCCGGTGGCCGCCCCCGCGGTGGTGGTGCCGGGGATCACCCACCACTGCTGCCCGACCGTCGGGCCGTTCGCGGGCGCCGCGGTGGCCGTGGGCTGGGCGCCCCAGGCTCGGCCGGAGACGGCGGCGGAGTTCACCCCGAGCAGCTGGCCGGTGGAGGCGTTGGCGATCCGGTAGGAGCCGTCGCCGTCGGCCGCGAAGGTCCACGACTCCAGGGCGGAGCCGGTGGCGGAGGCTACCGAGGTGGTGGCGGAGCCGCCGGAGACCTGCGCGAGGACCCGGCCGGCGCCGTTCGCGATCCGGTAGGACCTGGACAGGTCGACGGGCGGCCCGGCCGGCGCCGAGGAGCCGACGGTGACGTTCACGTACTGGCCGGAGGCGCCGCCCGAGCAGCCGAACGCGCAGTAGGAGCGGAAGGACCGGCCGACGACGGTGGCGTTGGTGCGGTTCGCGCCGTCGAGGAACCAGCGGTACCAGGAGGCCGTGTGGTAGCCGCCGGTGTCGCCCAGCAGGAACCACTTCTGGGTGGCGAGGTTGTCGGTGGCGTAGAACTGCTGCGGCGCGTTGCCACTCTGGTCGACCGCCTGCGGTTCGCCGATGTACAGGCCGAGGTAGGCGTTGTACGTGACGTCCATGACGAACATCGGCGAGGTCGCGGGCATCGTGCCGGCCGAGATCTGCTGCGCGGAGGTGCCGGTGTTCGCCGGGTCGTACTCGCCCGTCGTCGGGGTGTAGCCGGTCGTGCTCGACGCGTCGACGGGCACCATGTTGCTCTCCCGGCCGCCCGCGCCCGGCTGTGTCCAGGCGCCGTCGTACCACTTCTGCCAGGAGCCGGGCGCCATCTTCGCGGAGATCGGCGCGCGGGCCACGTGTTCGTGGAAGGCCTTCCAGCCGCCGGACTTGTCGACCACGCGCGAGCCGTAGAAGACGTAGAAGTACCCCGAGGCGGTGTCGACGAACAGCCGCTGGTCGCCGTCGCCGTAGTAGTACGTCTGGTTGGGGAACTGCGCGGTGTCGCCGCGGGCGGTGCTGTACGGCGAGGTGATGACGTGGTCGCGGATCGACCAGGTCCGGCCCTGGTCGGTGGAGACCGCGTAGTCGATGGCGTCGAAGTGCAGGCCGTCCCCGAACGGCTGCGGAGTGAACTCGTTGTGCACCAGCCCGTACCAGTCGCCGGTGTCCGGGTCGACCCAGACGCCGGAGAGGTCGCAGTAGTTCCTGTGCGCGTAACTGGTGGAGCCCGCCGCGGCGGTGGCCGCGAGGCCGGTCGGGCTGTTGTTGCAGCGCCAGGTGGTGTCGTTGTTCCGGTCGTTCGCGTTGGCCGGGTTCACCGCGTTGCTGACGGCGGACGAACGGGTGGCGGTGTCGAAGTCCGTGCCGGTGAAGAAGTCCCAGTAGCGGGGGTCGCTCGCGCCGTACAGCGCGGCCGACTGCTGGAACCAGAAGGTGCCGTCCTTGTCGGTGAAGACCGCGGCCGGAGTGTCGGTCGGGTGGGTGTACGTGACCGGCGCGGAGACACCGACCGTGTAGGTGGTGCCGGCGGGCGGCGCGGCGGCGGACGGGGGAGCGGTGGCGGTCGCCGATGCCAGGGCGGCGGCGGCCAGCCCGGCGGCGAGGGCGCTGCGCAGGGGAGCGGGCACGAGGGCTCCTTCCGTGGCGGTGCACGGGTGGGGGAACGGCGGGTGGATCGGTGGGGGATCGGTGCGGGGCAGCGCCGGGGCTCACCCGCGGTGCTGCCGAGTGCGCGTGATGCGCGACGCTGCACGACGATCATGCGCGAAGTTGCTCGTTAAGTGCTTGTTGGAAGCAGCTTCGAGCACACCGTGGCAGCGCCCGGCGGAGGGTGTCAAGGGGTGCGCCCACGCTCCCCGCACAGCTCCCCGAAACCCGCCCCACCAGCGACAAAAGTCCAAGTCCTGCCCCACGGCTGTCCTTTGACACTGCCCCCCGACCGGGCCAGACTCCCGCCAGGGTCCGCGTCCGGCTCAGCGGTAGCCGGTGGCGTCCGCGGGCAGATCCGGGTCCTGGACCTCGACGAGGTAGCGCCAGGCGTCCGGGCGGCTGCCGTCGCGATCGGTGAAGCCGTAGACCCGGGCGAGACCGCCGCTGGAGAGGGAGTGCCCGTTCCAGCGGCCCACATCGGGGTCGGCGGCCAGGGCGGCGACGGCCCGGCCGACGTAGAACGGGGTCTCGGAGATGCAGAAGTGCGGCTGGAGCTCCAGCGCGTCCCGCCAGGTCTCCTCCGTCACGTTGAAGTGGTCCAGCATGATCTCCGACCGCATCCACCCGGGCGTCAGCGCCACGGCGGTCGCGCCGCGCGGGCCCAGCTCCTTCCCGAGGGCGAAGCCCATCCGCAGGACGGAGGTCTTGGCGAGGTCGTAGAAGAACGAGACCCGGTAGGTGTCCCGGTTGTACTCGGCGGTGCCGTCGGTGACCTCGACCACCAGGCCGCCCGGGTGCCGCAGCAGCAGGGGAAGCGCGTGGTGGCTCGTGATCGCATGCGTCTCCACCGCGAGGCGGAGCAGCCGCAGCCCCTTGTCGAGATCGTGCTCCCACACCGGGGTGTCCCAGGCGAACAGGTGCTCGCCACCCCAGATGTCGTTCACCAGGACGTCCAGCCGGCCCTGTTCGGCGTCGATGCGGTCGACCAGCGCGCGGACCTGCTCGGAAACCAGATGGTCGGTGGGAACGGCGATGCCGAGGCCGCCCGCCGCGGTCACCAGATCGGCGGTGTCCTCGATCGTCTCGGGGCGGTCGTACTCCGAGCGCCGCGCCCGCGTGCTCCGGCCGGTCACGTACACCGTCGCCCCCGCCGCGCCCAGTTCCACCGCGATCCCGCGACCGGCACCCCGGGTCGCCCCGGCGACGAGCGCGACCCTGCCCTGCAGTGCTCCGGCCATGCCCGGAGTCTACGGAGCGGTCGCCCGGGTGTCCCGTGCGCCGCGCGTGGGCGGTCGCGGTTCAGCTGCGCGGCGCGAGGGGCTCATGGCAGTCGCAGGTGCGCCGACTGACGATCCGTCCGTGGGCGGCGGGTGGGGCGTGCCCGGACCCGTGCCCGGACCCGGCAAGCCGGCCCGCCGGAACGGCGTTGCCCCGCTCGCGGGCGGACGCTACTGTCGGTCGGGTGACTGCCGGGTCGGCCATGGGCCACACACGAGACGGGCACCCGGCCTCGGCTTGAGCACGAGGCGGGGCAGGGCCCCGCCGTTCTCTCCACGTCCTCGCTGCAAGCGCCCTCCGCGGCGCACCGCCGCCGCGGCCCCACGACCCGGAGAGAACCCACCATGACCGACGAGCACACCACCAGCACCGTGCAGCTCAACCACACCGCCGTCTACGCCCGCGACCGGCGGGCGTCCGCCGAATTCCTCGCCGGCATCCTCGGACTGGAGGTCGGCAGGCCGTTCGGCCCCTTCCTGCCCGTCGACCTCGGCAACGGCGTCACCCTCGACTACTACGAGAAGCGCGACGAGCCGATCCAGTCCCAGCACTACGCCTTCCTCGTCCCCGACGAGGAGTTCGACGGCATGATCGCCCGGTTGGAGGCCGCCGGCACCACCTACTACGCCGACCCGAACCACACCGACCCCGGCCGCACCAACGACTGGTTCGGTGGGCGCGGCGCCTACTTCGAGGACCCGGACGGCCACAACATGGAGATCATGACCCGGCCGTACGTCCGGCCCTGATCGTCCCGGTAGACCTGTCAGGCACCCCCGACCGGCCGCTCTCAGTACCGCTGGTACGGCGAGGCCGAGAGGTCGGCGGCGCCGACCACCGCGATGAGTTCGAGCGGGAACTCCGTGTCGGCCTGGCCGACGGTGAGCGCGAGCCACCGGCCGGACTCCGGAAGCGGCCACACCTGCATGCTGCACGCCAGCATCGAGAGCGAGTCGAGCGGTTCCGGCACCTCGACACCGTCGAAGCCGGCCTGCAGACACGCCCACAGGTCAACGGTGTCCGGACCCGCCCCCCAGCGGGCGGTCAGGGCCGCGGAGAGCGAGGCGAAGCCTTCTCGGCGCGGATCGAGTAGGTGAGGGGAACGCGCGGAGCGCCCGCAGGATGCCGGTAGACGTCGCCGTCGTGGCGCTCAAGCGACTGGCGTTGGAGGTAGAAGGTGTGGTCGTGCTCGTGGAGGAACCGGATCCGTAGCCCGGCTCCGGCGATCGCCGAGACAACGGTCGACAGACTGTGCCGCCACTCGACGGTGTCGTTGTTCTCGGTCGTTGCCGCCTCGTCGGCGTAGGTGCCGGGGCCTCCCGAGGCTTCCGGACCTTCATCGAAGTAGTCGTGCGTGACCGTGCTTCCGGTCTCGTCGTCGAGGACGAAGCTGAAGGGATGGAACTCGGCAAGGTACAGGAACCCGGCGGGAGCGAGGAGTTCAGCGACCACCGACGCCCAGCGGCTGATGTCGGGAAGCCAGTTCAGTGCCCCGAAGCTGGCGTAGACGATGTCGAAGGTCTCTCCCCCGACCGCCGAGGCCGCGTCGTAGACGTCCGCGGTCAGGAAGCGTGCGTCCATGCCGAGTTCGGTTGCGAGTCGTGAAGCCGCTTCGATCGCGGGTGGAGAGAAGTCCAGCCCGGTGACCTGTGCTCCTCGGGCCGCCCACGACAGCGTGTCCCGGCCGAAGTGGCACTGCAGATGGATCAGACGCTTGCCCCTGACATCCCCCACCTCGGCAGTCTCGAAGTCCTTCAGCGAATCGGGCCGGGCGCGGAACTCCTCGATGTCGTAGAGGGCTGCGCCCAGATGAATGGGCACCCGCTCGTCCCAGTACGCCTTGTTCAACTCCCGCCAGCGCCCTGCCAGGTCACCCATGAATCGGGACGATACACGGCGGCGGGCTGGCCTACTACGCTGTCGGACTCGCCAACCAGTCGGTGGCCACCAGCGGCTCGAACGGCTCTCGAAACCGACCGGATGCACGTGCAGGGACGGCACTGCCAACGCACGGTTGATCGCGCCGGCACCGCCCGCGTTCTGACGTGTGACAGCGGTGGTTCTGCCGGCCACGGGCGACCCAAGAGATGTTTTCCGGCAGATCCGCGGCATCCTGCCGCCGGCTCCCGATGCTGGACAGGACAGGGTGCGACAGGCTCGACAGCGTGCGACAGGCCCGACAGGGTCCGGCACGTTCGGCCGGGAGGAGCGGGCACGGTGGAGAGCACACACGAGCACGAAGGGCTTCGCCGGATCGACGCCCATCGGCGCGACCGCGTCGTCCGGGCGGCGGCAGCGGCCGGGCTGGTGGGGGAGCGGCACGTGGCGGCGGGCTTCCTGGACGTCGACGGGGTGCGCCGGACGGTCGCCGACCTGCACGCCGCATTCGGCCCGGACGTCCCGGTGCTGCACACCTTCGCCGTCAAGGCGGCCGCCCTGGTGCCGGTGCTGCGGCTGGTCGCCGACGCCGGGATGGGCTGCGAGGTGGCGAGCCCCGGCGAACTGGCGCTCGCCCGGGCCGCGGGCATCCCGGCCCACCGGATCGTCCTGGACTCCCCGGCCAAGACCGATGCCGAACTCGCCGAGGCCCTCGGCCTGGGCGTGGCCGTCAACGCGGACAACCTCCAGGAGCTGGAGCGGACCGCCGCCCTGCTCGCCGTCCACCGCAGCGCCTCCGTCCTGGGCCTGCGGGTCAACCCGCAGGTGGGGGCGGGCACGATCGGCGCGATGAGCACCGCCTCCGAGCACTCCAAGTTCGGTGTGCCGTTGCGCGACCCGGGCGCCCGCGAGCGCGTCCTGGATGCCTTCGACCGGTACCCCTGGCTCACCCGGCTGCACGTCCACGTCGGTTCGCAGGGCTGCTGGCCCGACCTGATCGCGGCCGGCGTCCGCGCCACCTGGGAGCTCGCCGAGGAGGTCAACCGCCGGGCGGGCCGCCGTCAGGTCACCTCCGTCGACCTCGGCGGCGGACTGCCCGTCAACTTCGACGACGACGAGGTCCGCCCGACCCACGCCGAGTACGCCGCACACCTGCGGGCCGCCGTCCCCGGCCTGTTCGGCGGCGACTACTCGCTGGTCACCGAGTTCGGCCGGTCCGTCGTCGCCAAGCACGGCTTCACCGCCGCCCGCGTCGAGTACACCAAGGAGGTCGGCGGCCGCCGGATCGCCCTCACCCACGCCGGCGCCCACCTCGCCACCCGCACGGTGTTCATGCCCGACGCCTGGCCGCTGCGGGTCGGCGTGCACCACCCGGACGGGACACCGCGCCGGGGCCCCGAGGAGGTGCAGGACGTCGCCGGGCCGTGCTGCTTCGCCGGCGACCTGGTCGCCCGCGGCCGCGCCCTGCCGCGGATCGAGCCCGGCGACCTGGTCGTCCTGCACGACACCGGCGGCTACTACACCTCCGCCCCCTGGGCCTACAACAGCATCGCCAGGCCGGCCGTGCACGGCTTCACGACGGCCGGCGGCCAGGTCCGGTTCGCCAC
The DNA here is from genome assembly GCA_002300355.1 of Streptomyces sp. TLI_235. Lineage (NCBI taxonomy): Bacteria > Bacillati > Actinomycetota > Actinomycetes > Kitasatosporales > Streptomycetaceae > Streptomyces > Streptomyces sp. TLI_235. The sequence continues at coordinate 48,613 of NSGV01000004.1, forward strand.
CGTCCGGACCGAGCAGACGCTCGCCGAGATCGCCGCCGAGGCGGGCGGCGCCCACGCCGACACGCTGACTTCACTTGCCCGCGGCGGCCCGGGCGGCCGGTGAGCGCGCTCGGCACCGGGATCCGCCCGGGCGCCGTGCTGCGTCGCCCGGGCCGTCGGGCCCGGTTACTCGTCCTCGGCGAAGGTCTCCCGCAGCGCGGCCTCCTGCTCCGCGGACAGGTTCGTCTGGATGAGCTCGGCGTGCCGGCCCTCGAACGCGGGCGCCACCTTGTCGAGCACGGCGTGCGAGCTCAGCAGGAACAGCGCCGAGGTGCCGGGCGTGACCCGCTCGCGCACCTGCTCGATGAACTCGTCGTCGATCCCGACATGGGTGAAGTGCCCGGCGACCGCACCGGCCGCCGCACCCATCGCCATGCCGAGGATGGGGACGAAGAAGATCATGCCGAGCAGCAGGCCCCAGAAGGTGCCGCCCAGCGCTCCCATGCCCGTCAGGTTGCTCAACTGCTTGGTCCTGGGCTTCTTCGCCCCCGCCGGCCAGCTCACCACCGCCCCGTCCCGTACGGTGATCAGCTCCTGGCGCTGCAGGTCCTGCAGCGTCTCCAGCGCCTCATGCGCCCCCTCCGCAGTAGGGAAGCGCCACACGGTCAGGCTTGCCATCACCGGCTCCGATCTCGACGGACACACCTCGCCCCGATCGTCGTCGCCGACCGCGCCGGCCACCACACACACCGTCCGGAGGAGTGAGTGTCGGCGTGTCGGTGCACCTCGGGGCCGTGAACCGGGGAGGACTCGGAGCGAGGATCGGCAGGGGCCGGTCGGCGCGAAGGTCCGACCGGGCGGAATCGAGGCGACGATGGCGAACGCACTGAACGGCCGGCGCGACACCGGCAAGGCGTCGAGCGGCGTGGTGGCCGTCGCGGCCGTCCTGCTGCTGCTCGCCGGCGTGCTCAACCTGCTGCGCGGGATCATGTCCATCGCCGGGGACGACGTCTTCGTCGGCGTCCCGCACTACACCTTTCGGTTCTCGCTGACCAGCTGGGGCTGGATCGACCTCGTGCTCGGTGTGCTCGCGATCGTCACCGGTGTCTTCCTCTTCCGCCTCGCCCTCTGGGCCCGGATCGTCGGCGTGGTCGTCGCCGCCCTGCTGATCCTCGCCAACTTCCTCTCCGTCCCGTACTACCCGGTGTGGTCCCTGGTCGTGATCGCCGCCTGCAACGTCGTCATCTGGGGCATCTGCACCGTCCCCCACCACACCGACCGAGCCTCTCCGGGCGGTGCCTGACGGTGCCTCAGGAGTGCGGCGTTACACTCCTCGCGGCACGGCACATCGAGAGGGGGCTCCATGTGCGACGGAACGGCTTCGGCGCGGTGGATCAGCCTGGGGGAGGGAGAGGGCCCGGACGGGTACCTCGCCCTGCCCGAGGGGCGCACCGCACGTGGATCGGTGGTGGTCGCCGGTGAGTTCTTCGGCGTCACCGCCCACCTGCGGGGCATCTGCGAACGGCTGGCCGCGGAGGGCTATGCCGCGCTCGCGCCCGACTTCTACTGGCGCCACGCACCGCGCGGCGACTTCGGGTACGACGAGGAGGGCCGGGCCGCGGGGCGCCGGCAGATGACCGCGCTGCGCCGCGAGGAGGTCCTCGCCGACGTCGCCTCGGCCCGCGCCGCGGTCCGGGAGTTCGGCGGCGGGGGCGGCACCGCGGCCCTCGGCTTCAGCCTGGGCGGGCACATCGCCGTCCTCGGCGCCACCGCCGTCCCGTTCGACCTCGTCGTCAGCTACTACGGCGGCTGGCTGCTCGACGGCGGTATTCCGCTGGCCGACCCGGAGCCGCCGGTCGCCCGCAGCTCGGCGATCGCCGCGCACACCGGCTTCCTGCTCGGCTTCTTCGGTGCCGACGACTTCGTGATGTCCCTCGACGAGTGGCACCGGGTCGGCGAACACCTCCACGCCGCGGGCGTGCCGCACGAGCAGGTCACCTACCCGGGCGTCGGCCACGGCTTCTTCAACGACGAGCGGCCCGACACCTACGACGAGAAGGCCGCCACCGACGCCTGGCAGCGCACCCTCGCCGCCCTGTCCCGCCACCTCCGCCACAGCTAGCCTGGCCCGCGCCGCCGGCGTCACCCGGTCGGAGGCCCTTGCCCCCGGCCGGGGGCCGGCGTCAGCGTGCCACGGTGAAGCGGGTGCGGTGGTGGCGGGGGTGTTCGGCCTCGTCGAGGAGGGCCACGGCGAGGTCCTCCACCCCTGGTCTTGCAGGGTATCCCCGGCTTCAGCCGGGGAGGGAATGCATCCTTGGCCCGGAGCCGCGAAGCGGCGGGGTTCGCTGCGTTGTCAGTGCCCTGCCCTATGTTGATCACAGCAGCCGAAAGGGTGCCCCTATGGTTTTCGTCAAGCAGCAGTGGCGGCTGGGGGTTCGTAGAAGGTGCCGTCCCCGAGCATCGCGAAGAGCACGTCGATGCGTCGTCTGGCGAGGCAGACGAGGGCGGCGACGTGGTGTTTGCCCTGTCGTCGCTTCTTGTCGTAGTAGGTGCGCGACTCGGGTTGGGAGAGCGATGCGAACGCGGCCAGGTAGAAGGCCCGTTTGAGCTGTTTGTTGCCGCGGCGTGAGGGATGTTCCCCGCGTATGGAGGAGCCGGAACTCCTGGTCACTGGTGCGAGGCCGGCGTAGGCGGCCAGGTGGCCGGCGGTGGGGAAGCTGCTGGCATCGCCGACATCGATGAGGATGCGGGCTCCGGTCCTGACCCCGATACCAGGCAGGGAGGTCAGGACCTGGGAAAGAGGGTGGGCCTCCAGCAGTTCCTCGATGCGGGCGGCGAGGACCTTGCGCTGGTCGAGTACGGTGCCGAGCGAGGCGGCGAGGCTGGGGACGATCAGCGAGGGGCGGCGTCGGTGCCGGGCACGACGACGCTCTGCTCGTCGAGGGCGTCGAAGATCTCCTCGACCAGGCGCTCGGCCAGCCGCGGAGCCTTGGGCCGCAGCATGGTCACCAGCCGGCGCCGGCCGGCTTTCCTCAACTGGCTTGGTGAGCCGTGACGTTCAAGCAGGCCGAGGACAGCAGGGTGGTCGAGCCTGGGGCCGAGGACCCGCTCCAGTGAGGGGTGGATCTGGGTGAGCAGTCCGCGCAGGCGGTTCTTGATCCTTGTGGATTCGGTGGCCAGGTCGTCGTCGAAGCCGACGATCATCTCCAGCTCGGCGACGGTCTCGTCGGACGGCGTGAGGTTGCGCAGGGTGTGCGGCATCGTGCGCGCGGCGTCCGCGATGACCGCCGCGTCCCGGGCGTCGGTCTTCGCCTCGCCCGGGTAGAGGTCGGCGATCCGCCGCATCGTCAGACCCGGCAGGTAGGCGACTCGGCAGCCCGTGTCACGGGCCACCGCTAGCGGCAGGGCACCGATGGAGGCAGGCTGGTCGACCACCACGAGCACGGTGCCGTGCTTGGCCTGCAGCTTGCTGAACACCTCGCGCAACTTCGGCTCGGTGTTGGGCAGCCGCTTGTCGAAGACCCGTTTGCCGGCCGGGGTCACGGCAGTGGCGTGGTGCTCGCCCTTGCCAACGTCCAGGCCCAGGTAGGCGCCGATGTCACCCGTGTCGATCACGTGCCTTCTCCACAGCGGTCGTGCTTTCCCGGCCTCACCTGCGGCATCAGCGTGCCGGCATCCACGTTACGGAGAGCCTGCCTCACCCAGCAGCGGGATCGGCGCTCGTGCCCCTAATCAGCGGTCTGCCGATGCCTCCGGTGCCCGGTGACATCACCCCTTTCGATCATGATCGACTGGGGCGGCAAGTCATGCCGGGCCCGGAGGCCGGGAGCCCCGTTGCGGGGCCACGAAGAAGGTAACGGGTGGGCCGGATGATCCGTGCGTACAAGTTCCTCATCAGGCCCACCGTGGGTCAGCGGCAGGCGCTCACCGAGATGCTGCACGATCACTGCTCGCTGTACAACGGGGCGTTGCAGGAACGGCGTGACGCCTACCGGCACGTCTCCAGGACGACGATCCGCTACGGCGACCAGTCCGCGCAGCTCAAGGAGATCCGAGCCTTCGACCCGGAGCGGCAAGGGCGCTGGTCGTTCTCCTCCCAGCAGGCCACGCTGCGCCGTCTGGACAAGGCGTTCGCGGCGTTCTTCCGGCGCGTGAAGGCCGGTGAGGAGCCCGGCTACCCGCGCTTTCGGGGCGTCAACCGGTTCGACACGGTCGACTTCCCCAAGGACGGCGACGGCTGCCGGTGGGACTCCACCCCGCACGATCCGGTGACCCGGGTCCGCTTCCAGGGGTCGGGCACGTGACGGTCAACCGGCACCGGCCGGTGGTCGGCAAGGTCAAGACCGTGTCCGTCAAGCGCGAGGGCAAGCGCTGGTATGTGGTCCTGACCGCCGAGCAGGCCGTCCCCGGGCCGATGCCCGCGACGGGTTCCGTGACCGGCATCGACATGGGCATAGCCAACTTCCTCGCCGACTCCCACGGCGGGTTCGTTCCCAGCCCGTGCCACGGCCGGCAGGCCGCTGCAGAACTCCAAGCCGTCCAGCAGGCCCTCGCCCGCTGCAAGCCGCGCACCAACCGCCGCCGCAAGGCCGTGCAAAAGGTCGCAGGTCTGCACCGCAAGGTCCGCCGTCGGCGTCTGGACCACGCACACAAGACCGCCCTCGATCCGGTCCGCGCACACGATTTCATCGCGCACGAGGACCTCAAGATCCGTAACATCGTCAAGGCCCCCGCGCCGAAGCCCGACCCCGATCGGTCGGGCAGCTTCCTGCCCAACGGGTCGGCGGCCAAGGCCGGACTCAACCGCTCGATCGCCGATGCCGGATGGGGGGTGTTCCTGGCGATCCTGCACGCCAAGGCTGAGAGCGCCGGACGGGAAGTGATCGCCGTGGACCCCCACAACACCTCCCGGACGTGCCCCAACTGCGGGCACGTCGCGGCGGAGAACCGGCCCACCCGGGAGAAGTTCAATTGCGGCCACACCGCGCACGCCGACACGGTGGGAGCCGTCAACGTTCTACGGGCCGGGCTGGTCCGTGCAACGCCCGGAAGGGCTAGCGAGCAGCCCCCGGCTTCAGCCGGGGAGGAGTCAGTACGCCCAGCATGGGCAGCAGCTAAAGGGTGAAAGTCCCGAAGAGGAGAGGTGAGACTAACTCGATAGCCAAAGGCAAGGGCGTCTCCGCGAGGTGGGGTCCGAAGGAAGCCGGAGGCAAAACCGGGCACTGAGGAACACGAACCGTATTAGGCGGGGCGGACTGGGTAAGTCGGCTGACTACGACGAAGCCCGCTCTCACCAAGAAAGCCGCAACGTAGATACGGCAGGGGTCCGGGGAAAGTTGCTGTTCTTATCTGGGGAGGTCTGTCCGGGTGTCGCCTGTAACCGTGTGCCGGCGGAGATCGCGACGGTCGAGGGGAGGAATTCCCTCGGCCTGCCGGGCAGAAGTCAGCAGAGGTCGTAGTACCGAGATGGGTAGGCAGTAGGCCGACAAGGGCTCGGGAAGGACCGAACGTTTAGTGGATTTGGGGGAAGATGTCTGCTCGACCGGAGCACGGTGACCGCTGGAAGCCTGCCTCGGCAGACCCGCAGGGACAGGCGCCGGTGCATACGGTCGCCACCTCGGCGGGGCGTAGTGACCTGGCGGCGCACCATCCGACCGACAATCACTGCGAGCCGGATCTCTGGGGTGCGATCTTCGCCAAAGAGAACCTGCTGGCGGCGCTCAGGCGCGTGGAGGGTAACCGGGGAGCTCCCGGTGTGGACGGGCTTTCCACGGAGGAGTTGAGGCCGTGGATTGCCCAGAACTGGCCCAGGGTCTGGGCTGCCCTCGATGCGGAGAATTACAGGCCTGCTCCCGCCCGTCGGGTGACCATCCCTAAGCCGAACGGCGGGGAGCGGATGCTTGGAATTCCCACGGTGCTGGATCGGTTGATCCAGCAGGCAATTGCGCAGGTTCTCACCACCGTGTTCGACCCCCATTTCTCTGGGGCGTCATTCGGGTTCCGTCCAGGGAGGTCGGCGCACCAGGCCGTCAGGGTCGGTCGCCGAGCCGTGCAGGACGGAAACCGCTGGGTGGTGGACCTGGACCTCGACAGGTTCTTCGACCGGGTGAACCACGATGCGCTCATGGCGCGGGTGGCGAGGGAGGTCAGGGACAAGAAGGTCCTGAAGTTGATTCGCCGGTATCTGGAAGCCGGGGTCATGGACGACGGCGTCACGGTGGTGACGGAAGAGGGGACGCCTCAGGGCTCCCCGCTGTCCCCGCTGCTATCGAACATCATGCTGGATGACCTGGACCGCGAACTCTTCAAGCGCGGACACCGGTTCGTGCGGTACGCCGACGATGTGATGATCTTCGTCGGCTCTGAACGAGCGGCCACCCGACTGATGGCTTCAATCACGGCGTTCATCGAGAAGCGCCTGAAGTTGAAGGTCAACCGGGAGAAGACCAGGGTGTCGCCGGCGTTCAAGGCGACCCTGCTGGGGTTCGGCTACTACCTGTCCAGAGGGGAGGTGAAGATCCGGGTGGACCGGAAGGCCGTGAAACGGCTGAAGGACACCGTCCGGAAGATCACCTCCCGGACGTGGGGCGTGGCGATGGACCACAGGATGGAGAAGCTCAACCGGTTCTCGGCCGGGTGGGTGGCCTACTTCGCTCTCTCCGACTCCCCGAGGGTGTTCGGCGAGATCGACATGTGGGTCCGCCGCAGGCTAAGGCAGGCTCAGTGGCGGCAATGGAAGACCGCCGCCAACAGGGAGAGGAACCTCCGACGTGCTGGGACCGACGAGAAACTCATTCGGTCCCATGACCTCGGAGGGACCCGACACTGGAGGACTTCCAAGATCAAGGCCCTGGAAGTCGGTCTGAACAACACCTACTGGCAGTCCCAGGGCTACAGGTCCTTCAAGGACTCGTGGGCCCGCCTCAGGACCACCTGAGATCAGCTAGACGAACCGCCGGATGCGAGGCCCGCATGTCCGGTGGTGTGGGGGAGGGCCGGGTGAACCGGCCCTCCTACCCGATCGGAGATGGTGGAGACGCCGCCGTCGGCATCGACCAGCAGTTCGTCCGCGCCGAGGCGGTAGCGGCCGGTGCGCGGGCCGGGGACGAGCAGGGCGGGCTGAGGTAGGTCCAGTCGACGGTGGAGTCGGCGCGGCAGAGGGCGAGTTGCTCGTTGCAGGCGAGGGCGACGGGGCGCCAGTCGGCCGGGAACTGCGGGTCGTCGAGGACGGTACGGCCGCTGCCGTCGGGCAGCAGCAGTTCGGCGGCGCCGCCGACCAGCAGCAGTCGGACGCCGGTGCGGGCGAGCCCGGCGAGCAGGGCGGCGGTGGTGACGGCATGGTCGGACTCCCGGCCGGGTGCGGGGCGGGTGGCACCGATCAGGACGTCCTGGCCGGTGCTCAACTCGGCGACGGTGTCGGCGTCGCGGGCGTCGCCGAGCCGCGGCAGGGCACCGGCCGGCAGGGCGGCCAGGCTCTCGGGCGCCGGACGACGGCCGTGACCTGGTGGCCGCGGTCGAGGGCCTCGGCGACGATGCGGCGGCCGGTGGCTCCGGCGGCTCCGAGGACGGTGATGCGCATGGCGGGTTGCTCCCGGGAGTCAGTCGACGGACGGGCGGACGAGGGGCGTTCCGCGCCCCGGGGCGCGGGAGCGGCCGGTGCGGAGGCGGGCCGCCGGCCGGTCTGGGCGAGCACGACCGAGCCGATCGCGAGTGCCGCGCCCAGTAGTTGGAGCACGGTGAGGCGCTGGCCGAGCACCAGCCAGCCGAGCGCGGTCGCGACGAGCGGGCTGAGCAGGCCGAGGAAGGTGACGTGGGTGGGGGAGAGCGCACGGATGCCGCGGAACCAGAGTGCGTAGGCGACGGCGGCGCCGATGATCCCGAGGTAGGCGTACCCGGCGAGGTTCCGTGCGGTGAGGTCGGCGGGCGGCGGGCCCTCGACGAGCAGCGAGACGGGGAGGAGCAGCAGTCCGCCGGCGACCAGCTGCCAGCCGGTGACGGCGAGCAGCCCGGCGGGTGGGGCCCACCGCTTGCTGAGCACCACGCCGGTGGCCATGACGGCGGCGCCGCCCAGGGCGGCGGCGATGCCGACGGCGTCCGGCCGGGCCTCGGCGCGCAGCACCATGAGGGTGACGCCGGCGATGCCGCCGAAGGCGGCGACCACCGCCCGGGCGGTGAGCCGTTCACCCAGCAGGAGGGCGGAGAGCCCCAGCACCAGCAGCGGCTGCACCGAGCCGACGGTGGCGGCGAGTCCGCCGGGCAGCCGGTAGGCGGCGACGAACAGCAGGGCGAGGAAGACGCCGATGTTGAGCGCGCCGAGCACCAGCGAGCGCCACCACCAACTGCCGCTCGGCAGGCGGCGGGTGAGCAGCACCAGCAGGAGGCCGGCGGGCAGTGCGCGGAGCATGGCGGCGGTGAGCGGCCGGCCGGGCGGTAGCAGTTCGGTGGTCACGAGGTAGGTGGAGCCCCAGACGGCCGGGGCGAACGCGGTCAGCACGAGGACGGCGATGCGTCGGTTCCTTAGCACTAAGACAATGTATCTCAGCGCTAAGGGATTCGCTAGGCTGTCCCCATGGCAGACCACGTCGACACCGTCCTCGCCCAGTGGGCCCGGCAGCGCCCCGATCTGGACGTCTCACCGATGGCCGTGATCGGGCGGCTCAAGCGCGTCGCCCTGCTCCTCGAACCCGAGATGCGGCGCACCTTCGCCGCCCACGGGCTCGACGCGGCCTCGTTCGACGTCCTCGCCACCCTGCGGCGCAACGGCCCGGACAACCCGCTGACCCCGCCCAGCTCATGCGCTCCGCCATGGTCACCTCCGGCGCCATCACCCAGCGCCTCGACCGCCTGCAGGCCAACGGCCTGGTCACCCGGAGCCCCAGCCCCACCGACGGCCGGGTCGTCCTGGTCGCCCTCACCGAGGAGGGCCTCGCCCTCGTCGAACGCGCCCTGCCCGACCACCTCGCCACCGAGGAGCGCCTGCTCGGCGGCCTCTCCGCGGCCGAACGGGACGGCCTCGCCACCGTGCTGCGCACGCTGCTGGAGACCTTGGAGGAGCCCGACCGCTGACGGGCGGACAGGGTCCGTACAGTGGCCGCCATGCAGAGCACCCCCGTCCTCGTGGACGCCACCGCGGCCGCGTCGGTCGCGGCCGCGCTGTGGCAGGCACCGCGGGTCCTGCGCCGACCCGCCGCCGCGCCGCCCGCGGGCGGCCGACGGGGCACGCACCCGGAGGCGGCGCTGGCCGCCGTCACCGCGCTGGTCTACCTCAACCAGCTGCTGTTCACCGTCTACATCCTGCGGGTGCACGGCGGTGACACCTCGTTCGTCGCCCGCCTGCTGCCGCCCGGCTGGTTCGACCTCGCGGACGGGCCGCTCGTACGGGCCCTCGCCGCGCACGTGCCCGCGCCGGAACTCCTCGCACCGAGCCTGCTCCGCGTCCAGGCCTTCCTCGAACTGCCCTTCGTGCTGCTGGTGTTCCTCGCCGTCCTGCGCCGGATCGACCCGGCCGTGTACCGGCGGGTCGCACTCTCGCCGCTGCCCTGGCTCGCCGCCGCCTCGTACACCGCCGTCTTCTGCACCGTCGAGTGGGAGCTGCGCAACCCGTGGACGGTGCAGGACATCGCGCTCCGCCTGCTCTCCGCCGCGGTCACCCCGTTCGCCCTCGCCGCGCTCGCCCGGCGGGAGAGGCCGGCCGACCACGCTCCGGCCGGGCCGCCCGGGGCCGTCCGGCTGCTGCTCGTCGCCGTCGACCTCGGGGCGATCGGCCACCTCGTGCTCACCGTGTACGACACGGCCCTGCTCTACAACCTCGGCCATCTGCCGGCCCGGCTGCCCGCAGCGGTGCTCGCACTGGCGCTGCTCGCCACCACCGCGCGGCTGCGCCGCCGCCCCGTCTTCGGCCCGTCCGCGCCCGGGCCCGCCACCGCCGTGCTCGCCGAGGGACTGCGCCGCGCCCTGGTGCTGTTCTTCGTCCCGGCACTGGCGGTCCGCTACGCCGTCACCTTCGGCACCCCGGCGGTGGCCGCCGCGGCCGGCGCGCTGACCCTGCTCGCCGCCGCCCCGGCCGCCCCGGCCGCCCACCCCGACGGCCGCCGCCCGCGCACCCTGGCCGCCCTCGGACTCGCCGCGGCGGCCGCGGTGCTCACCGCCGCCGCCGCGGCACGGCTGATCACCGGTACGTACTACGAGGCGGCGCTGCTCGGCGCGATCGTCGCCGCCGTGGCCGCGGCCGTGCTGGGCTGCGCGCTCGCCGACCGACTCGCCGTCCGGCGCACGGCGCCGGTGCCGCCCGGCCCCGGCGGCTGAGCCGCTGCTCCGCCCGGGTGTCCCGTGCGGGCTGCGGACGTGCCCGGTGCGCGACCGCTCAGCGCAGCGCGCCCGTCTCCGGGTCCCGGGCCGTCAGGCAGTAGGTGCCGCCCGCCGGGTCGCGCATGACGATCCAGTGGGAGTGCTCGGCGACGAAGGCCGCACCGAGCCGCTCGTGGGCGCGCCGGGTTGCGGCGCGGTCGGCGCAGGCGAGGTCCAGGTGGGCGCCGGTCGGGCGCGGGGTGTCCAGGCGCTGGAGCAGGATCCGGATCGGCAGCTCCGCGGGTGGCTTGACCACCCGGAACTCCGGCCGGGAGCCGGTGAGCACCGGCCAGCCGGTCAGCGCGCCCCAGAACTCCGACTCCGCCGCGAACCCGTCGGCGGCGACGTCCACCGAGACCTGGTCCAGGCGGGTGCCGTCGACGACCCCCGGGCGCTTGGCCTCACCGTTCCAGGGCACCGCGCAGAACGGCTGCCCGGCCGGCGAGGAGAGCACCACCAGGTCGCCGTGGTCCGCGACGACGGCCGCACCGAGCCGGACCGCCCGGTCGGCCAGGGCCCGGACGTCCTCGACCGCGAAGTCCAGATGTGCGCCCCCGCCGTCGGTCACGGCCTGGAGCTTCAGGCAGGCGTCCGCCCCGTCCGCCAGCAGGGTGGCGAACTCGCCCTCCGCGCCCCGCCGGGCGGAGAGCGAGGTCCCGGTGACGGCCGTCCAGAACGAGGCCGCCGCCTCGAACCGTTCCCGCGGCCGGTCCACGAACGCGTACACCCAGTGGATCATCCGTGCTCCCTCGCTTCGATCGATCATTCGAACGGTCATGTGGGAGTCATCGTGCGGCCTGCGGGCCGCCGGGCACAAAGAATTTCGCCGCAGGCGCCGCGCACCGGCCCTACTGGGTGGCGATCACGATGCAGCGCCGCAGCTCCGCCACGGCCTCGGGATCGCCCTCGACCACCACACCCGGCGACGGATCGGCGTCCTGCCGGTTCCACACCCAGCGCAGCACGGCCGCCGGGGGCCCGCTCACGACCGCGTCCACCGCGCCGCCGCCGATCCGGCCCGGCCCGCCCTCGGCCGTGAACAGACCGGGCCCGGATCGCATCCGCCAGGCCGCGCCCTCCGTCCTGACCTCGTAGTCGCGGCCCGGGGAGTCGCCCAGGACGTCGGTGAAGTAGTCGCCCCACTCCGCGACGCTGTACGCCACGAAGACCTTGAGCAGTTCGTCGATGCCGTCCACCGCGAGATCGGCCGGGACGGGCGCGACCGGCTGCCCGGTGCCGAGTTCGGCGTCGATCCGGTGGATCACCGTCTCCTGCGCCATCCGCCGGATCCAGAAGCCCACCGTCGGGTCGGGGGAGTACCAGGAGCCCGCCGGGTCCTCCGGCCGGTGGGCGGCGAACTCCGCGAGCAGCGTGGCGTGCGCCCGGTCCAGCAACGTGAGCGGCTCCTCCTCGGCCAGCGCCTTCGGCGGCCACGGCTCGGGCTCGGCGCCCTCCCGCATCGCGGCGGTCTTGTGCAGGTACACGGTGCCGACGTGCCGGGCCAGGTCGGCGACCGTCCAGCCGGGGCAGGTCGGCACCGCCGCGGACGGGGCGAGCGGCACGACGGACCGCAGACGGGCGAAGTCGGCCGCGAGGCACTCCAGGTAGCGCGCATTCTCCATGACGACAGTTCAGCACGGACCGGCCGTCCGCACGGGCGCCGCCACCGCGGGCGCCGCCGGCTCTCAGCCGCCGAAGAACTCCGCCAGCACCGGCGCCAGCGCCTCCGCCGCCACGTCGTGGGTCTGGCCCTCCAGCGTCCGGAACGCGGCGTCGGGCAGCGCCTCCGCGGTGGCCCGGGCGGCCTGCCGCAGCACCTGCGGACTGGCATCGCCCGTGGCCACCAGCACCGGCACCTCCACCCGCCGGGCCAGGTCGCGCGGCACGAATCCGTCGCCCAGCGCCGCGTCGTCCAGGGCGAGCTTCGGGGCGATCGCCTCGAACGCGGACCAGTGCGGCTGGGCCCGCATCCCGGCCACGGCCGGTTCGGGGACACCCGCGTGCGCCATGAACAGCGCCACCGCGTCCCCGCGCCGCCCGGCGGCCAGCAGCTCGCGCAGCCGCACCGAGTACGCCGCCGCCTGCTCGGCCAGCCCCGCCTCGGCGATGAACGGCGGCTCGTAGAGGGCGAGTCGGGTGACACCCGGCTCGGCCGCAGCGGCCCGCAGGGCGAGCGCGGCGCCGGACGACTTGCCGTACACGCCGGCCCGGCCGCCGGCCGCCGCGACCAGCGCCCGCAGATCCTCGACCTCCCGGTCGACCGCGTCCGGCGGGGTGTCCCCGCTCTCGCCGCGGCCGCGCCGGTCGTAGGCGTACACGGTGAACTCCCGCTCCAGCAGCGCCGCCAGCGGACGGGCCGAGCGGTGGCAGAGCGCGCCGTCCACCAGGACGAGCGCCGGCCCGCGGCCGCCGTACTCGTAGGCGATGGCGGTGCCGTCGGCGGAGGTGAGGACAGGCATGGTGACTCCCTGCCTTTCGTGCTCTCGTGCTCTCGTGCTGTGCTGCCGCGGTGTCGGGCGGGTGCGGAGCTCAGCCGCGCCCGTCGGAGAGGCCGGCGACGTACGCCTCGAAGCGGTCGAGGCTGGTGGCGAAGCCGGCCCGGGCCTCGGCGCTCAGATAGGCGGCCGGGACGTTGGTCTGATGCGTGACCACCTCGGTGCGGCCGTCGCGCAGGTCGGTGAAGGTGACGGTGGTCCGCATGCCGCCCTCGGCGTCGGCCTCGACCCAGACCAGCCGGTCCGGCCGGCGGATCTCCGCGTACACCGCCCGCATGGTGTACGTGCTGCCGTCGGCCTCGCTGACCATGGTGGTCTCGAAGGCGCCGCCCGGCCGCAGGTCGACCACGATGCCGTCCGGCGGGGTGGTCGTCCCGGCCGGGCCCCAGAAACGGGCCAGGTGCTCCGGCGTCGTCATGCAGTCGAACAGCAGCTCGGGCGAGGCGCGGTGGATGCGCCGGTAGGTGAGTTCGCCGGTGGTGGTCATGGTGCGCTCGTCTCCTCCGTGCCGCCGCGCTCCGCCGCGCGCAGCGCGGCCAGGTGCTCGTCGAGGCGGTCGTGGCGGTCGGCCCAGACACGGCGGTGACGGGTGATCCAGTCCGTCGCGGCGTCCAGGTTGGTCGGCTCCAGCGCGCACGGGCGGGACTGCGCCGCGCGTGTCCGGGAGATCAGGCGGGCCTGCTCCAGCACCTTCAGGTGCTTGGAGACCGCCTGCTGGCTCATCGCGAACGGCTCGGCCAGCTCGCCCACGGTGGCGCTGCCGCCGGCCAGGCGCTCGAGTATCGCCCGCCGGGTCGGGTCGGCCAGCGCGGCGAAGACCAGGCTCAGCTCGTCGTCCACGACCGTCATGCCGCCAGCCTATCCACAACCGGCCCTTTGCACAACCGTTCGGTTGTGAACCGTCTCGGCCGGGCGCGCGGGCCGACCGCCGGACCTACAGTGACGTCGAGGGATGCCATGAACCGTCTCCGGGTACGCCCGGCCGCCGGCTCGACGGCCGCTCTGACCGTCCTGTCGGTCCTGGGCTCCAGCCTCGTCGCCCTGGGCGCCGTGCCCCCGCGCGCCGCGGCCGAGGGTGCCACCCCGCTGCCCGCCCTGTTCGACAGCACCGCGATCACCGCCGACGGCGCCGCCGCCGGCGACCTCGACGGCGCGGGCGGGAGCCTCGCCGCGGCCGACCTGGACGCCGCCGGCTGGTCACGTGGGACCCGGATCACCCTCAGCGGGACGACCTTCACCCGCGCCGACGTCCCGCCCGGGCAGCCCGACAACGTCCGCGCGGCGGGCCAGACGGTGGCCCTCACCGGCCGGGGCGGCGCACTCGGCTTCCTCGCCACCGCGACCGGCGGACCAGCCACCGGCACCGGCACCGTGCACTACGGCGACGGCACCGGCAGCACCTACCGGCTCGCCGTGCGCGACTGGACCCAGGGGAGCGCCGAGGTGGCGGCGCTCACCCTCCCGCACCGGCACACCGGGGCGGGCACCGTCGACGCCGAGGCCCGGCTCTACACCGTCGCCGTCCCGATCGACCGCAGCCGGACGGTCGTCTCGGTCACCCTGCCGACACCCGGCGCGACCCCGGACGGCCCGGCCCTGCACGTCTTCGACATCGCCGTCCGCGACACCACCTCCGCCCCCGGCGGCCGGAGCTGGGAGGCCGCCTGGACGGCCTCGATCGGCACGGCCTCCGCCGTCGCACCCGGCACCGGCTGGACCGACCAGACACTGCGGATGGCCGTCCACCCCAACCTCGCCGGCACCACCGCGCGGATCCGGCTGACCAACGCCTTCTCGCCCGACCCCGTCACCTTCGGCCGGGTCACCCTCGCCGTGCAGGCCGACCGCGGCGCGGCCCGGGCCACCCCGGTGCCGCTGACCTTCGGCGGCCGGGGACGCACCACCGCCCCGGCCGGCGGCGAGGCCGTCAGCGATCCGATCGACCTGCCGCTCGCCGCAGGCGACACCCTGCTGGTCAGCATCCACCTGCCCGGCCACGTCCTGGTCGCGCCCCGGCACGAATGGGCGCTGAGCACCTCGTACGCCACCGGGCCCGGTGCGGGCGACCACAGCGGCGACACCGACGGCGCCGCCTACACCGGGCAGTTCGGGTACTGGGCCTTCCTCGCCGGCGTCGACGTCGCGACCGGCCCCGGCTCCGGCACCGTCGTCGCGCTCGGCGACTCGCAGACCGACGGCGCCCACACCGCCGTGGACGCCGACCACCGCTGGCCCGACCTGTACGCCGCCGACCTCCGCCGGACCGCGCCGAACACCGGCGTCGCCAACGCCGGCCTCTCCGCGAACTCCCTGCTCACCGGCAGCACCGGCGCCGCCGGGCCGAGCGCGCTCGACCGCCTCGACCGCGACGTCTTCGCCCAGCCCGACGCCCGGACCCTCGTCCTCTACGAGGGCATCAACGACATCACCCTGCACGACGCCACGGCCGACGCCCTGATCGCGGGCATCCGCGAGATCGCCGCCCGCGCGCACGCCCACGGGATGACGGTCGTCGTCGCGACGATCCCGCCCTTCGGCGGCAGCGCCCACTACACCGAACGCCGGGAGGCCGTCCGACAGCGGGTCAACTCCTGGATCCGGTCCTCCCGGGAGCTCGACGGCTGCGCCGACTTCGACCTGGCGGCGCGCGACAGCTCGGCACCCGACCGGCTCCGCGACGGCATCCACGACCCGCGCGACCACCTGCACTTCAACGACGCCGGCACCCAGCTGCTCGCCGACACCCTCGCCCGTCTCCACCCCGGCCCCCCGGCGCGCCGGTAGTCTCGGCGTGCCGAGCGGGGGCGCACAGGGCGCGGGACGGGGGAGCGATGACGGAGAACATCCGGACGGTGTGGGCGCGTGAGGAGATCCCGGCGGGCCCGAGCGTCTTCCTGGCCGGGCCGACCCCGCGGTCGCCGCAGGTGCCGTCCTGGCGGCCGCAGGCCGTCGACCTGCTGGCCGCGCAGTGGGCCGGCCCGCAACCGCTGACGGTGCTGCTGCCGGAGGACCGCGACGGCTTCCGGGCCGTCGACTACGACGACCAGTTCGCCTGGGAGACCGCGGGCAGGGCCGCCGCGACCGCCGTCCTGTTCTGGATCCCGCGCGACCTGCGGACGCTGCCCGGCTTCACCACCAACGTCGAGTTCGGACACGACGTCACCACCGGACGGGCCGTGCTGGGCTGTCCCCCCGCCTGCCCCGACCCGGAACGCAACCGCTACCTGCTGCACCTCGCCCGGCACTACGGCGCGCCCGTCCGGGAGAGCCTGCCGGAGACGGTGGCCGCCGCCCTCGCCCTGGTGTCGAAGGGCCGCCCCGAAGGAGTCTGACGGTCGCTCGGCGCATCCCGCCGCCGCGCCGCGGCACCGGTACGGGCTTAGGGTGAACCCGTCCGGGGCCGGAGGTCTACACCTTTCGGCGCAGCGGGGGTACCGTCCGCGGAACCGGACGGGCCGGACCGACGCACCGTCCGCCCGGCGACCCAGCGCCGACACCGGAGGACCCATGCCCCGCTCCGCGATACGCCGCACGCCCGCCGCACGGGGACGCACCCCGCGCCGACCGCTCGGCCGGGCGGCCCTCGCGGCGGCCGCCGCACTCGCGGTCGGCGCGCTCGGCCTGATCGCGCCCACCGACGGCCTGTCCGCGCAGGCGGCCGACGCGGGAGCGCTGGGCGCCGTGGTCCCGCGGCCCGCCCTCGTCCGGCCGAACGCGGCCGCCGAGTACGCCCTCACCTCCACGACGGTGATCCGCACCGCCGACGGCTCTGCCGAGGCCGCCCGGATCGGCGGCTACCTGGCCGACCTCCTGCGCCCCGCCACCGGGTACCCGCTGCCCGTCCGGCCGGCCGACCCGGCGGCAGAGCCGGGCGACGGGATCTCCCTGCTGCTGACGGGCGCGGACCCGTCCGTCGGCACCGAGGGCTACCAGCTGGACGTCACCACGACCGGTGCCGTGGTGCGGGCCGCCCAGCCGCAGGGCCTCTTCAACGGCGTCCAGACGCTGCGCCAGCTGCTGCCCGCGCAGATCGAGGCAGCCACCACGCAGCCCGGGCCGTGGCGGCTGCCCGGCGGCCGCATCGTGGACCACCCCCGCTACCCCTACCGCGGCGCCATGCTGGACGTGGCCCGCCACTTCTTCACCGTGGACCAGGTGAAGCGCCACATCGACGGCCTCGCCCGCTACAAGATCAACTACCTGCACCTGCACCTGACGGACGACCAGGGCTGGCGGATCGCGATCGCCGGCCGGCCCGCACTGACCGAGATCGGCGGCTCCACCCAGGTCGGCGGCGGCGCGGGCGGCTACTACACCGAGGAGGACTACCGGGACCTCGTCGGCTACGCCGCCGCCCGCAACATCACCGTCGTCCCCGAGGTCGACCTGCCCGGACACGTCAACGCCGCCCTCGCCTCGTACCCGCAGCTGAACTGCGACGGCCAGGCGCCGCCGCGCTACACCGGCACCGACGTCGGCTTCAGCTCGCTCTGCCTGTCCACCCCGGCCGCACTGCAGACGGCGAAGGACTTCGCCGACGCCGTGATCGGCCGGCTCGCCGCCCTCACCCCCGGCCCCTACCTCGCCATCGGCGGCGACGAGGCGCACCGCACGGATGCCGCCCAGTACGCCGAGTTCATGACCTGGGTGCAGCAGGACGCCGCCCGGTACGGCAAGGCCGCCACCGCCTGGAACCAGGTCGTCGGCTCGACCCTCCAGCCGTCCACCCTGGTCGAGTACTGGGACACCGCCCGCGACAACACCGCGGTGGCCGAGGCCGCCGCGCACGGCACCGGTCTGGTCCTGGCTCCCGCCGACCGCGCCTACCTGGACCAGAAGTACACCGCCGACACCGTGCTCGGGCTCTCCTGGGCCGCCTCCTCCGGCCTGGACGTCTTGGCCGCGTACGACTGGGACCCGGACAGCCACCTGAACGGCGTGCCCGCCGCCGCCGTCCGCGGCATCGAGGCACCGCTGTGGACCGAGACCGCCGCCACCCCGCAGGACCTCGACTACCTGACGTACCCCCGGCTGCCCGCCTACGCCGAACTCGGCTGGTCGCCCGCGGCCGCCCACGACGTCGCCGACTTCGCCGACCGGCTCGCGGCCCAGGGCCCGCGCTGGGAGCTGCGCGGCATCCGCTACCACCGCTCACCCGGCATCCCCTGGCCCGCCCCCACCGGCCCGACCGGCCCCACCGGGCCGGTGACCGCAGGCCCGGACGGCACCTGCCTGGCCGTCACCGGAGACACGGCCGCCGACGGGCCGGCCGTCGACGGAGCGGCGACCTGCGACGGCAGCCCCGCCCAGACCTGGACCCTCGGTGACGACGGCACCCTGCGCGCGCTCGGCAAGTGCCTGGACTCGGCGGGCGGCAGCACCGCCGACGGCACCGCCGTCCGCCTCTGGCCCTGCAACGGCACCGCCGCCCAGAAATGGCAGTGGGCCTTCGGCGCCGGGCCGGCCCTGCGCAACCCGCAGTCCGGCCGCTGCCTCGACACCTCCGACCCGGCCGCCACCGGCCTCCCCCGACTCCGGCTCCACGACTGCGAGAACACCCCAGCCCAGGTCTGGCACCTGCCCTGACGCGCCGCCGCCCCGGAAGACCGGGCCCGGCCAGAGCGCCACGTGCTGATGCCGCGCGCGGCCGTCCGCTCCTTGCGATGTGACGCGGGTCATATCGGTCCCATGTCACGAATGGCAGGGCAGTTTGCGTCTGGTGGTCGTCCGCACAGCGGGAACGACCGCCACGAAGGAGACAGCAGAGCGATGAACGCGACAGCAGCGCAGCAGCACGAGGTCCTGGTCCTGGGCGCGGGCTACGCCGGGCTCTCCGCCGCGATCCAGCTCGCGGCCCGCACCAGGAGGCGTGGGAACCTGCGTGTGACGCTGGTCAACCCCTACAGCACCTTCACCGAGCGGCTCCGCCTGCACATGACCGCCACCGGCCAGGAGACGGCCGAGATGAGCATTCCGGAGCTGCTGGACGGTACCGGCGCCGCCTTCGTCCGCGGCTGGGTCACCGCCGTGGACGCCGAGGCGAAGACCGTCCGGATCGACGACGACCGCATCCTGCACTACGACACCCTGGTCTACGGCCTGGGCAGCATCGCGGACACCGTCGCGGTCCCCGGCGTGGACGACCACGCCTTCACCCTCGACAGCCCTGAGGACGCCGTCCTCCTCGCCGACCGGCTGGCCCGGCTCGACGGCGGGACCGTCGTGGTCGGTGGCAGCGGCCTGACCGGCGTCGAGGCCGCCGCGGAGATCGCCGAGCGGCACCCGGAGCTCCAGGTGGTGCTGCTGGGCCGGCGGGAGCCGGGCGCGGGCATGCACCCGAAGGCCAAGGCGTACCTGGACGCGGCGCTCGCCCGGCTCGGTGTGCGGGTGCGCAGCGGCGTCGACGTGGTCAAGGTGCTGCCGGACGGCGTCGAGCTTGCGGACGGCTGCAGCATCCCGGCGGTCGCGGTGCTGTGGACCAGCGGGACCCGCGTCTCGCCGCTGGCTGCCGCCGCGGGCCTGAGCGTCGACGAACGCGGCCGTGTGGTCACCGACGGCGCGCTGCGCTCGGTCTCCCACCCGGACGTCTACGCCGTGGGCGACGCGGCGGCGATCCGTCAGGGCTACGGCGTGATGCACGGGACCTGCCAGAGCGGCATGCCCACCGGTGTGCACGCGGCCCTGTCGATCCTGCGGACGCTGGCCGGCAAGGAGCCCAGGCCCTTCCGCTTCGGCTACTACCACACACCCGTCAGCCTGGGCCGCAGCGATGCCGTCGTGCAGTTCACCCGCCCCGACGACAGCCCGCGCCGGATCGTGCTGACCGGCAAGCGGGCCGCGAAGTACAAGGAGACGGTCTCCGCCGCGCCGTGGGCGACCTTCGCCCGCATGAAGAAGATGCCCGCCTCGGGCGCGTTCTGGCCGCACGGCGGCCGCTACACCCGGATCAGGAGCGCCAAGTGACCCAGCCGCAGCAGGCCGGCCCCGACGAGCTCGCCTTCCAGCAGTACCGCACGCTGCTCTTCTCCGTCGCCTACCGCATCCTGGGTACCGCCGCCGACGCCGAGGACGTGGTCCAGGACGCCTGGCTCAAGTGGTCGTCGGCCGACCGTTCCCAGGTTGCCGACCCCAAGGCCTACCTGACCCGGATCATCTCCAACCTGGCGATGGAGCGGCTTCGTTCGACCCGCCACCAGCGCGAGACCTACGTCGGTCCATGGCTGCCCGAGCCGGTCCTCACCGGCCCGGACACCGTCGACGGCGTCGCCGCGGCGGACTCGGTCTCCATGGCCCTGCTGGTCGTCCTGGAGACGCTGAGCCCCCTGGAGCGGGCGGTCTTCGTGCTGAAGGAGGTCTTCGCGTTCAGCCATGCGGAACGTCCAGGCCCGCCGGCCCCGTTTCACCGCGGACCGCGCCCGCCAACGCGACGTCACCGAGCGCTTCTTCGCGGCGACGGCGGGCGGCGACATCAACACCCTCATGGAGCTGCTCTCCCCGGACGTGACGCTGTGGACGGACGGCGGCGGCAAGGTCCGCCAGGCCCTCAAGCCGGTCGTCGGCCTGGAGACCGTGGCCCGCTGGTTCTCCGCGCTCGGCACCGTGACCTACCAGGGCATCGAGCCCGGGCAGATGCGGGCAGAGCTCACCTGGATCAACGGCGGCCCGGGCGTGGTCTTCCGCGGCCCGGACCGCGTGGTCGCCACGCTGACCTTCGACTTCGATCCGGAAGGCCGCATCGCGACCATCCACAACGTGGCCAACCCGGACAAGCTCCACGCCGTCGCCGACGGCACTCGGCTCGAACTCTCCTGAGCCGCACGATCGTTGTGCCTGGCGGTGGTCCGCGCTGCGGCTACTGCTGCTCCCACTGCTCCTTGGTGATCTCGTACCGTACGCCTCCGTGCTCGGAGCCCTCGATCATCTCCATGTCGGAGGGGGTGGGGATGGTGTCCGCGAGCGTCATGTCGAGCTTCTTCATGACGTTGCGCGAACCGTGGTTCACGGACATCGTCTCGGCCCAGACCGTGCGCACACCGAGCTCCGTGAACGCCTTGCCCAGCAGGGCCCGCGAGCCCTCGGTGGCATAACCCCTGCCCCAAGCCGCCCGCCGCAGGCGGTAGCCGAGTTCGACTTCGTCCGGCGGGCCCTCCGGCTCGGGGCGCAGGACGAACCAGCCGATGAACGCGTCGCCATCCTTCTCGTGCGCGGCGAACAGTCCGAGGTCGCCGCCCCACTTCTCGTAGCCGGCGAGGATGTTCGGCAGGTGGCGCTCGCGGACGAGCTCCGGCGCGGTCGGACGGCCGCCGGTCAGGTAGCGCATCACCGCCGGGTCGCTGTCCAGCTCGATCAGCAGGTCCGCGTCATCGGCGGTGAAGCGGCGCAGGGCCAGGCGCTCGGTCTCCAGGTAGGTGTCCACGAGTCGATCATGCCCGAAGCAGGTTGGGCAGCCCAACGGCTTTCCTCGGCAACTCGAAGGTGTTGCCGTGGCGTCGCAGGATTCCTCCGCCCGTCTCGGGGCCTAGGCTGCTGTTGGGCCCGTGTCGGCGCGGCCGGGCCCGGCCGGGAGAGGCTGTCGGATGGGTGACGCGATCGGCTCGATGCTGGTCTCGGCCGTGGGTATCGCGATCAGCCCGGCGGCCCTGATCGCGGTCGTCCTCCTGCTGGCCACCCCGCGGGGTCGCACCAACGGGCCGGCCTTCGCCGCCGGGTGGGTGGTCGGCCTGTCCGGCGTGGTCGGCCTGGTGGTCGCGGCCGGTGCCGGGCTCGGCGGCGGCAGCGGGCGGCCGACCTGGGCGTTCTGGTTGCGGCTCGCGCTCGGCGGAGTCCTGGTGCTGCTCGCGGCCAGGCAGTGGCGCGCACGGCCCCGCGCGGGCCACGTCACCCCGCCGCCGCGCTGGATGCAGGCCGTCGACCGGTTCACCGCGGGCCGGTCCTTCGGCCTCGCGGTGACCCTGGTCGTCGCCAAGCCCAAGAACCTGGCCCTCGCGGTCGGCGGCGCCGCGTCCGTGGCGGCGAGCGGCGCCGGACCCGGCGGTGCGGCGGTCGCGGCTGCGCTGATGGTGGTGATCGGCTCGCTCTGCACCCTGCTGCCGCTCGGTGTCGGCCTGCTCGGCGGGAGCGGCGCGGCCCGCCTCCTCGGCGAGTGGAAGGCCTGGACGGGCGCCCACAACGCCGCCGTCACGGCCACCGTGTCGGCCGTCCTCGGTGTCGCCTACCTCGGCGACGCCCTCACCGGCCTGTCCTGAACCCGGCTACGAGTATCAGTGTCAGTGGCGGCCCGTAGTGTCGCCGACATGAGCCCGATGACCGTCTCCGCCCACCGACCCGCCGCCCTCGCCGAGGAGTCCGCGCTGCCCGCCGACCGCCCCGCGCCCTCGCTCGCGGCCCCCGCCGCAGCCGCGGCCCGCGTGCTCCCGCTCTGGGCCTCGCCGCTGGCCGCCGCCCACCCCCGGCCCGCCGCGGTCTGAGCCGCCCGCCGGCTGGGTGCGGCGCGTGAACGGCACCCCGACTCGCGTCGTACCCGAAGTACCCATACTGGGAGTGAAGGGGTCCCCGACCGGTGGAGGCGCGGATGGCGGGAGGTCTTGACGGCGGCGGGGTCCTCGACGACGTCGTGACAGCCCTGATCGACGGCCGGGGCACGGTGCTCACCTGGTCCGCCGCCGCGGCGGAGCTCACTGGGCGGTCGGCTTCCGAGGTCTGCGGCCGGCCGCTCGCCGAACAGCTCGCGGGCACGGAGAGTGACGGGCCGCCCGCCGACGGCCCCCTGCACCTGCGCGGCCCCACCGGCGAGGCCGTCCCCGTGTACTGCCGCCTCCTGCCGCTCGACCGACCCCCGGCCGGTGGGCACCGCCTGCTGCTGGCCGTCCGCACGGACCTGGCACAGGAACTCGAACAGGGCGCCGCCCTGCTGCGCGCCCTGCTCGCCCAGGACCGGATCGGATTCGTCCTGCGCGACACCGACCTGGTGGTCGAGCGGACCAACGCCTCGCCCGACCTGCCGAGCCTGCGCGGCATGCCCACGCTGCCCGTCGGCAGCACCCTCGGCGACGTGATGGCCGAGCCCGACGCCGACACCTCCGAGCACATCCTGCGGGCCCTGCTGGAGACCGGCCGCCCGCAGGCCGCCCACGAGCAACGCGTCCGCTCGGTCACCGAACCCGGCCTCGAATGGTCCTTCCTGGTCTCCGCAGTCCGGCTGGACGACCGCCACGGGAAACCCGCTGGCACCGCCGCCCTGCTCACCGACGCCACCGCGCAGTGGCGGGCCGCCCGCCGCCTGGAGCTGCGCCACCGGGCCGTCGCCGGGATCGGCGTGTCCCTGGACGTCACCACGACCGCCCGGGAGATCGCGAACGTCCTCGCACCCGCCTTCGCCGACCTGGTGACCGTCGACCTCGCCGAGCCCGTCCTCACCGGCGACGAACCGCCGAAGACCTCCGGCGGCGGCGACCTCCACCTGCGGCGCGCCGCGATGCACTCCGCCGGCGAGATCGGCCCGCCGGGCGACCTGCGCACCGGCGACGCGATACCGCTCCTGCCGGACCGGCCGCAGGTCCGCCGCCTCCAGGCCGGCCACACCGTCGTCCTCGGCCGTGCCGAACTGCTGGAGGGTCTCCAGGACCCCGAGCTGATCCGGCTGATCGTTCCCGAGCGGGCCCACTGCCTCGCCGTCGCGCCGCTCTTCGCCCGCGGCCTGGTCCTCGGCACCATCGCCGCCTGGCGGATCAACCGCACTGACCGCTTCGACAGCGGCGACAGCGCCCTGCTCGCCGAGATCGCCGCGCACGCCTCGCTCAGCGTCGACAACGCCCGCCGCTACGCCCGTGAGCACCGCGCCGCGGTCGCCCTCCAGCAGCGCCTGCTGCCGCGCTCCGCGACCCGCACCTCCGTCCTCGAGACGGTCGGCCGCTACCTGCCCGCCGCCGACGGCGGCGAGATCGGCGGCGACTGGTTCGACACCATCCTGCTGCCCTCGCTGCGGGTCGCCCTGGTCGTCGGCGACGTCATCGGCCACGGCCTGCACGCCGCCGCCACCATGGGACGGCTCCGCACCGCCGTGCAGACCCTCGCCGACCTCGAACTGCCCCCCGACGAACTGCTCACCCGGCTCGACGACCTCGTCGCCCGCCTCGCCGCCGAGGCCGACCCCGCGCACCGCGACACCATCGGGGCGACCTGCCTGCTCGCCCTCTACGACCCCGTCACCCGGCAGTGCACCCTGGCCAGCGCCGGCCACCCGCCTCCCGTGGTCGCCGAACCGGGCGGCACCGCCCGCCCGCTCCCGGTGCGCCCCGGCCCGCTGCTCGGCGTCGGCGGCCTGCCCTTCGAGACCACCACCGTGGAACTCGCCCCCGGCTCGCTGCTCGCCCTCTACACCGACGGCCTGCTCGTCCGGCAGGGCGGCGACCTCGACTCCGCCGTCCGGACCCTCGAAGGCCGGCTCGGCCGCCTCGCCGCCTCCGGGCAGAGCCTCGACGCCGTCGGACGGGAACTGATCACCGGCCCGGGCGCCGCCACCGTCGCCGACGACACCGCCCTGCTGCTCGCCCGCACCAGCGCGCTCGACCCGGACGCCGTCGCCGAATGGCAGTTCCCCGCCGACCCCGCCACCGTCGCCGACGCCCGGGCCGCGGTCGCCGCCCGCCTCTCCGCCTGGGGGCTCGACGACCTCGCCTTCACCACCGAACTGATCGTCAGCGAGCTGGTCACCAACGCCATCCGCTACGCCGGAGGGCCGGTGGGCCTGCGGCTGATCCTGGACACCGTCCTGATCTGCGAGGTCAGCGACCCGAGCAACACCCAACCCCGGCTGCGCCGCGCCCGGGTCACCGACGAGGGCGGCCGCGGGCTGTTCCTGGTCGCCCAGCTCAGCCACCGCTGGGGGAGCCGCTACGGGCCCACCGGCAAGACCATCTGGTCGGAGCAGCAACTGGAGGCGTGACGGGTGCGCGGCGCCGTGCACCGGCCGGGCCCACGTAGGTGCGGGCCCGGCCGGCGGGTCAGCCGAGCGTGCAGGGTGTGCCGTTGAGCGTGAAGTCGGTCGGCGCGCCGGTGTCGCCGGTGTGGGTGGCCTGGAAGCCGAGGGACACCGAGCCACCGGGGGCGACGGCCGCGTTGTAGGCGGTGTTGCGGGCGGTGACCGCGCCCGAGGCCGGGCTGTAGGAGGCGTTCCAGCCGGAGGTGACGGGTCTGTCCGGCCGGCAGCGTGAACGCCAGCGACCAGCCGTCCACCGCGGTACCGCCGGTGTTGGTGACGGTGAGCGCCGCCGTCAGCCCGGTGTTCCAGCCGGTGACGGTGTACCCGCCCCGGCAGGCGGCGCCCGTGGGCGGCGTGGTCGGGGGAGTCGGGGTCGACGGGGGACTGGTCGGGGGCGTGGTCGGGTCGGTGGAGTCCAGGCCGAAGAAGGCGATCGCCTGCGCCGCCATGCCGGACGTCGGCAGGGTGTGCCCGGCGCCCTGCACACTGACCGCCTCGACCGGGGCGCGGGTGCCGGTGCCGCCGTAGCGGGTACGGGTCCGGCTCGGCTGCGGGTGGTCGGTGAGGACGGGTGTCCGGCTCACGCCCAGCACGTCCGTCCACTGCTCTGGTCGCCGACGGGCAGACCACGATGAAGCCGTACCGGTCGGCCAGCGAGGCGAACTCCGTCCCCGAGTAGAAGGCGGGACCGGAGCCCGTGCAGTGCTTGGGGGCGGTACGGGAACCTAGGGGCGGTACGGGCGGGCCCACCGGAAACCCTCGTGATCCGGCGGGCGCCCGGGAAAACCGTCCCACGCCCCGCCCGGCCCCGGCATCCGACAGGCGTCGGACGATCCGCGGCCGCCAGCCGACACCCGCGCGGTCCGAACGTCGGGGTCCGAACGTCGGGGCCGACGGAACGTCAGGTCCGGCGGGGCGGTAGAGCGCCGTCGGCCGGGGGTATTCCACCGGGGCACGCGCGCCGCGCGGCCGGAGGAGGCACACATGGACGGTGCTGGGCGGGGGTACCTGTGGCTCGCCGCGGAGGCGCCGTCGGCGGGGCTGTTCGACCTGCCGGTGGTGAGCGCGGCCACGCTGGTCGCGGTGGTGGTGGCGCTGGCCGTGCGCGCCGTCTCCTGGCCGCTGCTGACGCGCAGTCGCCAGGGCCTGCGGAACCGGGCGCTGGCCGCCGAGGCGGCCGATCCGTCCGAGGACCTGCCGCTGCACCCCGGTGCGGTGGCCGGGGAGCGCCTGCTGGCGGTGGTGGTGGCTGCCGTCACCTTGCTGCTGGTGCTGAAGGTCTTCGACCCGGTCCACCTCTACCCGGTCTGGCCCGCCAGCCCGCTGTCGTTCGGCCCGGACTACTCGCCCGTCGGCGAGCGCCTGGCCGGTCATCTCGTGTCGGCCGTCCCGCTCCTGCTGGGCTGGCTGTGGCTCTGGTACGCCAACCGGCGCGAGCTGTGGACCACCGGCACGGCTTCGGTGCTCTGGAACGCCCCGGCGACGCGCCGCACCATCGCCGTCGGCCTCGGGGCGGGCGCCCTGCTCGGCGTCCTGGTGCTGCCGCTCGGTGTCGTCGCGGCGCTGCTGGCCCTGCAACTCGCGGAGTTCGCGGTCGGCCGCCGCCGGCGGGGTGCCGCCGCGCCCGACCCGGGCACGCCACCCCCTGTCGCGCCCGACCGGAGCACGCCGTCCGCCGCCCCGGCGGCCCCGGTCCGGACACCGCCGCAGACCGCCGCGCCCGCGGCCTCCGCCGTACCCCACCAGCTGCTGCGCTCGCACGAGCCGCGCCGGCTCGGCGACTACCACCTGCTGGGCCGGATCGGCGCGGGCGGCATGGGGACGGTGTACCTCGCCCGCCGCGAGGGCTCGGCCACCCAGGTGGCACTGAAGACCATCAACCCCGAACTGATCGAGGACGAGCAGCTGCTGCGCCGCTTCGAGCGGGAGGCCGAGGTGCTCGCCATGGTGCCCGGCGCCTACACCGCCCGGGTCCTCGACGCGGGCGTCGCGGAGGGGCGGCCCTATCTGGCGATGGAGCTGCTGGACGGCCGTCCGCTCGACGCTCACCTGCGCGACCTGGGCCCGATCGGGTCGCCCGAGGCGCTGCGGGCGCTGGCCCTCGCGCTCGCCGCGGCCCTGGCCGGTGTGCACCGGCTGGGCCTGGTGCACCGCGACCTCAAGCCGGCGAACATCATGCTGACCTCGGCCGGGCCGCGGCTGCTCGACTTCGGGATCGCGGCGATCGTCGACGGCACCCGGCTGACCCGGACCGGTGGCGGCCCCGGCACCCTGACCTACATGGCGCCCGAGCAGTTCGGCGACGATCCGGTGGGCGCGCCCGCCGACGTCTGGGCCTGGGCCTGCTGCGTGGTGTGCGCCGCGCACGGGGCCAGCCCGTTCGCGGCGGCGAGCACCGGCGCCGTGATCCGCCGGATCGTCGACTCCGGACCCGACCGGGCGGCCATCGACGCGCTGGCCGCCCGGGACCCCGCGCTGGCCGACGTGGTCCGCCGGTCCCTCGCCCCCGAGCCGGCGGACCGCCCGGCCGACGGCGCCGCCCTGCTCGTCCGGCTCAACGGCCCGCAGGGCCCCGGGCACACTGCCCCGGACGCCCGCGCGCTCGGCGACGAGATCACCCGCGGCTGGCGCACCCTCGTCCTCTGACCGCCGGGCGCGGGACGCATCCGGGGCGCCGCGGTCAGCGGAACGCGGGGGCGTTCCGCCGTGCCCAGGCGGCGAACGGCCGGGGCGCTCGGCCGAGGACGCGCTCGACATCGGGGCTGACCCGCTGCTCGTCCGGGGTCGGGGTGCCGAGGACGGCCAGGGTGCCCTCGACCACGGGCGGCGGCATGAACCGGGCCAGCTGCGCGCGGGCCTCGTCAGGGGTCTGCTCGGTGAAGGCGACCGGTGCGCCGATCGCCTCGGCGATGGCGGCCGCCCGGGAGCGCGGGGTGGTTGCCTCGGGCCCGGTGAGGACGTAGGTGCGGCCGTGGTGGCCGTCCTCGCGGAGTGCGGCCGCGGCGACCGCGGCGACGTCCTCCGGGTCGACGAACGGCAGGCCCACGTCGGCGAAGGGCCCGGTGGCGGCGCGGTGGGCTCGGATCGGCTCCGCCCAGGCGAAGGCGTTCGAGGCCAGGCCGCCGGAGCGCAGCACGGTCCATTCCGGGCCGCCGGCCGCGACCGCCGCCTCGAAGCGTGCGGCGTGCCGGTAGCTGTCCGGCCGGGTGCCGACCCCCTGCGAGGAGAGCAGCACAACCCTGCGGACACCCGCGTCGCGGGCCTGCTCCAGCAGACCGTCCGGGTCCTCGCCGGCCACCAGCAGGAAGAGGGCGTCCGCCCCGTCCAGGGCGGGCTGGACGGCGGCCGGGTCGGCGAGGTCGGCGACCACGTGCCGTACCCCCGGCGGCAGCGCGCCCTCGGGCGTGCGGCGGGACACGGCGGTCACCCGCTCGCCCGCCTCGACGAGCTGCCGGACCAGCGCCCGGCCGACGTTCCCGGTGGCACCTGTAACGACGATCATCTGATTCCCCCTGCATGAGTTAGTTGGCTGACTCACTTGCTGAACGGCCGTGAGCCTAGCCCGGGCGGGACGGCTCTGTCTATAGTCAGTCGGGTGACTGACTCACAGGGCCTGTCGAGAGCCGAAGCAGCCGCCGCCAAGCGACGGCGCCTGACCGCCGCCGCCGCGAAAGTGCTGCACGAGAAGGGCGTCGAGCGCACCGCGATCGCCGACATCGCCCAGGCCGCCGGCGTGCCGGTGGGCAACGTGTACTACTACTTCAAGACCAAGGACGAACTCGTCGAGGCCGCCCTCGCCGAACAGACCGGACACCTCGACGCCCTCACCGCGCGGCTCGGCGAGCTGCCCGACGCCCGCGACCGTCTCAAGGGCCTGGTGACGGCCTGGGTCGACCAGCGCGACACCACCGCCCGCTTCGGCTGCCCCACCGGCACCCTCGCCGCCGAGATCGACAAACGTCCTCCGGGTGGCCTCGACGAGTCCGCAGCGCGGGTCGTCCGCCGGCTCCTCGCCTGGGCCGCCGACCAGTTCCGGCAGCTCGGCCTGCCCGATCCCGACGGACACGCCGTCACCCTCGTCGGCGCCTACCAGGGAATGTCCCTGCTGGCCAACGCCCTGCGCGACCCGGAGATCATGACGAGGGAGGGCGCCCGCCTGCTCGACTGGCTGGCCGGCCTGCCCGCCGGCACCCCCGGCTGAGATAACTGCCGCGCGGCTGCACCGAGCCGCCGCCGGTGTCGCCGCTCATCCGGCGGAACCCTCCGAGGGCGGTGGCACGGCCGGCGCCGTCGCTGCGCCGGCGGCTCCGCCCCGCAGGTCCCCGTCGGTGGCCCCGTCGGCGGCCGACCGCAGGCTGTCGGTCACGATGCGCTCCGCGAGAATCGGCACGAAGGCGCGGATCCGGCTGCCGTCGAAGCGGTGCAGCGCCTCGTCCAGGGCCCGGTCCACGGCCTCGGCGCCCGCGGTCGCGTCGAAGCGCTGGTGCAGCCGCCGGCCGGCCGCCGCCCAGGTGGCCCGCTCCTTGCCGTCCGCCTGTCCCGGTTCGGCGGAGTCGCCGGACTCGCCGGGCTCGCCGGACTCAGCCGGGTGCTCGGGCTCCGCCCGGCCGGCGGGCGCGGCCGCGACGGTGGGTTCCGGATCCATGTCGGCCTCGCAGGGGAATCGGGAGGGTCGGCCGGGTGCCCGGCTCAGGCCCGCGGGAGACGTACGGCCGCGGCCAGGCCAGGCAGCCCGGCGACGGCGAGGGTGCTCATCGCCGCGCCGTAGCCGCCGCGGTCCAGACCGGCCACCAGGATGGTGCCCGCGATCGCCGTCCCCAAAGACGAGCCCGGGTTGGACGCGCTCCGGGACAGGCCGGAAATTTCGCCCTGCTGCGCTCCGGGCTGCGTCCGCGGCGACGCTCCCGTCACGCCGGTCCCGCTCATGCGTGCCGCCTTCTCCCGAGACCGGGGCAGCACGAGATCCCGGATGCTCCGAGCGACCCGCCGCGCGGCGGGTGCGCCGACCCGTCCCTGCCAGCTTGGCACGCCCGGGCGAGGGGATCCTGTCGACGGTGCCGCCGCACTCCGGATCCGCCGCCCCGGCCGGTGCGGCGGATCAGTGCGCGGCGGTGGCGGAGGCCGTGGCCGAGGGGTGGACGGTGTCGGGCGACGGACAGCCGGTCGGCACCGTCGCGGACGGCGACGGCGAACCCGACGGCGAGGGGGCGGCCGTGGGCGAGCCCGAGGGCGAGGGTGCCGCGGTCGGCGACGGCGTCGCGGTCGGTGCGGGGGACACCGTGGGAGTGCCGGTCGATGTCGGCATGGCCGTGGGCGACGCCGAGGCGGTCGGAGCGGGCACGGTGGGGCAGGAACTCGGCGACGGCGAGGCCCCGCCGCCCGGCGTGGCGACGGGAGTGGGCTTCGCGGTGGTCGGCGACGGGCTCGGCTGCGCCGTCGGCGAGGGCGAGGGCTGGCCGGCCGGGGCGGTCGGCGAGACGGAGGGGCTGGATGCCGGCGCCGGCGTGTGCACCGCGGGGCGGGGCGGCAGCACGACGTCCGGGGTGGCTACCGCGCCGGAACGGTAGTGCGCCAGCCAGCCCTTGACGGTGCGCAGGTACTCGGCGGAGTGGTTGTAGCCGAGGATCGCCGCATCGAGCTGCGCCGGCTCGGCCAGGTCGCGCGAGCCGGCGCACAGGTAGCGGCCGGCCGCGAGCGCGGCATCGTGGACGTTGTTGGCGTCCCGGCGCCCGTCGCCGTTGCCGTCCGCACCCCACTGCGCCCAGGTGGAGGGGATGAACTGCATCGGGCCGACCGCGCGGTCCCAGCGCGCGTCGCCGTCGACGGCGCCGCCGTCGGTGTCGGCGATCGCCGCGAAGCCGTTGCCGTCCAGTGCCGGGCCGAGGATCGGGGTGGCCGTGGTGCCGTCGGCGCGGACCCGGCCGCCGTCCGCGTGGCCGGACTCGACCCGGCCGATCGCGGCCAGCAGCTCCCACGGCAGGTGACAGCCGGGATCGGAGACGGCGACGGCGGCCGCCGCATTGCGGTAGGCGGCGAAGACGGTGGCCGGCAGGCCGGCCGGACCGTCGGCCGGCTCCGGCACGGCCGCCCAGTTTCCGGCCGGTGCCGCGGGCGCGACCGGCGCCGCGGCCGCCGGGGGCTGCGGCCAGGCCCGGCGCCCGCCGCCGTCCATCGGCAGCGCGGTCGACTCGGCGGACACCGCCGCCCCGACCGCCCCGACCGGCTCCGCCCGCTCCGGACCGGCCGGTCCGCTCGGCGCGGCCACCGCCGCCAGTACCACCGCCGCGGCCGCGGCCCGCAGCAGCCCCGCCCACTTCCGCCCCACCGTCATGCCGGTCCCCTCCCATGATCACGACTGACGCATTAGATCATCACCGCACGTCGGCCCGGTGAACGCCGTCCTTCCCGCAGCAGCCCGGGCGGGGTCGGTCAGGGCCGCACGGCGCCCATGTACGGCATGTACTCGATCGGCGTGATCTCGATGTTCTTGCCGGTGCGCGGGGCGTGGATCATCTTGCCGCCGCCGATGTAGATGCCGACGTGGTGCAGGTCGGAGTAGAAGAACACCAGGTCGCCCGGCTGCAGGTTGGCCTTGGAGACGTGCTGGCCGGCGTTCCACTGGTCCTGGGAGACCCGGGGCAGGGAGACACCTGCGGCCCGCCAGGCGGCTCCGGTCAGGCCCGAGCAGTCGAAGGTGCTGGGCCCGGTGGCGCCCCATTCGTAGGGCTTGCCGAGCTGGGCGTAGGCGAACTGGACGGCCGCCGCCGCACGGCCGGTCGCCGGGCCGGTGTACGTCTCCCGGGCAGAGGCGCGGGAGGAACGCGGGTCCTGGCCGTTGACCTTGGCGCGATCGGCCGCCGACAGCGTGTTCAGCAGTCGGGTGGCCTCGGACAGCCGCGACTGCACCTGCTTCTTCTCGGCGGACAGCGCCCGGTCGGCCTGGTCGAGCTGGGCCAGGACGGTGGTCGCCTCGGCGCGCCGCTGGTCCAGCCGGCGCTGCTGCTCCTGGAGCAGGTGCAGCAGGTCGCTCTGGGAGCTGGCGGCGATGTCCTGTGCGGAAGCCCGCTGGAGATAGTTGCTCGGGTCGGCGGAGAGCATGAGGGCGACCGTCGGGTCGACGTTGCCGCTGCGGTACTGGTCGGCGGCGACGGCCGACAGGTGCTCACGAAGACCCGTCATCTTCTCCTGGGCCGCGGCGACCTGGTCCTGCAGCTGGGCGGCATCCTTCTGGAGCCGCTGCTGGTCCTCCTTGAACTTGTTGTACTTCTCGGTGGACGCCTCGGCCTGCTCGTTGAGGTCGTCGACCTGGGCCTTGACGGTGGCCAGGTCGGCGGTCGGCTCGGCCTGCGCGCCGCCGGCCGAGCCGAGCAGCGCAGATCCGGCGGCGGCCGTGGTCAGCAGCGCCATGCGGGTGCGGCCGGGCTGGGCGGGCTTGCGTCGGGTCCCCATCGTCTGCGGTCACTCCCTGGCTCGGGCGGCCGGCCGCGGTGGCGGCGGGCCGTCGTCGGCTGTGCGGCGGCGACCGCCGACCGCGCATGTGCGAAGTAACTTAGTAGATCGGGGTGGGGTTCTGGCAAGCGCCCCCGGCGGGACGGGACGGCCGTTGCGCCGAGAGCGGCCTGATGACGGGTCAGCCGGCGGACGGGTTCCTGCCGGCGGTGAAGGGTTTCCCCGGGCGCGGGCAGGGTGGCGCGAGGGCCGCCCCGCAGAGGGCCTGCGGGACGGGATCGGGAGTGCCCGAGGCCCCCGGTGGGGTCAGGGGCCGCAGCCAATGAGCAGGGGGAGCACGGGCAGGGTGGCCACCGCGATCCAGCAGGCGGTCCGGGCGGGTGCGGAGAGGGCGGTCCGCGGGTGGGTCAGCCGGCGGACCCGTTCGAGGGCGGCCTCGGCGCCGGCGGCGAGGGTTCCCTCAGGTGCGGGGTGGGCGGCGACCCGGCAGAGCGCGCGGGCCACGGCGTCCCGGCCGACGGAGCGGACCGCCGCGTCGTCCGCGGCCATCTCGCACAGCACCGGAACCCGGCGGGCGGCGGCGCGGGCCAGCGGCAGCCAGGCCAGCGGGCGGCCCAGCGCGCGGACGCCGGCCACCAGGAGGTGATGGCGGCCCGCCAGGTGGGCGCGTTCGTGCGCGATGACCGCGGCCCGCTGCCGGTCGGTGAGCGCCACGGCGGCGCCCCGGGTGAGGACGATCCGACCGCCGCGGCCGGGCACGCACCAGGCGGCCGGCCGTGGGTCCTCGACCAGCAGGGTGCCGTCGGCGTCGGGGCGGGCGACCAGGTCGAGCAGCCGCCGGTGCCTCGCCCGGGCCCGGGCGGCCCGCGCGCAGCCCGCGGCGGCGACGCCCCCGGCCACGCCCAGGACCAGGGCGGCCAGAGCGAAGGCCTCGGTGTGCCCGGCCAGACCCTCCGCCCGGTACGGGCCGGGGGTGCCGGTGAGCGGGCCGAGCAGCCAGCCGGAGCCGTGCCCGCCGGTCAGGGCCTGGTGCAGCCCCATGGCGAGGGCGGTCGCGCAGAAGCCGAGCAGTGCGCACCACAGGGCGGCGGCGGCCCGCGGTGCCCGCAGGGTCCAGGCGGCCCGCTCCAGCCGGGCCGGGGCCCACCAGCCGGCGGCCGCGGTGAGTGCGGCGAGGACCGCGGTGGCGGTCACCGGTCGCCGTCCGCAGGCCGGTCGGCGAGTGCCTCGCGCAGCACGGCGGCCTGGCCCTCGTCCATGCCGTCCACGAACAGCATGAGGGCGGCGCGCGGGTCGCCCGCCCCGCCGAGCACCTCGCGCATCACCTCGGCCGTGTAGGCCTCGCGGGAGCGGACCGGTTCGTAGACCCAGGCCCGGCCCTCCTTGGCGCGGTGCAGGAAGCCCTTGCGGAAGAGGATGTCGGCGACCGTGTTGACGGTCGTGTAGGCCACCGGGCGCACGGCGTTCAGGTCGTCGACCACCTCCCGGACGGTGGCGGGTCTGCCCCAGGACCACAGCCGTTCCATGATCTCGGCCTCCAGCTGACCGAATCCGCGCACCGATCCACCCGAACCCTTCACCACCCCGCCACGACGACGCAGCACAGCGTGCCAGGCCGGGCCCCTACCGCCAACTCGCGAGGGCCGCCGGGTGCGCACCCCGGTCAGGAACCGGAGGCCGCGACGGTCCGGCCGTCGGCACGGGCAGTGCCCACCGACGCCCACACCGGACTCTCCGACCCGGACGGGCCCGCCGCGTAAAGCCCCTGCGAGGCCCGGCAGCGCCGCCGACTGATCTCGTGCGCCCCGCGACCGGGCCGCGGCCGCCCGATCGGTGATCACCGAATTTCTCCCAGGAAGCCCCGGCTTTCAGGCCGGGGAGGAATGGGGCCTTGACTCGGAGCCGCGAAGCGGCGGAGTTCGCTGCGCATCCTCCGGGCTCTCTCGTTGTCGGTGGGGCCCGGTAGGTTGCTCGACGTGACGACGTGACGACGTGACGACGTGACGACGCGGCAGATCGCAGAGGACGCCGGGCATGCCCGGTGGACGTTCCGCCTGCGCGTGTCCAAGACTGCCGCTGTGCTGCTGGAAGCGGAGTGGGGGCGGTGTCGGTGGGTGTGGAACGAGTGCGTGGCGATGTCGCGCAAGGTCCACGGTCACAACCGGGCGAACCCGGAGAGCAAGCGCACCTGCGGGCCCGCTGATCTGGACAAGTTGCTGACCGAGGCACGTGGCGCAATGGCGTGGCTGCGTGAGGGTGCTTCGGTGCCTCAGCAGCAGACGATCCGGGACTTCGCGAAGTCCCGCGCGAAGGCACTCAAGGACGTCAGGGCAAAGCTGCCGGCCGAGCAGCGCATCGGACTGCCGAAGCCGAAGCGGAAGCGGGATTCGCGTCCGTCGCTGAACTACACGCGACGGGGATTCAGGATCAAGGACGGCCGGCTGCATCTCGCGGGCGGAATCGGCCTGACCGTGGTGTGGTCCCGCGACCTTCCCGCCGACGCGACCAGCGTTCGCGTGTACCAGGATGTCCTTGGGCATTGGTACTGCTCGTTCGTCGTCCCCGCCGCCGTCGAACCGGTGCCGGAGACCGGAGCGGTGATAGGCATCGACTGGGGCGTGGCGGAGACTGCCACCACGACCAGTGAGGAGCACGATCTTCCCCACCCGCAGCACGGGAAGAAGGCCGCCGCCGATCTCGCCCGCTACCAGCGGCAGATGGCCCGGCGCCGGCAGCCGAAGGGCAAGGCGCAGACGAAGGGGTACCGCAAGGCCCGGCGGCAGGCCGCCAAGCTGCACATGAAGATCGCCCGGCAGCGGCAGGACACTGCCCGAAAGTGGGCAAAGTCCGTTGTCCGCGACCATGATGCTCTGGCCGTCGAAGATTTCAAGCCGAAGTTCCTTGCCAGGACCACCATGGCCGGGAAGGCAGCCGACGCCGCCATCGGCGCGACCAAAGCGGCCCTGATCGAGATGGGGCGCAAGCACGGCCGCGCCGTCCACCTCGTACATCCCGCGTACACCACGATGGACTGCGCGCACTGCGGTGTGAGAGCCAAGCATCGCCTCCCCCTCTCCGAGAGGATCTATTCGTGCACCGCGTGCGGAGCCGTGTCCCCCAGGGACAAGAACTCCGCCCGCGTGATGCTCGTCCGGGCCGGACTCAACCCGGCTGGTGTTGATCGTGGAAGCCCGCACCGTCCGACGGACGTTGCGGCAGCGTGAGCCAGGAATCCTTGTCCTTCAGGACGGGGAGGATGTCAATAGACTGTCGCCGTGAACGACAGCACACAGCGGATACGGATCCGCCCGGGCGGCCCCGCCGACGTGCCGGCCGTCCTGGGCCTGCTCGACGCCGCCGTCGCATGGATGAACGAACGCGGCAACACCGAGCAGTGGGGTGCGACGCCGTACTCGCAGCAGCCCGGCGCGGCGGAGCGGGTCGAGCGGTACACCACCGAGAACTCCCCGTTCATCGCCGAGGCGGACGGCATCCCGGTCGGCGCCCTGGTGCTGGACTCCGGGCCCAGCCCGCAGCTGGCGATCGCCCCGGCCGGGGAGCCTGAACGGTACGTCCGGCTGCTGGTCTCGGACCGGCGGCAGGCCGGCCACGGCATCGGCGCCGTGCTGCTGGCGCACGCCGCCGAGGAGACCCGGCGGGCCGGTGTGGCCCTGCTGCGGGTCGACTGCTGGGCGGGCGGCGGAGGCGAGCTGGTCGCCTACTACGAACGGCACGGCTTCACCCGCACCGACCGCTTCCTGTCCGGCTCCTGGCCGGGCCAGGTGCTCGCCCGCCGGGTCGACTGACACCGACCCGGAGCGCCCTTGGCCGGCTCACCAGTCGCGGGTGGCGATCAACTCCTCCACGTCCGCGTCGGAGAACCCGTACGCGGACGCCACGAACCAGAAGTCCTCGGCGATCGCCTGGCGCGCAACCGTCTCGATCTCGCTCCCGGCCGCGTGGAACTCGTCGGCCAGCACGTTGAACTCGTCCGTCGCGGCCCGGGAGAGCGCGTACAGCGCCGGCAGGTCGGCGGGCCGCTCCGCCTCGATCCGCTCGCACAGCCGCAGCAGGGTCGCCCTGCCCAGGTCGACGACGTGATCGGGGTAGTACGAGTCCCGGTACAGCTGCCGAAGGAAGGCGTACTCCGCCACCCGGCGCTCCGTGATCGGCACGATGTGCTCCCGTTCCTTCGAGGAGTCCGACGGGCCGATCATGCGTCAGCCCACTGACAGCGGCGCGGCGGTACCGCGGTCAGCGCTGCGCCCGGGCCGCCGCGGCCCGGCCGAGGGCGGCGAGCACGAGGGCGGAGGCGATCAGGGCGGCCGCCACCGTGAAGGTGGTCCGCATGGCGGCGGCCACGGCGGCGGGCCGCGCCGCGGCGAGGTCGGCCGTCCCCGCCGCGGCGGAGAAGACGGCACCCATCACGGCCGTGCCGGTCACCAGACCGAGGTTGCGGGACAGGTTGAGCACGCCCGAGACCAGGCCGCGCCGGTCCGCCGGGACGTCCGCCATCACCCCGGTGTTGTTGGCTGTCTGGAAGGTGGCGTAGCCGACCGTGACGACCACGATCGGGACGAGGTAGCCGACCGTGCCGAGGCCGGTCGGGGCCGCGGACAGGGCGAGGCAGCCCGTCGCGATGGCCGCCAGCCCGGCCACGGTCGTCCGCCGGGTGCCGAGCCGGTCCACGATCCGCCCGGCGGGCACCCCGGTCAGCGCGGTGACCAGCGGCCCGACCGACAGCACCAGCCCGACGGCGGCCGCGGGCAGACCGAGCGCGCCGGACAGGTAGAACGGCCCGACCACCAGCGTCGCCATCATCACCGTCGACACCAGCGCACTCATGGCGAGGCTCGCGCTCAACGCCCCGTCCCGGAACATCGCGGGCCGCACCAGCGGCGCGGCCGTCCGCCGCTCCACCAGCACGAAGAGCACGGCGCCGGCCCCGGCGGCCGCCAGGAGCGCCAGCCCGAGCAGGCCGAACCGGCCGCGGCCGACCGTCATCGCGAGTGCGTACGCCGCAAGGGCCAGCGCGAGCAGCAGCGTGCCCACCCGGTCGAAGCGCGGCCGTTCCCCGGCCGGCACCGCCCGACCGGACGGCAGGTGACGGTACGCCAGCAGCAGTGTGACGAGGCCGAGCGGCACCACGACGAGGAACACCGCCCGCCAGCCGGGGCCGGCGATCAGCAGGCCGCCCACCGAGGGGCCGAGGGCGGTGCCGATCGCGGACATCGTGCCGAGCAGCCCCATCGCGCTGCCGGTCCGCTCCTTCGGCACCGTCTCGCCGACGAAGGCCATGGTGAGCGCCATCATCACGGCGGCCCCCAGCCCCTGCGCCGCCCGTGCGGCGATCAGCACCCAGAGGGCGGGCGCCGCGCCGCACAGCAGCGAGGCCGCCGTGAACAGCAGGATGCCGCCGAGCAGGAGCCGGCGGCGGCCGGTCAGGTCGCCCAGCCGTCCGGCGCCCACCACCAGCGTGGTGGTGGCGAGCAGATAGGCGAGCACGACCCACTGCACCGCCTGGAAGGAGGCGTCGAACGCCCCGGCCAGGGTCGGCAGGGCGACATTGGCGATGCTGATGCCGAGCGAGGGCAGCAGCATCGACAGCGACAGGCCGGCGAGCGCCCACCCGACCGACGGCGGCCGCGGTGCGGCCTCCGGGGCGGTGGAGCCGTGGAGCACGGCGGACTTCGGCATGCGGAGTTCCCTTCTCACGGGTGCGGGCTCAGGCGGCGGGGGAGCCGGACAGGAGGCGCTGCGCGACCAGCACGGCGTCGTGGACGGTGACGGCCCGGCCCTCGCGGTCCTCGGCGGGGCGCGGGCGGGTCTGCGCCGACCGCACCCGCCAGTCGGCCGGATCCAGGTCGGCGGCGATCTCCTCGGCGGTGAAGAGCATCTCCGGCAGCAGCCGCGGACCGCCGCCGCCGGCCAGGTCGCGGGGGTGGTGACCCGTGATGAGCAGGGTGCCGCCAGGTGCCACCGCGGCGGCCAGCCCCGCGAACAGCGCGGGCCGCACCGCGGCCGGCACATGCAGATACTGGGCGGTGACGAGGTCGAAGCAGGCAACGGCGGGCGGCTGTTCGGCCAGATCGGCGCGGAGCCAGGTGATGCGGCCGACGAGCCGCGGATCGGCGTCGGCCCGGGCGGCGGCCCGCTGCAGGGCGGTGTCCGCGAGGTCGACGGCGGTGACCCGCCAGCCACGCCGGGCGAGCCAGAGCGCGTCGGCGCCCTCGCCGCTGCCCGCGTCCAGGGCCCGGCCGGGGGCAGGTCGGCCGCCTCGGCGAGGAGTTGCGGATTGGGGCGGCCGCTCCAGAGCGCCGGGCGGGCCCGGTACCGCTCCTCCCACGCCTCCCGGCCGAAGGGGTTCTCGTACTGCGCCGGGTCGGCCGTCGGACCGGGCGGGACGTTCGTCTCGTTCATGGCCCCGAGACTGGCTCCGGCCCCGGCGGAGCGGCAACATTCGTTGCCATTTCCGGGACGGACGGGTGGAATGGGTCGCATGGACCACACACCGGCCGTCGCAGCGGCCCTCGCCGAGGTCGGCCCGCGGCTGCGCCGCCTGCGCACGCAGCGGGGCGTCTCGCTCGCCGGCCTCGCCGAGGCCACCGGCATCTCCAAGTCCACGCTGTCCCGCCTGGAGTCGGGCCAGCGGAGGCCCAGCCTGGAGCTGCTGCTGCCGATCGCGCAGGCCCACCACGTGGCACTGGACGAGCTGGTCGGCGCGCCCGAGACCGGCGACCCCCGGGTCCGGCTGAAGCCCCGGCAGGTCAACGGCCGGACCGTTCTGCCGCTGACCAGGCAGCCCGGTTCGCTGCAGGCCTGGAAGGTGATCGTCCCTGCCGCGCAGAGCGAGCCGGACTTCCGTGTCCACGAGGGCTACGAGTGGCTCTACGTGCTCTCGGGGCGGCTGCGGCTGGTGATCGGCGACCGCGACGTCGTCCTCGGCACCGGCGAGGCCGCCGAGTTCGACACCCGGCTGCCGCACTGGTTCGGCAGCACCGGGGAGCACCCCGTGGAGATCCTCAGCATCCTCGGCCGCCAGGGCGAGCGGATGCACGTCCGGGCCCGCCCGCACCGCGCCGGCCAGGACGGCGGGACCGGCCCCGACGGCGGGACCGGCCACGGCGGGCACTGACCGCGGTGGCGGAGGTCACGCGCTCCAGGTACGGGTGCACAGGACGAGGCGGTAGCCGTGCGGGTCGGCGACCGTCACGCCGTACTCGTCCCAGTAGGGGTTGTGGGCCGGCACCCGGGCGCCGCCGTGGGCGGTGAGCCGGTCGACCAGGGACTCGTCCACGGGGGCACCGAGGTAGAGGACGAGGAGGTCGTCCGCGGTCGGCGCGGGCGGCACGGGCCGCTCGGGGTCGCGGGTGAGCTCCAGGTGCCAGTCCGCGCCGGGCAGGCCGACCATGAGGAGGTCGTGCTCGCCGGGGACGTGCTCGGTGGTGCGCCACAGCACCCGCATGCCGAGCCCGTCCACGTAGAACCGCTCGGCGGCGGCGAGGTCCAGCGAGGGGCGGGCGAGCCGGATACGGATCTTCGGGTCGATCACGCCGAGCGCTCCAGGGCCGCACGCCAGACCGGGCTGTCGACGTAGTGGTTGTCGTACTGCTCCGAGGAGGCGGCGATCTCGGCCGGGTCCGCCTCGCCGCGCATCACCCGCCCGAGCAGCCGCAGGTAGTCGAAGCGGCCCATGCCGGGGGTGAAGACGAACAGCACGTCCGCCTCCTCGCCGGGGGCGGCGGCGAAGGCGTGCGGGGTGTGCGGCGGAACGGCCAGGAAGTCGCCCGCGCCGAGGACGCTGACCTCCTCGCCGACCAGCACCTGCAGGAACCCGCTGATCACGAAGAAGAGCTCCCACGCCCTGGTGTGGAAGTGCGCCGGCGCGCCCACCGCGCCCTTGGCGAAGGTGGAGCGGTAGCTGGTGAAGCCGCCCGCGGTGTCGGCCGAGTCGGCCAGCAGGGTCATCACGCTGCTCGGGTCCGAGCAGGTCTCGGCGTCGGCGCACCGGGTGAGAACGGGAAGGGCGGGCTGCGGGGTCTGCGGGGCCTGCACTGCGGTGTTCTGATCCGTCGTCATGATGATCACCGTAGTCCACAAAGGCCTGCTGATCCGGGGCATTTGACGGTCAGAATCATGGGCCAATCACGGGCGGGCGCGAGGCGTCGCCGCACCGTCCGGCGACGCCCGGGTCTGGTTGGAGCGGTCCTTTCAGGACGGTGCCCGTAGTGAAGCCCTTGCCCGCGAGGTAGGTGATGGCCTGTGCGACGTCCTCGGGGTGCCGATCCGGCTGACCGGGAGGGCGGCCGCGACGCCCGCGAAGAAGGCTGCGCGGTCGGCCTCCGGCGCCGCGCCTTGACCGCGGCGAGCCCGGCCGAGCCGGGCAGGGCGGCCCGGGCGGAGGCGGCGGTGACGAAGGTGACCGAGCCGTCCCGCCGGAGCAGCGGCAGCGCCGCCCTCAGCACGGCGAGTTGGGCGAAGAGCTTGCCGTCGAAGGCGGCCGGCAGGTCGTCCTCGGTCAGCTCGACGACGGTCACCGGCCGGCCGATCCGTTCGGCGGCGGCGTCGAGGCGGGCCGTGGAACCGCCGGTGACGACGACGTCCGCCGCTGCCGGCGCATGAACGGTGGGGGACCGCCACCGGCTACCAGGCGACCGGCAGCTCGTGCACGCCGTACACCACCATGTCGGCGCGGTAGCGCACCTCCTCGTAGGGGACGGCCAGGCGCAGGCCGGGCAGTCGGCGGAACAGGGTCTCCAGGGCGATCTGCAGCTCGGCCCGGGCCAGCGGCTGGCCCAGGCACTGGTGCACGCCGAAGCCGAAGGCGACGTGGCGGCGGGCGTCCCGGCCGAGGTCGAGGCGGTCGCCGTCCGGGAAGAGCCGCTCGTCGCGGTTGGCGGTCGACACCATGCACAGCACGCCCTCGCCGGCCCGGACCGGGGTGCCGCCCAGTTCGACGTCCTCGACCGCGACCCGGGGCACGCCGAGGTGCACGACGCTGAGCCAGCGCAGCAACTCCTCGACCGCGCCCTTGACCAGGCCCGGCTCGGCGCGCAGCCGGGCCGCCTGCTCCGGGTGGCGCAGCAGGGCGAGGGTGCCGAGCGCCGTCATGTTCGCCGTGGTCTCGTGCCCGGCGACGAGCAGCAGCACGCCCATCGCCGCGGCCTCGTCCGGCGTGATGTCGGGACGGGCGGCGAGCCGGCCGAGCAGGCTGTCGTCCGGCTCGCGGCGCTTGCGGTCGGTCAGCTCGGCCAGGTAGCCGTTGAGTTCGCGCTGTGCGGCGCCGACGAGCTCGGCGGGCGCGGCGAGGTCCAGC
The DNA here is from genome assembly GCA_002300355.1 of Streptomyces sp. TLI_235. NCBI lineage: Bacteria > Bacillati > Actinomycetota > Actinomycetes > Kitasatosporales > Streptomycetaceae > Streptomyces > Streptomyces sp. TLI_235. The sequence continues at coordinate 90,179 of NSGV01000004.1, forward strand.
AGGGCGCTGCTGCAGCTCTGGAAGAAGCCGTGGTCCTCGTAGGGCACGCCGAGCAGGTGGCAGATCACCAGCGAGGGCACCGGCAGCGCGAACGTGCCGACCAGGTCGGCCGGGGAGCCCGCGGCGATCATCCCGTCCAGGGCGTCGTCCACGATCCGCTGGATCGACGGGCGCATCGCCTCCACCCGCTTCACAATGAAGTCCCCGGTGAGCATCCGTCGTTGGCGGAGGTGTTCGGTGCCGTCCAGCCGCAGGAAGCTCGGAGTCGCGCGGTTCACCAGCTCCCGGCGGCCGGCGGAGAGGAACGGGAAGCCGGGGTGCCGGGCGTCGGCCGAGAAGCGCTGGTCCGCGAGGACCGCGCGGACCTCGGCGTGGCCGGTGACCAGCCAGCACGAGGTGCCGTCCCACAGTTCGGCCCGGCTCACGGCCGCGGAGCGGAGCGCCTCCCCGTAGACGGGCGGCGGGGCGAACGGGCAGCCGTCGGCGCGGGCGGCGGGGAGGGTCGGTCCGGTGGTGCGGTGCGGGGTGGTGGTCATGCCGGTCCTTCCACGTGGGGGATGGCGGTCACTCGTCGAGCACGGTGATGGCATTGCCGGGGCAGAGGGCGGCGGCGAGCCGGACGGCGGCGCGCTGTTCGCCGTCGGGACCGGGGCGGAGCAGCCGGACGAGCCCGTCCTCGTCCGACTGGTCGAAGACCGCGGGGGCGGTCAGGACACACTGCCCCGAACCGCAGCACCGGTCCTGATCGACGGTCACCTGCATCACGCACCTCCACAGGGCGAGGACGGTTGCCTCAGTCAACCGATAGCACGCCAACCAACGCCGTGAGTGCGTACCCGGAGAACTTTCGAGACGTGTCCGAATCCGTGCACCCGCTTTCGGCCGACCCGGACCGCGACCCGGCGGGCGGCATCACGTTTCGGCGGATGTTTCGTTCCCGGACCGATCGCAACAGCGCCGACCGCCAGCGGATATGAGCGCCCTTCGTTTCGATGCCGGGCCATTCACCCGCGCGGCCCGAGCGAAAACCCCGCGCGGCAGCCGGCCGCGGCCGGGCACAATCCGGGCATGCCCCTGCACGCCGATCTTCCGCAGACGACCTACGACACCCGCGCCGTGCTCGAACGCCTCGACACCGCCGTCCGCACCGGGGAGCTCGTCCGCATCCGCCGGCACATCCGCGGCGCGGACCGCATCGAAGGCTTCGTCGTCGCCGTCGGCCCCGCCTGGACCCTGCTCGCCTCCTGCACGGACACCCGACTCGACGGCTGGACGGCCGTGCGGACCGCCGACATCGCCACGGTGCGCCACCGCGGCGACGAGACCTGCCTGACCGTCAGAGCACTGCGTCGCCGCGGCCGGTGGCCGGTCCGCCCACCCGCACCCGAGGTTCCGCTGGACGAGCTGCCCGACCTGGTGGCCGCCGCCTGCCGAGGCTTCGGGCTGGTCGCCCTCCACCTGGAACGGCACCGCACCGACACCTGCTGGATCGGCACCCTCACCGAGGTCCGCCGCAAGTCGCTGCGCCTCCACGAGGTCGACCCGGCTGCGCGGTGGCACCGAAGCCCGACGAAATTCCGCTTCAAGGACATCACCCGCGTCGACTTCGGCGGCCACTACGAACAGACCCTCGACGAGTTCGCCGGTCCGCGCCCCGGAGCCGAACCCCTCGGCGAGCCTTCTTCGTGAGGGCCCAGGCCGGCGGCAGGGGTTTGGTGGCTGAATGCCCGGATGGATCGTGAGGCGATTCGGGCGCTGCTGACGGACGAGGGCCGTGAACTGCTGACGGTGCTGCGGGAACGCGAACCGGCCGACGTGTCGGCGGCGGCCGCCCGGTTCCGGCAGGCTCTGACCGCCGCCGTGGTGGACGCGGCGGTCGAGCAGGTGGGGTTGCGGGCGGCAGGCCTCGGCGAAGTCATGGTGATCACCGCAGAGCTTGATCGACTTCTGAAACGCGCGACCGCTGTCAGTTCTGCTCCCGGGGGCGCGACCTGGGGGGAGCGGCCGGCCCGGCTCCCCGCATCGGCGGGCCGTCCCCGCCGCGGGCGGAGAGCTGCCGTTCGAGCCGCCCGCGCAGCCGGGCGGAGGCGCCGGGCAGCGTCCCGAGCTGCCGGACGTCCGCCGCGTCGAGCTCGGCCCGTCCGGCCAGGGCGAGTGCGGCGGCGTAAGGCCGTTCCCCCTCCGCGAGCTTCGCTGCCACCGCTGCCAGGACGGCGTGCAGGACGGCGCCGTCCGCGCCGGGGTGTTCGGCCAGCAGAAGGAGCAGGGCGTTGTCGTTCCACGGACTGTGACGGGCCGCGGCCAGCTCCAGCAGCGCGGCCGGCGGGGTGCGGGGATTGGCGGCCAACGCCTGCCACACGAAGGGGTACGGGCATCGCGCGAGGCGCCGAAGCGCGGCGGCGTCGTCCGAGGCACGCGCCTCGGCGAGGTGGTCGGCCGGTGTCGGCACGCGGAGCACCTCCTCACGATCCGTTCTCCAGGCCACAGTCCGGAGATCGTGGCCGACCGCACGGCCGCCGCGCCACTCCATTCCGGCCCGGCGGCCGCCGGCGGTCAGCGGCCGCGGAGCACCGCGCCCAGGACGGCGGGTCGGAACAGTGCGGTGGGCGGTGCCACCAGGGACAGCACCTCGTGGAAGGCCGCGGTGACCACCGGGTTCCGGGCGGCCCCGGCCAGTACCCGGTCCAGGAAACGGTGTTGGGCGCGCAGCAGCAGGCCCGACGGGCCGCCCGTGGTGGCGGCGAACCGGACGTCCTCGGTGGAGGACATCACCCACGGGTTCTTCGACGCGGCCGCGAGCGCGCGTCGGGCGTCCCGGGCCGCCGGATGGCCGATCCCGCCGTGCCGCAGCACGGTGCGGCGCAGCTCCGCTGCCCCCAGCACGGCGACGGTGACGCCCTGGCCGTACACCGGGTTGAAGGTGCAGGCGGCGTCGCCGATCGCCACCAGCCCCTCCGGCGACCGGCGTTCGTAGTGCCGGCGGACACCCGGGCCGGGTACGAAGCCCCGGACCTCGCCGGCCGGTTCGGCGCCGGCCAGCGCCTCGCGGATGCTCGGGTCGCGCAGCTTCGCCAGGTGTGCGGCGAAGCCGGCCTCGCCGGGCGCGGGTTCGGCGCCGCGCATCCCGGCCAGGCTGACGATCCAGCGGTCGCCCTCGACCGGCAGCAGCACGCCGAGATGTGGTGCGTCGGGCGCCCTGGTCTGCAGGTAGATCGCCGAGCAGCCGAGGTCGGCCCCGGCCGGCCGGTGGAACAGCCGGGAGCTGTAGGCGACACCCGCGTCGACCCGCTCCGCGGGGACGGGCCGGCAGCCGAGCGCCCGAAGCCAGTCGGCAGTGGCCGTGGAGCGCCCGGCCGCATCGACCACCAGCTCGGCGGCCAGCTCGCGGACCTCGCCCCGGTCGGCGCCGCGTCCGCGCACCCGGACCCCGGTCACCGCCCGCGCCGTACCCAGCAGTCCGACCGCCTCGGCGCCCTCCAGGAACTCGATCGACGGCTCGGTGCGGACCCGCTCCAGCACCGCCCGGTCCAGCACCGGGCGGGTGCAGGAGAGGAAGGCCAGCGGGGAGTCGTACTCCGCCATCCAGCCGGCCGAGCTCAGCCAGCGCAGGTCACCGGAGACGGCCACCCGCACCGCCCCCGCCGCCGCCAACTCCTGCCGGATGCCCGGCATCAGCTCGTCCAGCATCCGGTGCCCGGCCTCCAGGACGAGATGCGCGTGCCGCCCCTGCGGCAGTCCGGCACGGAACTCCGCCCCCGCCGGGTAGCGGTCGCGCTCCACCACGACGATCCGCTCGGCCGCTCCGCGCAGTGCCCAGGCCGCCAGCACCCCGGCGAGCCCGCCACCGATCACCACCGCGACACCCCGAGCGGGGGCCCTCTCCGAGACAGTCATGGCACGAAGCGTAGCCGTGCGGCCGCGCCCCTGAGACCGGCGCACCGGAGCGAACCCGGCGCATCCGCAGTGCTCCTGACGGTTCGTCCGTCGATAGAAGGGCCGCCGCCCGACGGGAGAACGGCCGACGGTTCGAGCAAGAACCGGCTACCGTGGCGGACCGACCAACCGACCACCGACCGGACGACGGAGGGACGCGCATGGCCGACGGGGAACAGATCGACATGGCACGCAGCCAGGTCTTCGGCGAGGCGGCCGACCTGTACGACAGAGGCCGACCCGGCTACGCGGACGCCCTCGTCACCGAGGTACTGGAGTACGCGGCGCTCGACGGCCGCCCCGCCCTGGAGATCGGCGCGGGCACCGGCAAGGCCACCGCGCTGCTCGCCGCCCGCGGCACCGAGCTGGAGTGCGTCGAGCCCGACCCGCGGATGGCCGCCGTCCTGCGCCGCAACACCGCCGCCCACCCGGGCGTCCGGGTCCGGGTCTGCACCTTCGAGGAGTGGGATCCCGAGGGCCGCCGCTTCGGGCTCGTCCTGGCGGCCACCTGCTGGCACTGGCTCGACCCGGACCGGCGCCGGGACGGCGTGCACGCCGCGCTGGTACCGGGCGGCGCGGTCGCGCTGTGCTGGAACCCGCAGGGCGTCCGCGATCCGCGCCTGCACGCGGCCCTGGCCGAGGTGGACCGCCGGCACGGCCTCGACGACACCCCGCACGGCGTCCTCGCCTCCCACTACGGCGAACTGCCCGGCGACTGGGTGGGCCTGCCCGGCTGGCCCGAGGACGAACTCCGCCGGGACGGCCGCTTCACCGACCTGCGCACCCGCCGCTTCCGCGAGGAACTCCACTACGGCACCGACCGCTACCTCGCCCACCTCGCCTCGCTCTCCCGCTACCGGATCCTGCCCGCGGACCGGCGCGAGCAGGCCCTCTCCGACACCGCCCGGGTCCTCGACGCGCACGGCGGCGGCATCACCATGGACCACCTGAGCGACCTCCTGCTCGCCCGCGCCCGGTGACGACAGCCCGGTGACGACACCCGGGGCGGGCCCGAACGCCCGCCCGGGGTGTCGGGACGGGAATCCGCGTGGTCGATCTGCGGACCGGAACCGTCGGCCGCGAGGGTGCCGGCGAGGCGCTCTCGCACGGTCAGGCGCTCTCGCACGGTCAGGCGTCCTCGCGCGGTCAGGCGTTCTCGCGCGGTCAGGCGTGGAAGCGGATGCGGACGATGAGGGCGTCCTCGGCGAGCGTGTCGAGGTAGCGGTCGGCGAAGTCGAAGTACGTGTGGCCGACCAGAGCATCCGGATCGGTGGACCGCGCGGTGCCGTCGAGCCACCTGCCGTCGAGGGTGAGCAGCACGTTGGTCGGCACCACGCGGGAGACCCACCGCCGCACGTACTGCTCGCGACTGCCCGCGTAGCGGGCGACCGGATCGACCACCCGCGCCCACGTGGGGGCCTGTTTGCCGTCCCGCGCCCGCAGGGCCGTCACAGCCCGGATGACCGGCTGTTCGTAGAAGGCCGCCCGTCCGGCCCGGCCGTCCGAGGCCTGCTCGATCATGGCGGGTTCCGACAGGGCCGGGTCGTGGTCGGCGCTGAAGGCGGTCCAGCCGTCCCAGTCGGCGCCGAGCGCCTCCGCCACCGGCACCCGATCGAGGTCCAGGTCGAGCAGGCCGCGTGGCCCGCCGTCGCACCGGTCCGCCGGCTGCGGCGGCCGCGCGGTGTCGTCCAACCGGAACGGGTGGCGCACCAGTCGCGGATCGTCCTCGTGACCGGTGCGGACGGGCAGGCCGTGCGGGCCGTCACCTCCGAAGATGTGCCACCAGTCCCACTCGCCCTGCCAAGTGCCGTCCGGCGCCGGCTGGGCGTCGTACCAGAACGGGGCCATCGCGACGGACAGCGCCTGCGGCACGTCGTCAGGATCGGTGGGCGGCAGGCAGACCGTGAGCATGTCCCTCGCCATGGGCTCGCTTTCGTCGGTGGCGGCCCAATGGCCCGGACCGGCCGCAGCGTAGTGGGACGCGACCCGGACAGCGAGGCGATTTCGATGCGTCGACGGTCGCGAAAGGCGGGTCGGGCCAGTGGCCGGCTCGGTCGGCAGGTCGGCATTCCGCCGTGCGGGCTGTTGACCACCAGGGGCACCGACCCTTCGGCGAGGCAGAAGTGTCCGGGGAAGCAGTCGATGTGGAGGTGCCCTCCGTCATCGGCGCACGCCTCCGCTGATCACGAGGGCCCGCCCGGCGGAGTCCAGGTGGAGCAGGCCGCCGGGGCCGCCGTGCAGCCGTACAGCAGGCAGAACGCGGCGAGAGCGCTGATCGCCGGCCCGGCCAGGTCGATGTGCCGGGAGGCGTTGGGGTCGGTGGACTCCACCGCGGAGCGGCGCGCCAGCCAGAGGGCGACCACCGCGAGCGGGGCGTCGATCCAGAAGGCGGACCGCCAGCCGAAGACGCCCGTCAGCACCCCGCCCACTGCCGGCCCGGCCGCCTGCCCGACCCAGGCGACGGCCATTCAGGCGCCGAACGCCCTCGGCTGCTCCTCCGGCGGGAACATCGGCGGGATCAGTGCGAGCGTCGCCGGGAGGATCAGCGCGGCGCCGACCCCCATCGCCGCCCGGCCCACGATCACGCCGGTGAGGCCGGGCGCGAGCGCCGCCGCCAGGGCCACCGTGCCCATGACGACCGGGCCCAGCTCCAGCATCCGCTTGCGTCGGTACACGTCGCCCAGCCGGCCCGCGGCGAGCACCAGCGCGCCGGTGGACAGGCTGAAGGCGTTGTCGGCCCACTGGAGGTCCGGCAGCGACACCGACAGGTCCTTGGCGATGGTCGGGACGGCGACCCCGAAGTCGGCGAACGACAGTCAGACCGAGCCGGCCGCGACGCACATGCCGGTCAGGGCCCGCCAGCGGTGCTCGGAGTAGCCGCGTGCTGCACCGGTCGAAGCATCCATGGGCCGACTCCCGTTCGGGCCGGCCGGCGGCCGGGCGGACCACGCCACTGTCCGCTCCGGAGCCGTCCGCCGTCGCGCGGCACCCGCAGGGGACGGCGCCGCGTCACTCGAACGGCATGCCGCACGGGCGCCGGTCGCCGTCCCCGCCGGTCGCGTCCGGCTCAGACCAGGCAGCCGAGGTGGGCCAGCGCCCGGTTCAGCAGCACCTCGTGACCGCCCGGCATCTCCTGCTGCACCACCGCCGAGGCGGCCTCCTGCGGGGTGAACCAGACCAGGTCGAGCGCGTCCTGCCGCGGTCTGCAGTCGCCGGCCACCGGCACCACGTACGCCAGCGAGACGGCGTGCTGCCGCGGGTCGTGGAAGGAGGTGACGCCCTGGGTGGGGAAGTACTCGGCGACCGTGAACGGCTGCAGCGAGGCCGGGATCCGGGGCAGGGCCACCGGGCCGAGGTCCTTCTCGAGGTGCCGCAGCAGCGCGTCGCGGATGCGCTCGTGGTGCAGCACCCGGCCGGAGACCAGTGTGCGGCTGACCGCGCCGTCCGGCCCGATGCGCAGCAGCAGCCCGATCTCGGTGACCTCGCCGGTGTCGTCGACGCGCACCGGCACCGCCTCCACGTACAGGATCGGCAGCCGCGCGCGGGCCGCCTCCAGCTCCTCGGGCGCGAGCCAGCCCGGCACGGTTTCCGTCATGTCAGCCATTGCCCGATCGTACGGTCCGCAGCCCGCCCGCGGGATCATCCTGTGGGCGGGCCGACGAACTCTGCGTGTCGTACGGCCGATCTGACCGGCGGTCAGGCCGCGCGGAGCGACGCCGGGTGCGGAAGGCCAGGTAGCCGGTCAGGGCGCCCAGCGTCACGCACAGCGGCGAGTACAGCTGCAGGTCCCAGTGCCGGAACTCGGCCGGGGCGTCGGCCAGCCGCAGTCCGGAGACCAGCAGGCCGCCGACGCCGCGTGCCGCCAGCACCCCGGAGACCGTCCACACCCCGGACCGCACCAGCCGCGAGCCGGAGAGCCGGCTCTCCGGCCGGGCCGCGGTGACGACCAGCCAGGCCGCGGCGCCCAGCAGCCCCGCGACCGCGACCGTCGCCGGGCCGGACGGCAGCTGCGACTCCTCCACCCCCACCACCGCGGCCGCGAACTCGGCCCGCGAGCCGAGCGGCCAGGGCGAGAACGCCCAGACCGCGTGCAGCGCGCCCGCCGCGGCCAGCCCCGTGGCCGCCGCGATCGCGGCCGCCCGCGCCCCGGCGCCGACCTGCGCGCGCTCACCCTCCACCGTGCCGAACAGCCACTGCCTGGTGTTCACCGTGCCACCCCCGTACTCGTCGAGACAGATCCGTACACCACTGTACGGATGTTCCGTACAGTACTGTACGGAACATGGCCAAGGGGAGAGTCACCAAGGACGACTGGACGATGGCGGCGCTGCGCGCACTCGCCCGCGGGGGCGTCGCGGCCGTCGCGGTCGACGTGCTCGCAAAGGAGCTCGGCGTCACCCGGGGCAGCTTCTACTGGCACTTCGACAACCGTGAGGCGCTGCTCGTGGCGGCCCTGGAGACCTGGGAGCTGCGCGCCACCACCGAGATCGTCGAGGCCGTCCGGGAGCTGCCCGACCCCCTGGCCCGGGGCAGGGCCCTGCTCGCCGAGGCCCTGGGCAGCGAGAAGATCGCCGGACTCGAACCCGCCCTCGTCGCGCAGACCGCGCACCCGGCCGTCGCCGCCGTCGTCACCCGGGTCACCCGCGCCCGGCTCGCCTTCCTCGCCGAGATCTTCTCCGGCCTCGGTCTCGGCCCGCAGGACGCCCGCCACCGTGCCCTCGCCGCCTACGCCGCCTACCTCGGCTGGCTGGAACTGCGCCGCACCGCCCCGGAGCCGGCCCCGGAGGCCCAGCCGGACGACCCCGGCGCACCGGCCGCCCTGGACCACCTCGTCGACATGATCCTCGCGCCGGTCAGGCCCTGACATGACGTGACGTCAGAGGCCGTGGGCGGTGGGGTGGCGCGGTTCGTAGAGGGGGAGTTCCGCGCCGCTCGGGAGGCGGACGGCGGCGAGCACGCCCCATCGCTGCTCGCTGGGCTCGCGGGCGATCTCCACGCCGCGGGTGCGGAGTTCGGCCAGCAGGGCGGTGATGTCCTCGCACATCAGGTACAGCTCGTGCGCGGCCTCGCCCTCGGTCGGGTGGACGGCCACCTCGGCCGGCGGCAGCTTGAAGATCAGCCAGCCGCCGCCCGCGTCGACCCCGGGGAAGCCGAGGACGTCGCGGACGAACTCCCGGTCGGCCTCGGCGTCCCGGCTGTACAGCACGATGTGAGCCCCGAGGATGCCTCCGACGCCGCCGCTCATCTGCCGCCCTCGCTCCCGGGTCCGCACGCCGCGGCCTCGCGCCGCCACGGCATGCTCGCATCGCTGACGGCGTGTCCGTCCGTCGACACGCGGAGAGGTTCGCGGTGTCCGTCGACCGGGGTGTTGGTCGAGGTCGCCGATGAGCTAGGTTAGCCTTACCTAAATTCGTGCGGCTGGAGGGTCTCATGGGGCACGGCTGGGAGGGCGTCGTCCTCAAACTGATGCGGGGCAGGGACTTCGAGTTCACGGTGACCGCGGTTGAGGAGGTCACCGAGCACTACCGAAGGGTCCGCTTCACCGACGGGGGCATGCTCGCCGAGACCGGCGTGCACCCCACGATGTGGGTGCGCGTCTGGTTCGACAACGCGGGCAAGCCGCACCAGCGCGCCTACACGCTCGTCGACCCCGACGCCGCCACGGGAACGTTCAGCCTCGAGTTCGCGCTGCACGACGGCCGCGCCAGCGACTGGGCGCGCGAGGCCGCACCCGGCGACACCGTCCAGGCGACCGTCCAGGGCTCCGCCTTCACGGCGCCGGACCCGCTGCCGCGGCGGATGTTCGTGATCGGCGACTCGGCCTCCGTCCCCGCCGTCAACTCGCTGCTGGCGGCGCTGCCCGAGGTGCCCGCCACGGTCTGGCTGGAGACCCAGCACGACTCGGACGAACAGCTGCCGCTGCGCGCCGACCCGGAGTGGCACCAGGTCCACCGGCTGCCCAGGCAGGAGGCCGGCACCCACCTGGTGGCCGAGGTGCGGGAGGCGCTGCCGCCCCTGCTCACCGACCCGGCCGACGCCTTCGTGTGGATCGCCTGCGACACCGCCACCACCCGCACCCTCACCCAGTTCGCCCGCAAGGAACTGGCCCTGCCGAAGCAGCGCGTCAACGCCTTCGGCTACTGGCGGCCGTGAAGACCCGTGGTGCCGGCGAGGGGACGGTCCCCCTCGCCGGCACCACGTCTGTCCGGACCACCCGCCGCACCCTCACCCAGCCGTCCCCACCGGAGGAGAACCATGACCGCGCCCGTCACCGCCCCCGAGGCCGTCCACCGGCAGGCCGTGCCCGGTTTCGGCACCGTCACCGTCCGCCCGCTGGATCCGGCCGGCGACGCCGCCCTGGTGCACGGCTGGGTGAACGAGGAGAGATCCCGCTTCTGGGGAATGGTCGGCCACTCCCAGGACGAGGTCCGGGAGATCTACGCCTACGTCGACTCCCTCGACACCCATTACGCCTACATCGTCGAGCGCGACGGCACACCCGTGGCCCTGTTCCAGACCTACCAGCCCGAGCACGACCCCGTCGGCGAGTGCTACCCCGTCCAGCCGGGCGACTTCGGCGTCCACCTGCTCCTCGCGCCCGCCGGCGGGGAGCCCGCCCCCGGCTTCACCGCCGGCCTCGTCGCCGCCCTCATGGGCTACGTCTTCGCCGACCCGGCCCATCGGCGCGTCGTCGCCGAGCCCGACGCCCTCAACGAGAAGTCGATAGCCCGGGTGCTGCGCACCGGCTTCGAGCTCGGCCCGCTGATCGACCTGCCGGACAAGCGTGCCCAACTGGTTTTCCTGACCCGCGAGTCCGTCGCTCACGTCCTCGCGGCCCGGCCGTAGCGCGCTGGCGCAGGTCCGGGCGGGGCTGCGCAGGTCCGTCCGCCCGCCGTCCGCAGCCCGCCGGCCGTCCGCCGCCCGGCCGGGAAAAGGAGGTGCACCGACGGAGGGCGGCCGCCTAGGGTCGGGCCGGTGAGTACCCGAGACTTCCGAATCACCGTCCGCGGCGTCTTCGACGGCCTGGACGAGGCGCAGCGCGCCGAGCTGCTTGCCCGCGCGGCCGAGCACGACGTCCTGCAGGCGGCCTTCACCCCCGAGGGCCACATGAGTTACGACATCGCCGCCCGGACGGCCTTCACCTTCCGCTTCGCGGACACCGGCGAGGCCGAGGAGGACATCCTGACCGCCACGGCGCGGGCCGAAGCAGCCGCCGAGTCCTGGCTGACCGCACGCGGCTACGGCTTCAAGAACCTCCGCTCCCAGGCCGAGGACCTCTCCGTCGCCGCCCTCGGCAAGCGCCGCCGCCGCGAGGCCGCCCGCGGGATCTGAGCCCCGGTGGCCTGCCCGCCATGGCACAGACACCCGAGGACGACCAACCGTTCCTGATGCCGGTGAACGGCGTCTTCCATCCGATCCCGCGCCACCTCGCCGCCCTGTGGCCGGGCCGGAAGCTCGGCCGGGCGGTCCTGGTGACGGGCGTGATCGAGCGCGGGTCCGTCCGGCCGGGTGACGAGGTGGCAGTGGTCGGCCTCGGCGTGGACGGCACCACGACCCGAGTGGCCTTCGTGGCCGCGGGCAGGTCCGCCGTCGGATCGGCCGGTGCGGGCACGAACGCGGGCCTGGTGCTGCAAGGTCAGGTGGCGGGAGGGCTGAAGGACGGACAGGTGCTCGCCACCCCCGGCTCGGCCGTCGCCCGGTCGGTGTTCGCCGCGGACATCGCGCTGCTCCCGGAGGAGTCGAGCCCGGCGGACCTGCTGAGCGGGGACCGCCTCGGCTTCTACCTCCGCACCGCGAGCGTGCCGGGTGTGGTGACGCTGCCTCATGGTCTCGACGTGCTGCGGCCGATGCACACGGCCGCGGTGGAGATCGACCTCGACGAGCCCGTCGCCCTGGCGGTCGGACAGCGCTTCGCCTTCCGCCACCGCGGCCGCGCCGCCGGCTCGGGGACGGTGACCCGGATCCTGCCCGGCGCCCGCTGAACCCGCCCGCGCCTGCCGGGGTCATCCGGGAGGACCGCCGGCACGGTCCGGCGGGGTGAGGGCCCGGGAACGGAAGGTGCGGCGGTAGGTGTCCGGGGGAACGCCGACCGTGCGGTTGAAGTGCCGGCGCAGGGTCGTGGCGGTGCCCATGCCGGTGGCCTCCGCGACGGTGTCGATGCTGTCGTCGGTGGTCTCCAGTAGTTCCTGGGCGCGGCGGATCCGCTGGGTCAGCAGCCACTGCAGCGGGGTGGTGCCGGTCACCGACCGGAAGTGGCGGCCGAGGTTGCGTGAGCTCATCCGGGCGTGGCGGGCCAGGTCGTCCACGGTCAGCGGCAGGTCGAGCCGTTCGAGGGCCCAGGGGAGGAGGTCGGCGAGCGGGTGGTTGCCGGGGGCGGGCACCGGGGTGGTGACGAACTGGGCCTGGCCGCCGTCGCGGTGCGGCGGCACGACCAGGCGGCGGGCGGCCGCGTTGGCGACCGACGAGCCGTGGTCGAGCCGGACGAGGTGCAGGCACAGGTCCATGGCGGCCGCCTTGCCGGCCGAGGTGAGCACCGAGCCGTTGTCCACCCAGAGGACATCCGGGTCGACCGTCACCCGGGGGTGGCGTTCGGCCAGCGCCCGGGTGTGCGCCCAGTGCGTGGTCGCGCGCAGCCCGTCCAGCAGGCCGGCCTCGGCCAGGACGAAGGCGCCGGTGCAGAGCGAGGCGATGCGGGCCCCGGCCTCGTGGGCCGCGCGAACCGCCGACACCAGGTCCGCGGGCGGTGCCACGTCGATGTCCGCCCAGCCCGGGACGATCACGGTGTCGGCCCGGGCGAGCCGGTCGAGCCCGTGATCGGGTTCCAGGCGGAACCGGCCGGCCCGGGCGGCGCCGGGGCCGCAGACGAGCAACTCGTACCAGGGGGCGGCCACTCCCGCCGGGGCACTGCCGAACACTTCGAGGGCCAGGGCCAGTTCGAAGTGCAGCATCCCGTCGGTGACGGCCAGCGCGACAGTCTTCACGCCCCGAAGTGTATGTCCGGAAGTGTTCGGGTGATGGCGTTCCGGACACTCGCGCGGGCCGGACCCGCTCGGCAGGATGGTCCTGACGGACTGTTCGAGGATTCGAGGCGGGGGAGGACCCATGGGGACGGGACAGACGGTGGCGGTGTTCGGCGCGTACGGCCACACCGGGCGTTTCGTGGTGGCGGAGCTGCTGGAGCGCGGGTTCGTGCCGGTGCTGTCCGGGCGCGACGCCGGGCGGCTGACGGAGATGGCGGGCGGGGACGGACCGGAGGTCCGGCCGGCGACGGTGGACGCCCCGGCCTCGCTGGACCGCGCGCTGGCGGGTGCGGCGGCGGTGGTCAACTGCGCCGGGCCGTTCGCGGGGACGGCCGCGCCCGTGATCGAGGCGGCGCTGCGGGCCGGGATCCCGTACGTGGACGTGGCGGCCGAGATCGAGGCGAATGCCGACACCTTCACCGGGTTCGCCGACCGCGCCCGCGCCGCCGGGGTGCCGGTCGTCCCCGCGATGGCCTTCTTCGGCGGCCTCGGCGATCTGCTGGCCACCGCCGCGCTGGGCGACCGGACGGCGGCGGACGAGGTGCACATCGCGTACGGGCTGAGCGGCTGGCACCCCACCGCCGGGACGCGGAACGCCGGTGACGTCTCCCGGGAGCGGCGCGACGGGCGGCGGGTCCGGTACGCGAACGGGCGGCTGGAGTACCACCGGGACGACCTGCCGGAGCTGGAGTGGACATTCCCGGAGCCGTTCGGCCCGCGGGCCGTCCTCGGGGAGTTCACCATGGCCGACGCCGTCACCGTGCCCAGCCACCTCGCGGTGCCCGAGGTGCGCGGCTACATGACGGTCGAGGCCGTCCGGGAGCTGTCGGCCGCCGACACGCCGGCTCCGGCCGCCGCCGACGAGCTCGGGCGGTCGGAGCAGACCTTCGTGGTCGACGTCCTGGTGCGTTCCGGAGGAACCGAGCGGCGGGCCGTGGCACGCGGCCGGGACATCTACGCCGTCAGTGCGCCGCTGGCGGTGGAGGCGGTCGACCGCCTCCTCACCGGGCGCGGCGCCGCGGCCGGAGTCGTGTCCGCCGGCGCGGCCTTCGATGCGGCGGACTTCCTGCGCTCGCTCGCCCCGCACGTGGTGGTGGAACTGCACCCCTGGGGCGCGTCTTCAAAGGATGCCGGGTAGTCGATTCAGGGGGCGCAGTTCCCCGCGCCCCTTGTGCGGCACCACTGCGAGAAGACGCCCCGGCCCTCTGCTGCGCCGCCGTCCCCCGCTCGGGGGAGAGGGGGACGGCGGCGGGGGAGGGCCTGCCGGGGCTACTTCTGCCAGCCGACCGAGGTGATGACGGTGTCGGCGAGGCTGCCGGCGCCGAAGTTGGCCAGGCCCTTGCGGACGGCGACGATGCTCGGCCGCTGGTACAGCTCGACGGTGTGCCCGAGCTCCCAGATCTTCACGTCGGCCTCGTTGTAGAGCGCGGCCGCCTGCGCCGGGTCGAGGGTCGCCGCGGCCTTCCGCAGCAGCGTGTCGATGTCGGGGGTGCTCAGCTTCGAGTAGTTGCCGAAGACGTTGTCGCCCTGCGGCGCACGGTAGATCGGCACCGTCCGGGAGAGCGGGAAGGACCCGGTGTTGCGCCAGCTCGCCAGGTCGAACTTGCCCTGGTTGATGTACTTCGAGAAGTACTCCTTGCTGGGCACCTTGTCGATCGACAGCTTGACCCCGACCTGCTGCAGCATGCTCTGCACGGCCGCCGCGAGGTCCGCCTGGGCCTGCGTGGAGCCGTCGCTCATCACGTAGTGCAGCTCCAGCGGGTGGCCGTCCTTGCTGCGGGCGCCGCCGGAGTCCTTCCAGCCGGCCTCGTCGAGCAGCTTCCCGGCGGCGGCGGGGTCGAACGTCACCCAGTCGCCGGAGTTGGCCCGGTAGCCGTCTTGGTTGGTCATGAACAGGTGGTTGTCCAGCGGCTTGAACTCCACCGGCACGCCCTTGTTGGCGATCTTGATCAGCGAGGCGCGGTCCAGCGCCCGGCCGAGCGCCTGACGGACCTTCTGGTCGGCCAGTGCGCCGTTGCCGCCGAAGGAGATGTGCACCTCGTCCCAGGGCGTGCCGGTGCGGATCGCCGCGTCCTTGGCGTCCTTGAGCTGGCCGTACGCGGTGGCGGTGCCCGCCGAGGCGTAGTCCACCTCGTTGTTGAGGAAGGCCTGGGTGATCGCGGCGGAGTCCAGCACCCGGTAGGTGATCCGGTCCAGCTTGGGCTTCGGGCCCCACCACCGGGGGTTGGGCGCCAGGGTGATGGTCTGCGCGGTCTTGTCCGCGTTCTGCAGGACGAACGGGCCGCCGTAGATCGGCACCTTCTCGATCCAGCCCTCGTTGAAGGCCTGCGGGGTGGATATCCCGGCCGCCGGCAGCAGCGGGTTGAACAGGCTCTGCCAGTCGGCGTACGGCTGCGCGAAGGTCACCTTGACCTCGTTCGGGCCGGCGCCCTGCTCGACGTTCGAGATCTGCTCGTAGCCCGAGGAGTCCGACAGGTTGTACGCCGGGTCCTTGCCGTTGGAGGACTGCCAGACCGCCTTGAAGTCCTGGTAGCCGAGCGGCTTGCCGTCCGACCAGACCGCCTTGGGATTGAGCCGGTACGTCACCACCTGCGGCGAGGTGGAGGTGACCTCCGCCGACGTCAGGTACTCCGGCACCGGGTGGTAGACGCCCTTGGCGTCCGAGCGGAAGAGCTTCGCCTCCAGGTAGCCCATGATCTCGACCGCGTCGCCGTAGGTGCCGTCGACCTGGTACGGGTTCCACTGGGTGATCCACTGCTGGAGCGGCTCGCGCAGCTCGCCGCCGTCCTTGATCCGGTCCAGCGGCTGCGGGTTGTTGTCCTCGGCGCCCACCGTCGGCACCACCGTCTTCGCCGCGTCCGCCGTGCCGTCGGCCTGGCTGCTGCAGGCCGTGGCGGCCAGCACCACGGTGAGGGCCGCGGCGGCGGCCCGGCCGAGTCTGCGGGTGGCGAGCGATGCGTCCATCAGGTGAAGTCCTCGGGTCTCGAAGAGTCGTGGGCCGCCAGGTGTGGCGGCACTTGAACGTGGGCAGCCAAGTCGGTGCCGGCAGGCAGAACGTAACAGCCCTTCAGCTCCGACGACAGGGGTCCATGCGCAGAACTGATCGAAACGAAACGCGGCGCAATGCCGTGGAAACATGCTGTCCGCACCCGTCTGATCGACTGTGACCAGCGCGTTCGCCGACCCGGCCGAACCACGCGGCGCGGCACACCCTGGACGGACCGTCCGACGTGCCGTACAACTGCTGCGCGAAGCTGCGTCAAAAACCCTCCGAACGAAGGCGAAAGACCATGTTCCCCAGGTGTGCGAACCGCACCGGCGGTAGACCGTGACCCGTTACCTCGCAAAACGGCTCGGCTACTACGCCGTCCTCCTGGCCGCCGCGGTCTTCCTCGCCTACGCCCTCTCCTGCGCCGCCCTCGGCCCCCGCGCCTACTTCGAGGCCAAGCAGCCCCGGCCCTCCGCGGCCGCCGTCGACCGGCAGCTCACCGCGCTCAACATCAACGACCACACCCCGGTCGTCGAGCGCTTCGCCACCTGGGCCGACGGACTGCTCCTCCACGCCGACCTCGGCCGGACCATCCACAACACCCCGGTCAACGAGGAGTTCGGCCGCCGGATCGGCGTCTCGCTGCGCCTGCTGCTGGTCGGCAGCCTGCTCGGCATGCTGCTCGGCGTCGCCGGCGGCGCCTGGAGCGCCGTCCGGCAGTACCGCTTCTCCGACCGGGCGCTGACCGTGCTCTCCTTCGTGCTGCTCTCCACCCCGGTCTTCCTGGTCGCGCTGCTCCTCAAGAACGGCGCCATCGCCGCCAAGAACGCCGCCGGCCACGAGGTGATCCCGTTCACCGGCTACGAGACGCCCGGCCTCGCCGGCGGCCTCGGCACCCACCTCGCCGACTGGGCCCTCCACCTGCTGCTGCCCACGCTCTCGCTCGCCCTCGGCGGCCTCGCCACCTACAGCCGCTACCAGCGCTCCACCATGCTCGACGTGCTCGGCTCCGACTACCTGCGCACCGCCGAGGCCAAGGGGCTCACCCGCAGCCGCGCCCTGCTCAAGCACGGCCTGCGCACCGCGGTCATCCCGATGTCGACGATGTTCGCCTACAGCTTCCTCGGCATCTTCACCGGCGCCGCCTTCACCGAGACCATCTTCGGCTGGCACGGCATGGGCGAATGGTTCATCCAGGCCGTCAACGAACAGGACATCAACGCCGTCGTGGCCGTCAACCTGTTCGCCGCCGTGGTCGTGCTCGCCGCCGGCTTCCTCGCCGACGCCCTGCACGCCGCCCTCGACCCCCGGGTGAGGTACTGATGGCCACCACCACCCTGACCGAGAGCGCGCCCGCCCCCGCCGAGGAGCACACCCCCGCCGGCCGGCTGCGCCTGGTCGCCACCCGTCTCGCAGCCTCCCGCGGCGTCGTCGTCGGCGCCGTCGTCCTGCTGCTGCTCTTCCTGCTCGCCTTCCTCGGCCCGCACCTGACGCCCTGGGACTACGCCACCCCCAACTACGGGGAGATCCGCCGCCCGCCGTCCGCCGAGCACTGGTTCGGCACCAACGGCATCGGCCAGGACGTCTTCGCCCAGACCGTCCGCGGCCTGCAGAAGTCCCTCGTCATCGGCCTGCTCGTCGCCGTGCTCTCCACCGGCCTCGCCTCCCTGGTCGGCGCCTGCGCCGGCTACTTCGGCGGCTGGACCGACCGACTGCTGATGTTCCTCGTCGACCTGATGCTGATCTTCCCCGGCTTCCTGGTCATCGCGATCGTCTCGCCCCGGCTCCGCGGCACCGGGTGGCTCGCCTTCGTCCTGCTGCTCGCCCTCTTCAACTGGATGATCACCGCCCGGGTGGTCCGCTCCATGACGAGATCCCTGCGCGAGCGCGAATTCGTCGTCGCCGCACAGTTCATGGGCGTCAGGCCGTTCCGGATCATCTGGCGGCACGTCCTGCCCAACGTCTCCTCCTTCCTCATCATCGACGCCACCATCGCCGTCGGCGGCGCCGTGATGAGCGAGGCGGCGCTCTCCTACTTCGGCTTCGGCGTCCGCGCCCCCGACGTCTCGCTCGGCACCCTGCTCGCCGCCGGCACCGCCGACGCCCCCGTCTTCCCCTGGCTGTTCTACTTCGCCGCCGCCCTCCTCGTGCTGTTCGTCCTCGCCGTCAACCTGGTCGGCGACGGCCTGCGCGACGCCCTCGATCCCACCGCCGAGGCCGGCCGCCGCTCCGCCCGACTCGCCCGCGCCGCCCGCACCCCCGCCGGCGCAACCCCGGCCGACGGACCGGCCGGCGCCCCCGACACCAGCAGCACGCCCGCACCCCGACCGCGCCGGAGCACCACGTGACCCCCGCCCTCCTCACCGTCCGGGACCTCACCGTCGACTTCGGGACCGCCCCGGCCGTCCGAGGCGTCGACCTCGACCTGCACCGCGGCGAGACCCTCGGCATCGTCGGCGAGTCCGGCTCCGGAAAGTCCGTCACCGCCCTCGCCGTCCTCGGCCTGCTGCCCGGCACCGCCCGGGTCGGCGGCTCCGTCCGCCTCGAGGGACGCGAACTCGTCGGACTCCCCGCCCGGGAACTCGCCGCCGTCCGCGGCCGCAAGGTCGCCATGGTCTTCCAGGACCCGCTCTCCGCCTTCACCCCCGTCTACCGGATCGGCGACCAGATCGCCGAGGCCGTCCGCATCCACCAGCCCGTCGACCGCGCCACCGCCCGCAAACGCGCCGCCGACCTGCTCGACCTGGTCGGCATCCCCGCCCCCGACCGCGCCCTCGACAGCTTCCCGCACGAATTCTCCGGCGGCATGCGGCAGCGCGCCATGATCGCCATGGCGATCGCCAACGACCCCGACATCCTGCTCGCCGACGAACCCACCACCGCGCTCGACGTCACCATCCAGGCCCAGGTGCTCGACGTGCTGCGCACCGCCCAGCGCGAGACCGGCGCCGCCCTCGTGCTCGTCAGCCACGACCTCGGCGTCATCGCCGGCAGCGCCGACCGGGTCGCCGTCATGTACGCCGGACGGATCGTCGAGACCGCCCCCGTCGACGGGCTCTTCGCCGCCCCCCGCCACCCGTACACCCTCGGCCTGATCGGCGCCGTCCCCCGCCTCGACGGCCGTGGCGGCCCCCTTGTCCCCATCCCCGGCCGGCCGCCCGCACCCGAGGAGCTCGGCCACGGCTGCCCCTTCGCCGCGCGCTGCCCGCTCGCCGAGGACCGCTGCCGCACCGCCGAACCCGGCCTCACCGGCACCACCGAGCCCGGCCCCGCCGAATCCGGCACCGCAGAACCGGCCGCCGCATCGCCGGCCATCGCCGGTCACCTCGCCGCCTGTGTGAAGGCCGACGAACTCGCCGAACGCCGCCCGGCACCCGCCGAGGTCTACCCGGTGCCCGCGCTCCCCGCCCCCGCCGAGGAGACCCGGCCCCGCGCCGAACGGGACACCGTCCTCTCCGTCCGCGGCCTCACCAAGACCTTCCCGCTGCTCAAGGGCGCCGTCTTCAAGCGCAGGACCGGCGAGGTGCACGCCGTCGACGGCGTCGACCTCGACATCCGGCGCGGCGAGACCCTCGGCCTGGTCGGCGAGTCCGGCTCCGGAAAGTCCACCACCCTCTACGAACTGCTGCGCCTCACCGCGCCGCAGGGCGGCCGGATCGAGGTCCTCGGCCAGGACACCGCCGCCCTCGACCGGGCCGCCGCGCACCGCCTGCGCGCCCGGGTGCAGATCGTCTTCCAGGACCCGGCGGCCGGCCTCGACCCGCGGATGCCGATCGGCGACGTCGTCGCCGAACCGCTGCTCGCCCAGGGCGCGCCGCGCGAGGAGATCCGCCGCCGGATCCCCGAACTGCTCCGCCAGGTCGGCCTCGACCCGGCGCACGCCGACCGCTACCCGCACCAGTTCTCCGGCGGTCAGCGGCAGCGGATCTCCATCGCCCGCGCCCTCGCCGTCCGACCCGACCTGCTCGTCCTCGACGAGCCGGTCTCCGCCCTCGACGTCTCCGTCCAGGCCGGCGTGCTCAACCTGCTCCAGCGGCTCAAGGCCGAACTCGGCCTCGCCTACCTCTTCGTGTCGCACGACCTCTCGGTGATCCGTCACCTCGCCGACCGGGTCAGCGTCATGTACCTCGGCCGCACCGTCGAGGCCGGCGCCGTCGACGAGGTGTTCGAACGGCCCCGCCACCCCTACACCCGGGCCCTGCTCTCGGCCGTCCCGCTGCCCGACCCCGCCGCCGAGCGCAGCCGGGCCAAACTCCTGCTGGCGGGCGACCCGCCCTCGCCCACCGTCCGGCACCGGGGCTGCCGGTTCCGCTCCCGCTGCACCGTCTACACCGCCCTCGACCCCGGCCGCCGCACCCGCTGCGAACAGGAGGACCCGCCCGCGGCCGAGGCCGCCCCGGGCATCGACCACGTCGCCGCCTGCCACCACCCGCAGGGCGCCTGAGCGGGCCCCGCGGCGGTCAACCGTCGCGCAGCACCTGCACCCGCCACTCGGCGACACCCGCCGCGGGCCGCTCCCGCACCCGGGCGGCCAGCCCCTCCTCGAAGCGTCCGGCGACACCGCCGTCCCGGTCCGCCGCGCCCGCGGCGATCAGCGACGGCCCGAACGCCGCCACGAAGGACGCCGCGACCTCGCGCGCGTACGCGCCGGTGACCCCGTCCGCCGAGAACCGCTCCCAGGCCGGGTCGGCGAGGACGACCAACCGCTCCTCCTCCAGGCGGAACAGCTCGGCGAACCGACGACCGGCGAGCCCGGGCCCGGGGGGAGGGGCACGCACCGGCGGCCACGGCCTTCAGTCGGTGCGGGGGGTGGGCAGGCGGAGTTCGGCGACGGCGCCGCCGTCGGGGTGGTTGCGGAGGTGCAGGCGGATGCCGATGGCCTCGGCGTGGCCTTCGGCGATGGTCAGGCCGAGGCCGTGGCCGTGGCCGCGTTCGCGGGCGCCGGTACGGAAGCGCTGGGGGCCGTCGCGGAAGATGTCCTCGGGGTAGCCCGTGCCGTGGTCCCGGACGGTCACCACCGGGCCGTCCACCCGGACGGAGACCGGCGGTTCGCCGTGCCGGTGGGCGTTGGCCACCAGGTTGGCGAGGACGCGGTCGAAGCGCCGCGGATCGGTGGTGACCGTGGTGTCGGCCGCGACCAGCACCTCGACCGGCCCGCCGCCGGCCGCCGCGGTGCGGGCCACCAGCCGGGCGAGCGGCAGGTCGGCGAGGTCGGGGGTCTCGGCCCGGGCGTCCAGGCGGGAGACCTCCAGCAGGTCCTCGGTCAGGTCGCGCAGCGCCCGCACCCGGTTCTGCACCAGCTCGGTCGGCCGCCCGTCCGGCAGCAGTTCCGAGGCGGTCAGCAGGCCGGTCAGCGGGGTGCGCAGCTCGTGGGCGACGTCCGCGGTGAAGCGCTGTTCGTTCTCCAGCCGGCTGCGCAGCGCGGCGGCCATGGAGTCGACGGCGGTGGCCAGTTCGGAGACCTCGTCGCGGCGGCGGCCGAGCGGCCCGATCCGGGCGTCGAGGTCGCCCGCGGCGATGGTGCGGGCTGTCCGGGCGGCCGTCCGCAGCCGGTGGCTGATCCGGTCGGCGGCGAGCACTCCGGCCAGCACGGTGACCGCGACCGACAGCGCCGCGGCGATCTGTACCGCCCGGTCGAGGTCCGCGACGGCCTGCTCGTCACCGGTGTAGTCGAGCCTGACGGAGACCACGTGCCCGGCGGCGCCGGCCGCCGCCCACATCGCGGTGCCGTCCGGGCTCCGGCCCAGCACCGAACCCTGCCGGCCGCGGGCGGCCAGGGCACGCAGCTCGGCGGGCACCGCCGGGTCGTCCAGTGCGGCGTGCCAGCCGCCGACCAGTTCGCCGGTGCGGTCGTACCCGGTGAGGACGGCGTCCAGCGCCGCCTCGGCGGAGGCCCGGGCCTGGTCGGTGTGCTGCCCGACGGACGCCCGGTGCACGAGCAGCGCGACGGTGAGCGCGACCAGGCAGGAGACCAGCGCGATGACGGCGGCGATCTGCCGGCGGAGCGTCACCGGATCCGCCGCAGGCGGTAGCCGAAGCCGCGGACGGTCTCGATCCGGCCCGCCCCGATCTTGGCACGGAGCCGTTGGACGTGGACGTCCACCACCCGGCTGTCGGCGTCCCAGGAGTAGTCCCACACCCGGGAGAGCAGGGTCTGGCGCTCCATCACCACGCCCGGCGCGGCGGTGAACTCCAGCAGCAGCCGCAGCTCGGTCGGGGTGAGCGGCACCGGCTTCCCGCCCACCGTCACCTCCATGGCGTCCGTGTCCACCGCGAGGTCGTCGATCACCCGCACCGCGGACGGCACGGCCTGCGCCGGCTCGGCGGCGGCGAGCACCGGGGTGTCCGGCGCGGTCGGCCCGGTGCGCCGCAGCACGGTGCGGATCCGGGCGACCAGCACGGCGATCTCGAACGGCTTCACCACGTAGTCGTCGGCGCCGGCCTCCAGCCCGGAGACGACGTCGACGGCCTCGCCGCGGGCCGACATCATCAGGATCGGCATGCTGCTCTCCTCGCGGACCCGCCGGCACAGGCCGACCCCGTCGAGCAGCGGCAGCATCACGTCGATCAGCATCAGGTCCGGCCGCCGGGCCCGGAAGCGCTCCAGCCCCTGCAGGCCGTCCGCGGCGGTGTCGACCGGGAACCCGTACCGTTCGAGCGCCATCTGGGTGGCCTCGCGGATCACCTCGTCGTCCTCGACGAGCAGGATGCGCGGCATGGGAGGGACGGTCATCGCTGCCTCGTCGGGGCCGTGCGGGAGGGGACGGGGACGGGGACGGGCGTCGCCGAGAGCCTTCGGCCGTCGGGCCCGACCACCGGTCCGTCCTGGTGGGTGGGCCGGGCCGACGGGACGGTCGGCTCCGGGGTCGGGCAGCCGGGCACGCCGTCGGCCGATCCGGTCGACACGGTCTGCCGGTCGACGAAGGCCATCCGCACCGCGTTCCAGCGGTAGGTGCTGCTGGTTCGGGCGGTCGCCCCGGTCGGCTCGTGCAGGACGAGGTCCCGGCCGACCGTGTCCGCGGTGAACCCGGCGGCGGTGGCGACCGACAGCACCGGCACCACGTGCCCGTCCCGCTCGCTGTAGACGTGCAGTACGGCCCGCCCGTCGGCCTCGGGGGTCAGTACGGCGGTGATCAGCTCGGGCCGGCCGTCGCCGCTCAGGTCCCGGTACCGGGCGGGCTGGACGGCGCAGCCGGTGCAGCCCGTCTCCACCGCGCGGTGCTCGATGTCGGTCAGCCCGGGGTCGTGCGCCAGGACGGCTTTGGCGTCCAGCTGCGCGAGTCCGGCGGTCGGGGCGGTGAGCCCGGGCAGCGGGGCGGGCGGCGGCTCCTCGGTCACCGCGCGGGGCGTGGCCGCGGCCGAGGTCGCGGCGGCCGGCCACAGCGGCTGCGGACTCGGATGCTCCGCCACCTGCCGGGCCGGACCGCCGTCGTGCAGGGTGCCCGGGCTGTCGCAGCCGGCGAGCGCCAGGACCGCCGCGGCGGCCGCGGCGGCCACGAGGGCCCGGCCGGCGATTCCGGCCCGGGCAGCCGGGCCTGTCCTCTTCCTCACGCGCGGCGGAGCCTTTCCTGACGGTCGTACAGAGACAGGGGGAGGGCAGTCAGTCTGCCCCATGCCCGCCGGGCGCCCGCCGCCCGCCCTGTGGCGGAGGGCCGTCACGGCCCGTCGGCCAGGTCGGCGAGCACCACGATGTTGTCGCTGTAGTGCCCGTCCCCCCCGATCGTGCCGCCACAGGTGACCACCCTCAGCTGGGCGTCCGGGGTGTCGCCGTACACCAGCTCGGTGGGGAAGGCGGACTTCGGGAACTGCCGGACCGCCCGCACCCGGTAGGACACCGTGCTGCCGTCCTCCCGGCGCACCTGGACGGTGTCGCCGGGGCGCACCGACGGCAGCCGGTGGAAGACGGCCGAGCCCTTGCGGGTCGCGTAGTGGCCGAGCAGCACGGCCGCGCCCGGCCGGCCGGGCGCGGCACCGTTCCGGTACCAGCCGACCTGCCCGGGCCGGTCCAGCGGCGGGACCTCCACCGTGCCGTCGCCGTTCAGCCCGACCGGGCCGACCGGGGCGTCCACCCCGATCCGGGGGATCAGCAGCCGGACCGGCGGCGTGGCCGGCCGGTCGTCCGCGGGGCGGGCCGCACCGCCGGCGGGCGCCGGTGCGGATGCGGTGCGGCTCGGCGGGTCCGCGTCGGGGCCGCTGTAGGCGACGTGCACCGCCTCGCCGTCCGGGGCGAGCCCGTAGGCGACCGTGCCGAGGCCGAGTGCGAGGACGAGCGCGCCGGCCGACGCGGCCGGCACCCACGAGGGGCGCCGGCCGCGCCGGTTGCGGCTACGCCTGCGCGCCGGCACGGCGCCGACGGACGACGGCGGTGCCGATCCCGGCGGCACCGGCCAGCGCCAGCGCCGAGCCGAGGACCACGACGGTCGGCGAGCCGCCGTCCTCCGCCTCACCGGTCTGGGCGCCGCCGCGGGGCAGCCCGCCGGTGCGGCGGCCGTCCGGCCCGACGGCCGGCGCGCTCGCCACCGCGCTCGGCCGCGCTCCGGACTCCGGCGGCAGGGTCGGCTGGGCGCTGCGCGTCGCGGTCGGCACCGGCGAGGCGGACGGGCCGTCGGCGGCCGCGGCCCCGGCGGACAGCAGCACGGCCACCCCGGCCCCGGCGCAGACCAGCGCGGAGCGCACCGGGCGGTGCGCGGTCGAGGTACGTGACATGAGGACTCCTCCGTTTGCTCGCCACTCCCGTTCGGGTGAACGCGAGTTGGTGAGGCACACGCTAGGAATCCCGCCTCACGGACTGCCGCCGACCGTGTAACGGCCACCGCGCGGTCCGGTAACAGCCTCCGGCCCGGGCTGCGGCCTGCGGCTACGGCTGCGGCGCCGGGGCGGGCACCGGCAGCGGGGGAAGCCGGTGCCGGTTGATCCAGGTCTCGAGGACGCGGTCGGCCGCCGCCCCGCCGTACCGGGTGGCGTGCGCGGCGAACTCGGCGGTGGAGACGACCGAGTGCCGGCGGCTGGTGGCCCAGCTGCGGACCATCCGGAAGAACGACGGGTCGCCGAGGGCGCAGCGCAGCGCGTGGACGGTCAGCCCGCCGCGCTCGTACACCCGGTCGTCGAACATCAGGCTCCTGCCGGGGTCGCCGATCCGGATGTTCTGCGGCAGCGCCAGGACCTGGCGGTACGCAGACTCCGCCTTGCGCTGCGCGCTCGGGCCGCCGGAGTGCTCCGACCAGAGCCACTCCGCGTACTTGGCGAAGCCCTCGTTGAGCCAGATGTCGCGCCAGCCGGCGATGGTCAGGCTGTTGCCGAACCACTGGTGGGCGAGCTCGTGGGCGACCAGCCGCTCGCTGCCGCGGACGCCGTCGAGGTGGTTGGTGCCGAAGGTGGCCAGCCCCTGGGCCTCCACCGGCACGTCCAGCTCCTCGTCGGCGACGACGACCGCGTACTCGCCGAACGGGTACGGGCCGAACAACTCCTCGAAGAGCGCCATCATCTGCGGCTGCCGGCCGAAGTCGTGCTCGAAGCGCTGCTGCAGCCGGGCCGGGACGTACCCCGTCTGGGCCACCCCGCCGAGCCCCGGCCCGGTCAGCGCGAGGGCGCGGTACGGGCCGACGGACAGGCCCACCAGGTAGCTGGCGGTCGGCGCCGGCTGGTCGTAGACCCAGGTGGTGGCGGAGGCCCGGGTGGTGCGGGTGAGCAGCCGGCCGCCGGTCACCACGGTGTACGCGGAGGGCGTGGTGACCGACAGGTGGTAGGCCGCCTTGTCCGACGGCCGGTCGTTGCACGGGTACCAGGACGGTGCGCCGACGGGCTGGCTGGCGACCAGGGCGCCGTCGGTGAGCTCCTCCCAACCGAGGCCGCCCCACGGGCTGCGGACCGGCTTGGGGTTGCCGGACCAGTGCACCTCGACGGTGAACGCGGCCTCGGCCACCGGGGCCTTCGCGGGTCTGATCCGCAGCTTGCCGCCGCGGTGCGTGTAGTGCGCCGCGCGGCCGTCCACCAGCACCCGGCCGACCTTGAACGGGGCGAGGTCCAGCGCGAACTCGCGCAGCGCCGCCCGGCCCGCTATGGCGGTGATCCGGGCGATGCCGGCCAGCCGGTTGGGGCCCGGCCGGTAGTCGAGGGTGAGTTCGTACCGGTGGGTCCGGTACCGGCGGTCGCCGTTGTCCGGGAAGTACGGGTCAGCGGCCTCGGGCTGCTTGGTGGGGCTCACCGGTCGGTTCTCTCCGTGCGCGGTCTCGGTCATGTGGCGCGGTGCCCGGGCTGCTGCCACGCCTCGATCGGGTTGCCGAGCCAGCGGGTGTCGGCGGGGACGGTCTCCGCGCGCATCACCAGGGAGGCCGGGCCGAGCGTGGAACGGGCCCCGACCGTGCTGCCGGGCAGCACGATTCCGCCCGGGCCCAACGTAGAGCCCTCGCGGAGCTCCACAGTATCCAGCCGCATGATCCGGTCGTGGAAGAGGTGCGTCTGCAGCACGCACCCACGGTTGACGCCGACCGCGTGGCCGAGCGTGACCAGGTCGGTCTCCGGCAGCCAGTAGCTCTCGCACCACACGCCGCGGCCGATCCGGGCGCCGAGCGCCCGCAGCCACAGGTTGAGCACCGGGGTGCCGAGCACCCGGCCGATCAGCCACGGCACCGCGAGCACCTCGACGAAGGTGTCGGCGAGCTCGTTGCGCCACACGAAACCGCTCCACAGCGGATGCTCGGCCGCCCGGCAGCGGCCGACCAGCAGCCACTTCGCGGCGACCGACACCGCGCAGGCCGCGGCGCCGGCGGCCAGCAGGACCGGCCCGGCCAGCAGCACCGCGCCGCCGGGCAGCGCCGTACCGAGCGCGCAGAGCGCGGCCGCGGTCAGCACCACCATCGCCGAGGAGGCGAACACCGGCACCAGCCGGCCGAGCTCGGTCAGCCCGCGCGCCCACAGCAGCCGGCCCGGCGGGTCGTAGGTGCGGGCGGCGTCCGCGGTGTCCGCCGACCGGGGCAGCTTCACCGGCGGCATGCCCAGGTACGAGCTGCCGCGCTTCGCCTTCTTCGGCGTCGCGGAGAGCACCCCCACCAGACCCCGGTCGGGCACCGATCGGCCCGGCGCGGTCATCCCGGAGTTGCCGAGGAAGGCCTTGCGGCCCACCGCCGCCCGGCCCACCCGCACCCAGCCACCGCCGAGTTCGTACGGGGCGATCAGGGTGTCGTCGGCGAGGAAGGCGCCGTCGCCGACGGTGGTGAGGCTGGGCAGCGCGAGCACCGTGGAGACCTCGGCGCCACGGCCCACCCGCATGCCGAGCAGTCGCAGCCAGAACGGGGTGATCAGGCCGGCGTACAGCGGGAAGAGCGTCTCCCGGGCGTGGTCCATCAGCTGGCTGACCGTCCACGCCTGCCAACCGATCCGTCCGTGCAGCGGGTGGTGGCCGGACCGCAGTCCGAGGCTCAGCAGCCGGACACCGGCCAGCACGACCGCCGCGTACGCCAGGCCGTAGACCAGGGTGGCGGGCACCACCGCCGCCAGTGCCCCGCGCAGCGCGGTGGGCAGGTCGTCGCCGGGGTGGACGAACAGCCCGGCGGTGAGCAGCGCGGGGACGGCGCAGAGCGCGGGCAGCAGGGCCAGCGCGGAGCCGGTCAGCCCGTAGACGGCGGCCCACCGGGTGGTGCGGGCGGGCCGCTGCTTCGGCCAGGCCCGCTCCGCCTTGCCGATCTTGACGGCCGGCGCACCGCCCCAGCGCTGCCCGGTCGGGACGTGCCCGGCCACGCCCGAACCGGGCGCCACCTCCGCGCGCTTGCCGACCCGTGAACCGGGGAAGAGCACCGATCGCGTCCCGACGACCGCGCCCGCGCCGACCCGGACGGCACCGATCTCCAGCCGGTCGCCGTCCAGCCAGTACCCGGCGAGGTCGACCTCGTTCTCGATCGCGCAGCCCTTGCCGAGCCGCAGCAGGCCCGTCACCGGCGGCATGGTGTGCAGGTCGACGTCCTCGCCGACCTGCGCGCCCAGCGCCCGGGCGTAGCGCGCCAGCCAGGCCCCGGAGAGCGAGGTGGCGCCGGCCGCCTCGGCCCACCGCTCGGCGGCCCACAGCCGCAGATGGACACCGCCGCCGCGCGGATGGGAGCCGGCCCCGACCCCGCGCAGCAGCAGCCGGACGCCGCCCGCGGAGACCGCCAGCCGCCCCGGCGCGGAGAACAGCAGCACCGCCCCCGCCGCCACCGCCCACCAGGAGGCGGTCGGCGCCCAGGCGTACCCGCCGAGCATGCGCAGCACATTGCCGAGCGCCAGCAGAGCGACACCCCAGCGCAGCCCGGTCAGCGCCGACAGCGGCAGCAGCGCCGCCAGCTGGACGAGCCCCGCCCGCGCCGGGACGGGCCGCACCGTGCGCGTCTCCTGCCCGGCCGGGGCGGCACGCTCCAGCAGCCGGGCCAGCTTGCGCAGCGTCGGCTGCTGGTAGACGTCCAGCACGGAGACGGCCGGGCAGCGGGTGCGCAGCCGGGTGGTGAGCTGCGCCGCAGCCAGCGAACCGCCGCCGATCGTGAAGAAGTCGTCGTCCGCGCTGCGGACGGGCACCCCGAGGATCTCGCACCACTGCTCGGCAAGCCACGCCTCGGTGCCGTACAGCTGCTCGCCCGGGCCGTCCTGTTCCTGGTCGGGCAGCGGCCAGGGCAGCGCGTCCCGGTCCACCTTGCCGGAGGTGCGGCAGGGCAGTTCCTCGACGGCGGCGAGCAGCGGCACCAGCGCCGCGGGCAGTTCGCCGCGCAGCCGCTCCACGGCGGCGGCCCGGTCGAAGCCGTCCCGGACGAGCAGGTAGCCGACCAGCAGCCGGTTGCCGCTGCGGGCGGTGCGGACGGCGGTGGCCGCGCCGGCCACCCCGGGCAGCGCCTGCAGGGCGGCGTCCACCTCGCCGAGTTCGATCCGGCGGCCGCCGAGCTTCACCTGTTCGTCGCCGCGCCCGAGGAACACCAGGCCCTCGGCGTCGGCCCGGACGAGGTCACCGCTGCGGTAGGCGCGCCGCCAGCCCAGCGACTCCAGCGGCGCGTACTTCTCCTCGTCCTTCACCGGGTCGAGGTAACGGGCCAGCCCGACACCGCCGATCACCAACTGCCCGCTGCCGCCCATCGGCACCGGCCGGCCGTCCTCGTCGACCACCGCCAGCTCCCAGCCGTCCAGCGGCAGCCCGATCCGCACCGGCCCCTCGCCGCCGAGCAGGCAGGCGCAGGCCACCACGGTCGCCTCGGTCGGGCCGTAGGTGTTCCACACCTCGCGGCCCTCGGTGACCAGCCGCTCGGCGAGCTCCGGCGGGCACGCCTCACCGCCGAAGATCAGCAGCCGGACCTCGTTCAGCGCCTCGGCCGGCCAGAGCGCCGCCAGCGTCGGCACGGTGGAGATCACCGTGATCTCCTGCTCCGCCAGCCACGGGCCGAGGTCGGCGCCGCTGCGCACCTGCGCGCGGGGCACCGGTACCAGGCAGGCACCGTGCCGCCAGGCCAGCCACATCTCCTCGCAGGAGGCGTCGAAGGCGACGGAGAGCCCGGCCATCACCCGGTCGCCCGGGCCGATCGGCTCGCCCCGGAGGAAGAGCGCGGCCTCGGCGTCCACGAACGCGGCGGCGCTGCGGTGGGTGACGGCGACGCCCTTCGGCCGGCCGGTGGAGCCGGAGGTGAAGATGATCCAGGCGTCGTCCTCGGGGCCGGGTTCGGCCGCCTCGTTGCCGGACGGCTTGATGCGGCCCAGCTCCCGTCCGGCGCCCAGCACGGCGTTGACGTCGGCCTCGCCGAAGACCAGCTCGGCCCGCTCGTCCGGGTCGTCGGCGTCGACCGGTACGTAGGCGGCGCCGGCCGCCAGCACGGCGAGGATCGACACATAGAGGTCGTTGGTGCCCGACGGCACCCGCACGCCCACCCGGTCGCCGAGGCCGATGCCCGCCCGGGCCAGCTGCCGCCGCAGCCGCTCGACCTCGCCGAGCAGCGCGCCGTAGCCGAGAACGTCACGGCCGTCGTCCAGGGCCGGCTCGTGCGGATGGGCCGCGGCGGTCGCGCGCAGCACGTCCAGCAGGGTGCGGGCGGGCGGGGCCGGGCGGCCCGGGAACAGGGCGAGCGGTGCCTCGGGGTGCGCGATCACGGTCATACAGTCCCCTTCCGGCTCCCGGGAGGCCGATCGAACCGATCGAAGGCGTCCAAAGGGCGACAACCCGGACAATCTACCGACCGGGGTGCACGCCCCCTGCCAAGCCAACCACCCGGCGCGCCGAGCCACCCGGCGAGTCACCCGGCGGGCTGTCCGCCCTCGGCCGTCCGCGGACCCGGCGCGCTGCCGCGCCTCCCCCGGGGCGGCCGGGAGCCCCGCCGCCCTCGGGCAGCCTGCCGGACCCGGGCCGGGGCGGGCAAGACCGCCCCGGCCGGGCCCGGGCGTCGAAGGAGAGCAGGGTGCGGACGGGCGGGGTCGGCGGCGCCGGGTCAGTCCCGCAGGAAGGACTCCAGTGCCGCCGCGACCTCGGCCGGGCTCTCCACCTGCGGGTAGTGGCCGGTCACGGGTGGGCCGCCGAGCTCGACGACCGCCGCGTGCGGGATCCGCTCGCGGACCCGGGCCAGCACATGGGCGCCGCTGATCGGATCGGCCGGACCCCAGACGAACAGGCTCGGCCCGGGGAAGCCCTCCAGCGCAGCCGCCCAGCGCGCCGCGTGCGTGCGCCGCTCGTCGATGTAGCGCAGCAGCCGCGGGGCGAGCAGCCGCCCGTCGGCGCGGGCGATCCCGAGCCACATCTCGTGCAGCACCCCGTCCGCGACCGGACGGGCGAGCACCTGCCGCATCGAACGGGTGAACCGGCGCTCCGTCATGGCGTGGGCCAGCAGCGGACCGAGCGGCCCGTGCAGCAGCCGCTGCACCGGCACCGGGCGGTGCAGGTCGGCGTAGAGCCCGCCGTTCAGCCACGCCGCCCGGGTGATCCGGGACGGGGCCCGGGCCAGCAGCTCCTGGGCGACGCTGACGCCGTAGTCGTGGGCGACCAGCGCCGTGCCGCCGATCCCGAGCTCCCGCCACACCGCCTCCACCAGGTCCGCCTGCTCCAGCAGGGAGTACGCGTGGCGGCGCGGCTTGTCGCTCTCGCCGAAGCCGAGCAGGTCGAGCGTCGTCACCCGGCAGCCGCTCGCGGCGAGCCGGGGCGCCACGCCCGCCCAGTCGTGCGAGGAGGTCGGAAAGCCGTGCAGCAGCGTCACCGGGCGGCCGGCGGGCGGGCCGTCCTGCCGGACGAAGAGGGTGTGCGCGCCGCGGGGGCCGCGGACCGGGAGGCGGCTCCCGCCCGCGATCCACTCCGCCAGCGGCGGCAGCACCGGGTCGGTCGCCGGGTTCACGGGGCCTCCTGCCGCCGGCCGAAGCCGTCCAGGAGTGCCTGGAGGCCGAAGTCGAACTCCTGGTCGCTGTCCGGCGCGTTGAGCAGCTCGGCGTGGCGCCGGACCACCGGGTGGGTGTCGGCCGGCAGACCCGCGAATAGCTCGGCCATGGCGGCCCGCTCCTCGGCGGTCCGCGCGGCCCCGCCCGCGTCCATCTGAGCCGCTCCGATGACGAAGTGCATCACCGTCAGATAGATGTGCACGGCCGTCGGGGGCGGCCAGCCCGCTCCGATCAGCAGGCCCAGGGCGTGCTCGCGGGCGCGCAGCGCGTTCGGGCCGAGCAGCTGCCCGGCGACGAACAGCGGCGCCACCGCCGGATGCCCCCGCAGCACGCGGCGGAACTCGCGGGCGCCCGCGGCCAGCGCGGGGCGCCAGTCGGCCGCCTGCTCGGGCAGCCGGACCTCGGCGAGCACCCGGTCGACCAGCTCGACCAGCAGCTCCTCGCGGCTGGCCACGTGCCGGTACAGCGAGGTGTGCCGCGTCCCGAGCCGGTCGGCGAGGTGTCGCATCGTCAGCGCTTCCAGCCCCTCGCCGTCGGCGATCTCCAGGGCCGCGCCGGTGATCGCCGCCAGGCTCAGCCCGCCGGCCCGCGGCCGCCGGCGATCCCGCTCCGCGTAGCGCTGCCGCCACCAGGCGGCCGAACCCGGCGCGCTCACTCGAACAGGTCCGGGTCGGAGCGGACGACGTCCTGCCACAGCGGCTGGAAGGAGAACCAGCCGGCGAGCGGGAAGCCCGTCTGCTCGCGGGTGTACCGGGCCGCCTCGGCGCTCATCACGTGCGGCCGCCCGACGGCCTCGGCGAGCAGCTGCGCCTGCGCGCTGCGCTCCATGCTGATGAACCACCAGGCGGCCTCCTCGACGGACTCGCCGACCGTGAAGATCCCGTGGTTCCGGTGGATCGCCGCCCGGTTCCGGCCGAGGCCGGCGGCGAGCAGTGCGCCCGCCTCCTCGTCGACCACCACCTCGCCGCCGCCCTCGGACACCACCACGTGGTTCTCGAACAGCGCGCAGGCGTCCTGGGTGATCGGGTCCAGCGGGCGGCCGAGGCTCGACCAGGCCTTGCCGTGCACCGCGTGCGCGTGGCAGGCCGCGACGACGTCCGGCCGGGCCGCGTGGATCGCGGAGTGGATGACGAACCCGGCCCGGTTGACCGGCCGCCGGCCGTGCCGGACCTGCCCCTCGTGGTCGACCAGGATCAGGTCCGACACCCGGACCTGGCGGAAGGACAGGCCGAACGGGTTCACCCAGAACATGTCCGGGAACTCCGGGTCGCGGACGGTGATGTGCCCGGCCACCCCCTCGGAGAAGCCGAGCCGCCCGAACACCCGGCAGGCGCCCGCCAGCCGCTGCTTGCGGTGCTCGCGCTCCTCCTCCACGGTGGCGAACTGCGGCGGCAGGTCGAACTCCAGCCCCTGCTGCACCGGCATGAACGCGCTGATCGTCTCCGTCACGCTCTCCCCTTCCCGCGGGCCGGCCGTTCCGGCCGCGCCCATCATGCGTCCAGTGGACGCATTTCTCAAGGGGTCCGGTCCCGCTCGTTCCGGTCCGCGTCCGCGGTTCCGCGGTCCGCCACGCCATCGCCGTGCGGTGCCCGGTGAAGGTGAATCGTTTGTGTAAGGATCGATTCGCGGCATGACGGTGCGTCAGTCAGGGCCCCGCATCCACCGCCGCAGTCCCCGTCCTCCGCCCGCCCCGGGCGCGAAACGAAAGTCCCACCCGATGACCGAGACACCGCAGATCCACGTCAGCACCAAACTCGTCGAAGGCCTCGGTGAGGCCACGCCCGAGCAGATCGCCCAACTCGCCGCCCGCACCGCCGGCCGCATCTGGTTCACCACGCCGCTGACCGGCGAGGGCGAGACGCCGAAGCCGGACCAGATCTGGACGCTGCGCGGCTCCTACCCGCACAACGGCAAGACCGCCACCGGCACCGCCCACGTCTACCTGGGCAAGGGCAACCGGCGGCTCCAGCGCCCGCTGATCCTCGCCGACGGCTTCAACTACGGCCCCAGCGACCTCCCCGGCCTGTGGAAGCACTTCGACAAGGCCGAGGGCGGCCGCTTCCTCACCACGCTGCGCGAGGCCGGGACGGACGTGATCCTGCTCGGCTTCGACGAGCGCCACACCTACATCCAGGCCAACGCGGGCGTCGCCGCCGCCTGTATCGAGCGGGCCACGGCGGAGCGCGTGGCCATCGACCCGCTGACCGTCGGCGGCGTCAGCATGGGCGGCATGATCACCCGCTACGCCCTGGCCCGGATGGAGGACGAGGGCATCGACCACCACACCGCCGTCTACTTCTCCTGGGACACCCCGCACCAGGGCGCCTGGATCCCGCTGATCCTCCAGCAGATGGCCCACTTCTTCGAGGACTTCGTCCCCGAGCAGCCCGGCGTGCCCAAGCAGGCCGAACTGCTGCGCAGCCCCGCCGCCCAGCAGCTGCTGTGGGCCTGGGTGGAGAACTCGAAGTACGAGGGTCCGGTCGGCACCGCGAGCCCGCTGCGCACCGAGTTCCTGGCGGACCTCCGGGCGCGCGGGAACTACCCGCGGCGGCCGCTGAAGCTCGGCGTCGCCAACGGCAACGGCGGCGGCGTGGGCCTCGAACTGACCCCGGGGGAGATCGCCTTCGACTGGAAGAAGGACCAGCTCCGGACGGCCACCGCCACCGCCCGGATCCAGCCCGACCGCGGCGAGAAGCAGCCCATCGGCGGCATGAACATCGCGTTCACCGTCCGCCGCAGCTCCACCACGGCCGTGCCCGCCCTCGACGGCGCCCCGGGCGGCACGCTCGCGTCCTTCGGCCTGGTCGCCGAGGCGCTCGGTGCCGATGTCGACGACCGCTTCGACTTCACCTGCTTCGTGCCCTCGATCAGCGCCGTCGGGCTCGCGTTCGACCCGGAGCGCTGGGAGCGCGACCCGTTCACCGACCTGTCCGCGATCGGGCCGGAGGAGATCGAGCTGGACGACTTCTGCTGCGACGAGGGGAACTCCCCGCACAGCGAGCCCCGCCCGGTGCTGACCAAGTGGCTGGTGGACCGCCTCACCCGCTGACGTCCGAGGGCCCGGGGCGACCGGCGCGCGCCGGCCGCCCCAGGCCCTGTATGCGGCGCGCGGTGCGGCGCGTGCGCCCCGGCGCCGGGATGGCGCGATCCGTGCTGGCGTGGCGCCGGGGCGCGGATGGGATGATCGACCCGCCCGACACGATCACGCAGAGGGAGCACACGATGGCGATCAGTCACCGAACGGTCGGATCCGGCCCGCACAAGGTCCTCGTCCTGCACGACTGGTTCGGCAGCAGCTCCGGCTGGGGGACGTTCCTCGACCTCCTGGACCCGGACGAGTTCGGCTACGCCTTCCTCGACTACCGCGGATACGGCGAACGGATCGCGGTGGAGGGTGAGTTCACCCTCGCCGAGATCGCCTCCGACGCGCTGGCCCTGGCCGACCACCTCGGCTGGGACACGTTCTCGCTGGTCGGGCACTCGATGGGCGGCAAGGCGGCGCAGCGGATCCTCGCCGAGGCCCCGACCCGGGTCCGCAGGCTCGCCGGTGTCGCCCCCGTCCCGGCGAGCGCCTACCCGCTGGAGGGCGGCGCCCACGACCTCTTCCACGGCGCCGTGCAGTATCCGGCCAACCGCAGGGCCATCCTCGACCTGGTCACCGGTCACCGCGCCTGCGGGCGCTGGCTGGACCGGATGACCGCCCAGTCGGTCACCGGCTCCCGGCCGGAGGCCTTCGGCGGCTACCTGGTGGACTGGACGACCCAGGACTTCGCGGCGAAGGTCGCCGGCAGCCCGCTGCCCGTCGGCGTGTTCGTCGGCGAACACGACCCCGCGCTCTCCGCCGAGGTGATGCGCGGCACCTGGCTCGCCCACTACCCGAACGCCGAGCTCACCGTCCTCGCCAACTCCGGGCACTACCCGATGTACGAGATCCCGGTGGCGTTCGCGGCGGCTCTGGAGGCCTTCCTGCGGGCCTGACGCACCGGCCGGTGCGGTGGCCGGCCGGCACCCGGTGGATTGTCAGTACCCCGTTCTACTATGGGTTTTGTCAGCGAGCGCCCCCAGCCACCGCACCAGGAGGTCGTCGATGTCCGCTGCCCAGCCCGCTCTCGCCACCGTTTCCACCCTGCCCACCCTGCCCACCCTCTCCAGCCGCCGCACGCCGTCCGCACGACGGGTGCGGCCCGTCCGCCGCCCCGGTCCGCCCGCCGTCCGGCCGCTGCCGGCCGGCATGCCCCGCGAGTGGTACATCGACCACAACCGCCGGCTGAAGGCCATGCGCCTCGCGGTCGTGCTGCTCGACTCCGGGGTGTACCTGCCCCAGCACGCCACCAACCGCCGGATCCGCTCGCTCGCCGTCCGGCTCGGCATCCACCGCCCGTCCGCGATCACCTGCCGGGCGGTGCGCGCCCTGCTCGCCTGACCTGCCGCCGTCCCGGGGGCGGGTGCCACCCGCACCCGCCCCGGGACGGCACGGTCGGACCACGGCGGTGCCCGGCCGTGCGGCCAGCACAGCCGCCGACGACGGGGGATGATCGGACCGACACCCGTTCGGAGAGGACCCGACCCATGGAGTTCCGCCACCTGGGCCGCAGCGGCCTGGTCATCAGCGAGATCGCCTACGGCAACTGGCTCACCCACGGCTCCCAGGTGGAGGAGGACACCGCCGCAGCCTGCATCCGCGCCGCCCTCGACACCGGCATCACCACCTTCGACACCGCCGACGTCTACGCCGAGACCCGCGCCGAGTCGGTCCTCGGCCGGGCCCTCAAGGGCGAGCGCCGCGAAGGCCTGGAGATCCTCACCAAGGTGTTCTGGCCCACCGGCCCCGGCCGCAACGACCGCGGCCTCGGCCGCAAGCACATCACGGAGGCGATCGACGGCTCACTGCGCCGCCTCCAGACCGACTACGCGGACGTCTACCAGGCGCACCGCTACGACCCTCGACCCCGCTCGAGGAGACGATGGAGGCCTTCGCCGACGTGGTCCGTGCCGGCAAGGCCCTGTACATCGGCGTCTCCGAATGGACCGCCGACCAGATCCACGCCGGCCACGCCCTCGCCCGCGAACTCCGGGTGCCCTTCGTCTCCAGCCAGCCGCAGTACAGCGCGCTCTGGCGGGTCATCGAGGCCGAGGTCGTCCCCACCTGCGAGGAGCTCGGCATCGGCCAGATCGTCTGGTCGCCCATCGCCCAGGGCGTGCTGACGGGCAAGTACCTGCCCGGCGCCGCACCACCCGCCGGCTCCCGGGCCACCGACGAGAAGGGCGGCGCCGACTACGTCGCCCGCTGGATGCGCCCGGACGTCCTGGAACGCGTCCAGCAGCTGCGCCCGCTCGCCGAACAGGCCGGGCTCACCCAGGCTCAGCTCGCCGTCGCCTGGGTGCTGCAGAACCGGAACGTCGCCGCCGCGATCATCGGCGCCTCCCGCCCGAACAGGTCGCCGAGAACGCCCGCGCCGCCGGAGTCCTCCTGGAACCGGACCTGCTGAAGGCCATGGACGACATCCTCGCCCCGGTCGCGGAGACCGACCCCGCCCGGACGGCGCAGAACGCCCCGAAGGAGCGCCCCTGAGCCCTCGGACCGCAAGCTGATCGCCCGGGCGGCCGGGCGGCCGGCTGACCGCGCGCCGGGCGGCGGAGAAGATTTCTCGGCGGCGCCGTCACATCCGCGGGCCGGCATCCGTCAGAGCAGTGCAAGCCCAGGGAAGCCAGCCGAAAGGAACCCGCCGTGAACACCGCTGCCACCGAGACCGCCGCCGCCACCTCCCGGATGTCCGACCCCGTGGAGCTCGTCCCGGAGCTGAAGGAGCTGGGCGGCTGGCTCTACCGCGCCACCGGCAACCGCTCGGTGCCGCGCACCACGATCGGCCTCGTCCAGCTGCGTGCCGGCCAGCTCGTCGGCAGCACCTACCTGGTCGTGATGCACGCGGGCCTGCTGCGCAAGGCGGGGGAGAGCGAGGAGCGCATCACCGCCGTGGCCACCTGGCAGGACGCCCCGTACTTCACCGCCGCCGAGCGCGCCGCCCTGGCCCTGGTCGAGGCCGTGCTCACGCCGAACCCGTCCGGCGAGCGGGTCTCGGACAAGCTGTACGCCGAGGCCGCCCGCCACTACGAGCCGAAGGCGCTCGCGACCCTCACCCTCGCGATCGGACAGGTGAACTTCTTCGTCCCGCTCGCCCTGATCGGCAAGCCCGTCCCCGGGGTCGCGCCCTCCGAGCAGTGGACCTGACGGACCGTTCGGCCCGCCCGCCGGCAACCGGCGGGCGGCCGGATCGCGGCGCCGTGCCCGCCGGCCGGTCAGGCCTGCTGCTCGCTGATGTTGACGAGCCAGGTGATGCCGAAGCGGTCGGTGCACATGCCGAACACGTCGCCCCACATCTGCTTCTCCAGCGGGACGGCCACCGTGCCGCCGGCCGAGAGCTCGTCCCAGTAGCGGCGCAGCTCGGCGTCGTCGTCGCCGCTCACGCTCACCGAGATGTTGTTGCCCGGCCGGTGCTCCTGCCCGGGCGGGTTGTCCGCCCCCATGAGGGTGAAGCCGCTCGGGGTCTCCAGCATGCCGTGCATGATCTTCTCGGCGGCCTCCCCGGCCTGCTCCGGGCCGTACTGACCGTAGGTGTTCAGTGCCAGCGTGCCGCCGAACACCGTCCGGTAGAACTCCATCGCCTGTCGGGCGTCGCCGTCGAAGCTGATGTACGGGTTGAGCCGGGATGCCATGTCGGGTCCTCTCCTGACGACGCGTCGGACCTGCCGCAGCCTAATGCTCTGCCACGCAGCCCCTGCCCTGTTGTGACGTGACGCGCCGACCGGGTACCGCGTGGGGCGGCGCGTGTACGTGGGCCGCGCGGGTGACGGAGCGCGTACGCGCCCGTGACGTCGGTGTCGAAGGCCTGCAACCGTAAAATTCGGGCAGCGGTGTCGGAACGGGGTGGAGGCGTTCGTAGTAGGGGTGAGCGGTCGCCCGCGAGGGGCGTTCGCGAAGCGCAGGAGATGATGCGAGATGCAGTATCTGGTTTCCGTGATCGCCGACACGTCCGACCTCGCCACCCCGGACGAGGACGCTGCGATCGACGTGTTCAACGACCGGCTCCACGCCGAGGGCCACTGGGTCTTCGCCGGTGGCCTCGGTGGGCCCGACACGGCCACGGTGATCGACAACCGCGGCGCGGAGGCGCTGTTCACCGACGGGCCCTTCGTGGAGTCGAAGGAGTTCATCATCGGCTTCTGGATCATCGAGGCTCCCGACCTCGACGTTGCGCTCAAGCTGGCGGCCGAGGGGTCGAAGGCCTGCAACCGGAAGACCGAGGTGCGGCCGTTCCTGTGAGCGTGACCGACGTCCGGGAGGCGATCACCCGGGCCCACCGCGAGGAGTGGGCGCGGGTGGTCGCCGCCCTGACCGGACGTTTCGGTGACCTCGACATCGCCGAGGAGGCGGCCGCCGAGGCGTTCGCGACCGCCGTCGAGCGGTGGCCGGCCGACGGCGTCCCGCCCAACCCGGGCGCCTGGCTGACCACCACCGCCAACCGCAAGGCCATCGACCGGCTCCGGCGCGAGAACAAGCGCGGCGACAAGCAGAAGGAGGCTCAGCTGATGTACGACGACGCACCGCCCGAGCCTCTCGGCGCCATCGACGACGAGCGGCTCCGGCTGATCTTCACCTGCTGTCACCCGGCGCTGGCGATGGAGGCCCGGGTGGCGCTGACGCTGCGCATGGTCGGCGGTCTGACCGTGACCGAGATCGCCCGTGCCTTCCTGGTGCAGGAGACCGCCATGGGCCGGCGGATCACCCGCGCGAAGGCCAAGATCAAGGCGGCTCGCATCCCCTATCGGCTGCCGACCGCGCAGGATCTCCCGGCACGCGTGTCCGGCGTACTGGCCGTGCTCTACCTCGTCTTCAACGAGGGCTACCTGGCGACCGGCCCCGACACCGATCCCGTACGTCACGACCTCACCGCCGAGGCGATCCGGCTCACCCGCCTCGTCCGGGCCCTCATGCCGACCGACGGCGAGGCGGCCGGGCTGCTGGCGCTGATGCTCCTCATCGAGGCCCGCCGTACCGCCCGGGTCTCGCCGAGCGGCGAACTGATCGCGCTCGACGAGCAGGACCGTGGGGCCTGGGACACTGCGCTGATCGCCGAGGGCCACCGGCTGGTACGCGAGCGCCTGGCCGCCGGTGCGGCTCCGGGCCGCTACCAGATCCTCGCGGCGATCAATGCCGTGCACACCTCCGCCCGCGACGTGCGCGACACCGACTGGTGGCAGGTCGTCGCCCTCTACGACCAGCTCGTCCGCCTCGACCCCTCGCCGATCATCGCGCTCAACCGGGCCGTCGCGGTCGCCGAGCTCGACGGCCCGGAGGTGGCGCTGGCGGCCGTCGACCGACTCGAGGACAGGCTGGCGGGCTACCACGCCTACCACGCGACACGCGCCGACCTGCTGCGCCGGCTTGGCCGCGGTCAGACGTCGCGTGAGGCCTACGACAGAGCCATCGATCTGGCGGGCAACACCGCCGAGATCGCCTACCTGACGCGCCGCCGCGACCAGCTGGGGTAGCACACGCGGTACCGGGTCGGTGCGTCGCGTCGCACCACGTGGGCCCGGTGGCTACGGGGTGACGGTCCGGTCGTTGAGCCGCGCGAAGGACGTGGCGACCAGCTCGCGCAGGACGTCCTCGTCGACGTCGGCGAGCCGCTTCAGGTAGAGGCAGCCCTTGCCGGTGGTGTGCGGGCCGAGCCGGGCCAGCAGTCCGGCGTACGGCTCGAAGCCCTCGGCGACGTACAGCACCAGGGCCTGCCTGCGCGGCGCCAGCGCGATCGGCGGCCAGTCGCCCGAGCGGCCGCTCGCGTAGCGGTACCGGTAGACCCCGAACCCCACCATCGAGGTGCCCCACATCTCCGGCGGCGCACCGGTCGCCGCGGCCACCAGGGCGCACAGCGCCAGCGCGTCGGCCCGGCGCCGCTCGTCGCCGACACCCGTGAGGAACTCCTCGGGGTCGGCGCCGGTCCGCGCGGGCGCGGTCTTCGGTTCGGCCATCGCACTCACCCGCCCCACTCGTGACCGCTGTCCGCCCCACCAGGATGCCGGCGGTTCACTCCTCGGACCGCTCGGTGACCGCGGCGTCCGTGCGATCGCCGAGGAACTCGTACCAGCGCCGCTGCAGGCACACGTACCGGGTGTCCGCCTCCACCAGCCGGAGGAACGAGCCGACGGTCTCCGCCAGCCTGGCCCGGAGCCCCGGGTCGGCCAGATCCCCGTCGTCGGTGAAGGCCTGGTGCGCCCGCGCGAGGCTGAACATGTCCGGGTAGACCCGGGTGCCCAGGTGTTCGAGCGGCACCCGCAGCGCCCACAGCCCGCGGTTGCCGCCCACCATCGACGGCGAGGCCGAGACCAGCAGGGCGTGCTTGACCTTGAACGGCTGCGGCCGCACCCGGGAGACCCAGTCCACCGCGTTCTTCAGCGCACCGGGCACCGAGGCGTTGTACTCCGGGGCGGAGATGACGAAGGCATCGCAGGCGGCGATCCGCTCGCGCAGCGCCAACGCCCCCGGCGGGAGCCCGCCGGCGGACTCGACGTCCCCGTCGTAGAGCGGCATCGGGAAGTCCCGCAGGCCCGCCGGATCGGCCCTCGCGCCCGCCTCGTCCACCAGCCGGGCGACCAGCGCGGCCAGCCGCCCGTTGAGCGAGTCGGCGCGCAGCGACGCGCCGAGGACGAACACCCGCACCGGGCCCGGTGATCCGTCCGCCGTCATTCCGCCTCCCGAGGCCTCGCCGGATGCTTCGGCGCCCATCCTGCCCGGCGGCCGCCGCCGCGCCGGGGAACCGCGGCCCGCCCCGGGGGTGTGTCGCTGCGCAGGCGGCGCGAGACCGGTGCAGCACAATGACGGCACATCAGCCGACGGGCTTTGCGGAGGTGGCACCGGGTGGCGGACTTCCCGACCGAGGGCATGGAGCTGACCCGGCTGCTCGTCGTCTCCGACCTCGCCCGCTCGCGCGCCTGGTACGAGGACGTGCTCGGCGCCGAGGTCGAGCGCGCGTACGAGGGGGCGTGCGTGCTGCGGCTGCTCGGCGCGTGGCTGCTCCTGGTGACCGCCGGCGGGCCGACCCCGGACAAGCCCACCGTCGCGTTCGAGCCGCCCGGCGACCCGGACCGGGTCAGCGCGGAGACGATCTTCCGGGTGCCGGACTGCCGCGGCGCCTACCGGACCCTGCGGGAGCGCGGCGCGAGCTTCCTCGCCCCGCCGCTCGACCGCGGCCGCGAGATCCGGGCCTTCTTCCGTGACCCCGACGGCCACCTGTTCGAGATCAGCGAGCTGACCCGCTGAGCGGGGCGCCCCCGTGGCCGCCGTAGGCTGGGGCGCATGGCCCTGGTCGAAGTCGTGCAGCTCCTGGTGTCGCCGGCCCACCGGTACACCGGCCGCCCGTCCGACGGTCCGTCCGCGGCCCACCCCGGCGAGCTGGTGCACACCGCCGAGGTCCGGCACGGGCTGGGGCTCGTCGGCGACCGCTACTACGCCCGACCCGCCCACCGCGACGCCTCGGTGACCCTGATGGCCGCCGAGAACCTCCCGCTCGACATCGACCCGGAGACCGACCTCCGCCACACCCGCCGCAATGTGCTGCTCCGCGGCGTCGACATCGACGCACAGCTCGGCCGGACGATCTCCCTGGACTGCGGCAGCGGGCCCGTCCTGCTGGCGGTACGCCGCGCCGCACGGCCCTGCGGATGGATGGACGCCGTCATCGGCCCCGGCGCCCAGCGCGCCCTGCGGGGCCGCGGCGGCGTCCGCTGCACACCCCTGAGCGACGGCGTACTCGCCGTCGGGCCCGCGGAGTTCACCGTCCTCCCCGACTGAGGCACGGACAAGGCGCTCGGGCGCTCCAGCACTGACGTCACCACCCAGGTGTCCTGCAGGACCACCCTCGGCGTGCGGTCAGAGGTCGACCACGGTGCCGAGGCCCCGGGTGCGGGCCAGGCGGTGGACCACGGAGGCGGCGGCGACGTCCAGGGCGGCGTGGCCGGTGGACTTGAAGACCGTCAGCTCGTCGGGGGAGCGGCGGCCGGGCCGGGAGCCGTCCAGGACCGAGCCGATGAGCGTCAGGCGCTCGGCGGGGACGCCCTGCAGTTCGTGCGCACCGGCCGGCGGGGCCGAGCCGGCGCCGGGCCATTCGACGAACAGCGAGCCGTCGCGGACGGTCGCGGCGTCCAGCTCCGGCCCGCGGGATCCGCCCACCGAACCGACGTGGGCGCCGGGTGCCAGACGGTCCCGGT
The DNA here is from genome assembly GCA_002300355.1 of Streptomyces sp. TLI_235. NCBI lineage: Bacteria > Bacillati > Actinomycetota > Actinomycetes > Kitasatosporales > Streptomycetaceae > Streptomyces > Streptomyces sp. TLI_235. The sequence goes on from NSGV01000004.1 coordinate 132,749, forward strand.
CGAGGACGGGCTCCGCGGCGTCGGTGCAGCAGAACACCACGTCGGCGCCGGCCAGCGCGCCCGCGACGGTCTCGGCCGCGGCGCGCGGATGCACGGCGGCCGCCCGGCGGGTCCGTTCGGCGTCCCGGCCGCCGACCACCACCTGCGTCCCGGGGCCGAGCCCGGCCAGCAGGGCGAGCTGGGCGTGCGCCTGGGTGCCGGTGCCGATGACGGCCACCCGGCGCGGTTCGGGCACGGCCAGCGCGCGCATCGCCACCGTGGCGCAGGCCGCCGTCCGGACGGCGGTCAGCGGCTCGGCGTCCATCAGGGCGAGCGGCCGACCCTCCCGCTCGTCGAAGAGGGCGACCACGCCGCGGTGGTGGCTGCGCCCGGGTGCGGCAGGGTCGGCGAAGACCGAGACGAGTTTGGCCGCCAGCCCCAGCCCGGGCACATGGCCGGGCATGGCGCCGAGCAGCCCGGCGGGGGCCCGGGCGGCGATCCGCGGCGGGGCGGACACCTCGCCGCGGGCGATCGCGACGAGGGCTCGGGCGACGGCACCGGTCACCTCCGCCGGGTCCAGGGCGGCCCGGGTCTGCGCCCGGTCGAGCACCAGGACGCCGCTCACGCCGCGCCGCCGTCCGTGCCGCCGTCCGCGGTCCGCGCGGCGGACCGGCCCGCCAGCACGTCCTCCAGGCTGCCGGCGGCGGCCAGTAGCGCCGCGGTCAGCCCCTCCAGCGCGGGCTCGTCGAACTCGGCGTCCAGCCCGACCACCGTCAGCGCGCAGACCGGGGTGCCGTCGGCGGCGCGCACCGCCCGGCTGATCGACGCGACGGGCTTCTCGTTGCGGCCGCGCTCCAGTGCGACCCCTGTCCGCTCGACCCGGGCGAGGTCGGCGAGCAGGCCGTCCTCGCCGGTGAGCGGATGGCCCGCCTCCTCGGCCGGACGCAGATAGGGCGCCCGCGCTTCCTCGGGCAGTGCCGCCACCAGCGCCAGCGGTCCGGCGAACCGGTGCACCGGCAGCGCCTCGCCGCTCAGGTGGGAGATCACGGCCAGCCGCTCGGGCCGCACCACGTCCACCACCCGGGCCCGGTCGCCCTCCAGCACCTGGAGGTTCACCATCATGCCGGTGGTCCGCGACAGGTCCTCCAGCCCCGGGCGGGCGAGTGCCGCGAGCGAGTTCCGCAGGGCCGCCGCCGAGACCTGCAACGCAGCCGCACCGGGCAGGTAGGTGTCGCCGACCCGCAGCACCCAGCCCCGGCGCACCAGGTCCAGCAGGATCCGGTAGGCCGTCGCCCGGTGCAGGTCGACCGACCGCGCGAGGTCCGAGAGCCGGGCCGGCCGCTCGGCGCGGGCGACCGCCTCAACCAGGTCGAGGGCCTTGTCGACCGCGGAACGGGGAGGATCCCCTGCCATCCGTGCTCTCCCGACTCCGGGTGTCGCTGCGCTACAGTGACACGAACTGTTTTGCCAGACGATACACATGTTTCGCCATGCGTAACAAGATCCCATCGGAGAGGTGACGGATGCCGGACGACGACCACGGCGCACCCACCCCGTACGCACCACCCGCGCCCGGTGCCGTCACCGTCTACCGCGGGGCCACCCTCTTCGACGGCACGGATCGCCCGCCCCGCCCCGGCACGGCGATCGTGGTCGACGGCGAGCGCATCCGGCACGTCGTCCCCGAGGCCGACCTCCCCGCCCTCCTCCCGGACGGCGCCGAGACCGTCGACCTCGACGGACGGTTCGTCACCCCCGGCCTGATCGACTCCCACCAGCACCTCGCCACCCCGCCCGACCGGCCCAGGGCCGAGGCCGTGCTCCGCCGCCTCGTGCACAGCGGCGTCACCGCGATCCGCGACATGGCCGACGACGTCCGCCAGGTCGGCGACCTCGCCCGCGCCACCCTGGTCGGCGAGATCCCCGGACCGGACATCCACTACGCCGCCCTGATGGCGGGCCCCGGCTTCTTCGAGGACATCCGCACCCACCAGGTCACCCGCGGCGCCTCCGCCGGGCAGGTCCCCTGGATGCAGGCCGTCACCCCCGGCACCGAGCTGCGCATCGCGGTCGCCCTGGCCCGCGGCACCCACGCCTCGGCGATCAAGGTCTACGCCGACCTCGACGCCGCCACCGTCGCCGCGATCACCGCCGAGGCCCACCGCCAGGGCATCCCCGTCTGGGCGCACGCCGCGGTGTTCCCCGCCACACCCCGCGAGGTGGTCGAGGCCGGCGTCGACGCCGTCTCCCACGTCACCCTGCTCGCCCACCAGGGCGCCCCACGGCCCCTGACGACCTATCGCGACAAGCCGCCCGTCGACCACGCCCGCTTCGCCGCCGGCGACGACCCCGAACTCGCCGGGCTCTTCGCCCTGATGCGCCGCGCCGGCACCGTCCTCGACGCCACGGCCGCCCTCTGGGCCAGCGGCGAGATGACCGGCAGCGGCGACCCCGAGGCCGTCGAACGCGCCCGGCGGACCAGCGACCTCGCCGCCGTCCTCACCGCCCAGGCCCACCGCGCGGGCGTCGCCCTCGCCACCGGCACCGACTACGAGACCCACTGGACGACCCCTTCCCCGCCCTGTTCGAGGAACTCGCCTTCCTCGTCCACCGCTGCGGACTCACCCCGAAGCGGCCCTGCGCTCCGCCACCGCCGTCGGCGCCCGCAGCGCCGGCGCCCACGACCTGCGCGGCACCGTCGAACCAGGCAGGCTCGCCGACCTCGCCGTCTTCGACGAGGACCCGCTCCGGGACATCAAGCACCTGCGCACCGTCCACCTGACCGTCAAGCGCGGCCGCCGCCACGCCCGCGCCGACTTCGAGGCAGGCTGATGACCGACCCCCGCCACCCCCTGATCGTCAACGCGCTCGGACAGCTCGACAACCCCAACGCGCCGCAGTCCGCCGAGGCGGCCGCCGAGCTCAACCCCTCCAGCAACCGACTCACCGTCGACGCCCGTGCCCTGGCCGACGCGCACGCCTCCGGCCTGACCGCCGTCAACATCACCCTCGGCTACACCATGGGCGACCTCCCGCCCTACGAGCACACCCTGGAGGAGCTCGACACCTGGGACGCGATCGTCCGGGCCAACAGCGCCGACCTGCTGCACGTCCGCACCGCCGCCGACATCCACCGGGCCGCCCGCGAGCAGAAGATCGGCATCGTCTACGGCTTCCAGAACGCCGTCGCCGTCGGCGACGACCCGGGCCGCGTCAAGACCTTCGCCGACCGCGGCGTCCGCGTCGTCCAACTCACCTACAACCAGGCCAACCGGCTCGGCGACGGCTCGATGGCACCCGGCAACCGCGGCCTCACCCCGCTCGGCCACCGGATCGTCGAGGCACTCAACGACAGCCGCCTCATGGTCGACCTCTCGCACAGCGGCGAACAGACCTGCCTGGACGCCGCCCGCGCCTCCCGGCAGCCCGTCTCGATCAACCACACCGGCTGCCGGGCCCTGGTCGACCTGCCGCGCAACAAGACCGACGAGGAACTCCGCCTCGTCGCCGACCGCGGCGGCTTCGTCGGCATCTACTTCATGCCCTTCCTCAACTCCACCGGCCACGCCACCGCCGCCGACGTCGTCGAGCACATCCACCACGCCGTCACCATCTGCGGCGAGGACGCCGTCGGCATCGGCACCGACGGCACCGTCACCCCGATCGACGACCTCGACGCCTACCGGGCCACCCTCGCCCACCACGTCGAACTGCGCCGTGCCAGCGGCGTCGGCGCCGCCGGCGAACGCGCCGACACCCTGCCCTTCGTCGAGGACCTGCGCGGCGTAGACCAGTTCCGCGACCTCGCCCGGCTGCTCGAACAGCGCGGCTACCGCTCCGAGCGGATCGAGAAGATCCTCGGCCGCAACTTCACCGCCTACGCCGAACGCATCTGGGGCCCGGCCGCCTGACCCACCCGGCAGACGCCGGACACTCGACAGGCCCCGGGCACCCGGGAGGCCGGAGACCGCGCATGCCGCGGTGCCAACCGGGCACACCCCGGGGCATGTCGGACATACTGCCTGCTGTGGACCCCCGACCCGACCGACCCGTGGAGGCCGGTGCCCCGCAGGCCGGCGACAACGCCGAGAGCACGCTCACCGTGGTCGTCGCCGGGCTGTGCAACCTCGGCATCGCCGTCGCCAAGGCCGTCGCGGGCGTGGTCAGCGGCTCCGGGGCGATGCTCGCCGAGGCCGCGCACTCCTTCGCCGACACCGTCACCGAGGTCCTGCTCTTCCTCAGCCTCAAACGCAGCACCCGGCCCGCAGACGACGCCCACCCCTTCGGCTACGGCCGGGAACGGTACGTCTGGGCGCTGCTCGCCTCCTTCGCCACCTTCATCGGCGGCGCCGTCTTCTCCGTCACCGACGGGGTGCGGACCCTGCTGCACGGCGAGGAACTCGGCAGCCCGCTCGCCTCCTACCTGGTACTCGCCGTCGCCTTCGTCCTCGAGTCCGTCTCGCTCTCCCGGACGGTCCGCCAGGTCCGCGCAGAGTCCGGCCGTCTCGGCGTCTCCGGCAGCCGCTACCTGCGGCGCACCCCCGACACCGCGGTCAAGGCCGTCTTCCTGGAGGACGTCGCCGCGCTGATCGGCCTCGTGCTGGCCTTCGGCGGCGTGCTCGGCACCGAACTGAGCGGCGACTCCGCCTGGGACGGCGCCGCCTCCCTGCTCATCGGGGCCCTGCTCGCCTGGGTGGCCGTCGTGCTCGCCCGCGCCAACGCCTCCCTGCTGATCGGCCAGGCCCTGCCGCAGAGCGCCGAGGACCGGATCGCCGCCACCCTGCGTGCGCAGCCCACCGTCCGGCATGTGGTCGACCTCGTCACCCTGGTCAGCGGACCGCAGGACGTCCTGGTCGCCGCCAATGTCGCCTTCGAGGAACCCGCCACCGCCCGCGACGTCGAGCGCGCCTGCGAGGACGCCGAGAAGGCCATCCGCACCGCCCACCCCGCAGTCGCCCGCGTCTACCTCGACCCCACCCCGAGCCGCCCGAGCCGCCCGACCCGCACCGGCCGCGAACCCGAGCGGGAATGACAGCGCGGGCCCGGCCGTGGGGCCGGGCCCGCGCTGGCGGGTCGGGTGCCGGTCAGGCGACGGCCGTGGTACGCCGCTCGGCCGCCGCCGGGTCGAGCGCGACCAGGGCCTGCAGGATCGCCTCGACGCTCTGCTTGGCGTCACCGAACAGCATGCTGCTGTTCTCCCGGAAGAACAGCGGGTTCTGCACACCCGCGTAACCAGACGCCATCGACCGCTTGAAGACCACCACGTGCCCGGCCTCCCACACCCGCAGCACGGGCATGCCCGCGATCGGGCTGGACGGGTCGTCCATCGCCGCCGGGTTCACGGTGTCGTTGGCGCCGATCACCAGGACCACCGAGGTGCCGGCGAGGTCGTCGTTGATCTCGTCCATCTCCAGCACGATGTCGTACGGCACCCGCGCCTCGGCCAACAGCACGTTCATGTGCCCCGGCAGTCGGCCCGCCACCGGGTGCACCCCGAACCGGACCTCCACACCGCGCTCCCGCAGCACCCGGGTCAGCTCCGCGACCGGGTGCTGCGCCTGTGCCACGGCCATGCCGTAGCCCGGCGTGATCACCACCGAGTCGGCGTCGGCCAGCAGCTGGGCGGTCTCCTGCGCACTGCTCTCGCGGTGCTCGCCCTGCTCCGCGTCCTGCGCGGCCGGCGCCTCGATGCCGAAGCCGCCCGCGATGACGGAGATGAACGACCGGTTCATCGCCTTGCACATGATGTACGACAGGTACGCACCGGAGGAGCCCACCAGCGCACCCGTGACGATGAGCAGGTTGTTGTTCAGCAGGAAGCCCGCCGCCGCGGCCGCCCAGCCCGAGTAGCTGTTCAGCATCGAGACCACGACCGGCATGTCGCCGCCGCCGATCGAGGCGACCAGGTGCCAGCCCAGCGCCAGCGCCAGCACCGTCACCGCGATCATCAGGCCGAGCCCGGGAGTGACGGTGAACCACACCGTCAGCGCCGCGAACGCCACCAGCGCCGCGACGTTGAGCCCGTTGCGGCCCGGCAGCATCAGCGGGCTCGACTTGATCCGCGCCGACAGCTTCAGGTACGCCACGATCGAGCCGGTGAAGGTGACCGCGCCGATGAAGATGCCGATGAACACCTCGGCGTGGTGGATCCGCAGCAGGTCCGACCCGACCAGGGCCTGCGCCGCGCCGTGCCGCTCCACCTCCAGGTAGCTGTTCCAGCCCACCAGCACCGCGGCCAGGCCGACGAAGCTGTGCAGCACCGCGATCAGCTCGGGCATCTGCGTCATCTCGACCCGGCGCGCCCGCCACAGGCCGATCGCACCGCCCGCGGCCATCGTGACCACGATCAGCGAGACCGCGCCCGCCGAGATGTCGTGCGCCGCGACCACCACGGTGGCCACAAGTGCGAGCGCCATACCGGCGATGCCGTAGGCGACACCGGCCCGCGAGGTCCGGTGCTGGGAGAGCCCGGCGAGGCTGAGGATGAACAGGAGTGCGGCAACCAGGTCCGCGGCGTGGGCGGCCGTCGTGTACGTCATCGGTCATCGGCCCTTCGAGAACATGCCGAGCATGCGGCGGGTGACGGCGAATCCGCCGAAGATGTTGACACTGGTCAGCAGGATCGCCACCGCCGACAGCACGGTGACCGCCACGCTCTCGTGGCCGATCTGCAGCAGCGCGCCGATCACCACGATCCCGGAGATCGCGTTCGTCACGGACATCAGCGGCGTGTGCAGCGCGTGGTGCACCTTGCCGATCACGTAGTAGCCGATGACCACGGCCAGCGTGAACACCGTGAAGTTCTCGGCCAGCTGGGCCGGTGCGAAGGCGACCAGCAGGAACATCGCCAGCATGCCGAGTCCGAACAGCCCCAGCCGCGCCCGGCCGGACAGCCCGGACGGCTTCGGAGTCACCGGGGCCACCGGGGCGGCGGGCGCCGCCGCCGGCGCCGCGGACACCTGCACCGGCGGCGGCGGCCAGGTCAGCTCGCCGTCCCGGACGACCGTCACCGCACGCTGGACGACGTCCTCGAAGTCCAGGGTCAGCCGGCCGTCCTTGCCCGGGGTGAGCAGCTTCAGCAGGTTGACCAGGTTGGTGCCGAACAGCTGCGACGCCTGGGCCGGCAGCCGCGAGGCGAGGTCGGTGTAGCCGATCAGCGTCACGCCGTTGTCGGTGACCACCACCCGGCCGGCCACCGTGCCCTCGACGTTGCCGCCCTGCGCGGCGGCCATGTCGACCACGACACTGCCCGGCCGCATGGACGCCACGTCTTCGGCGGTGACCAGCCGCGGCGCCGGACGGCCCGGGATCAGCGCGGTGGTGATGATGATGTCCACGTCCGCGGCCTGCGCGCTGTACAGCGCGGCGGCCGCCCGGTCGTAGTCCGCCGAGGTGGCCTTGGCGTAGCCGTCGGTGCTGCGCTCCTGCTCGACGTCGACCGCGAGGAACTCGCCGCCGAGTGAGCGCACCTGGTCGGCCACCTCGGGCCGCGGGTCGGTCGCCCGGACCACCGCGCCCAGGCTGCTCGCCGCGCCGATCGCCGCCAGGCCGGCCACACCGGCGCCGGCGACCAGCACCTTGGCCGGCGGGACCTTGCCGGCCGCGGTGACCTGCCCGGTGAAGAACCGGCCGAAGACGTGCGCGGCCTCGATCACCGCGCGGTAGCCGGCGATGTTCGCCATCGAGCTGAGCACGTCCATGGACTGCGCCCGGGAGATGCGCGGCACCGCGTCGAGCGCCAGCGCCGTCACCGGCCGCTGCGCCAGCAGGTCGAGCAGCTCCTTGTTCTGGCCGGGGCCGAGCAGGCCGGCCAGGGTGGCGCCGTCGCGCAGCCGGGCGACCTCCTCGGGGGAGGGCGCGTTGACCTTCAGCACGACGTCCGCGTGCCAGGCCTCGCCGATCTGGGCGCCCGCGTCGCGGTAGGCGTCGTCGGTGAACCCCGAGGCCGACCCGGCCCCGGATTCGACGACGACCTCGTAGCCCAGGGCCAGCAGCTGACGCACCGTGGCCGGTGTGGCCGCGACCCTGGTCTCGCCGGTGGCCGACTCCGCCACCACGCCGAGGCGCTGGGGTGGACGGTCGGCCGGTTCGTGAGCAGACATGACACCTGTCTCCCTTGTCGGAGGCGCAGCTGACGACGGCTTCTTCCGCGGTCGGCTGTTGCCAGGATTCTGCGGTCGGGGGGAGTCCGCACCCCTGGTCGCAGGAACGTACACCCCTGCCACAGGCCGTGACGACGAACGGTGGCAGATCCGCTCGGTGACCTTGCTCACTCGGCGTGGTCGTCCTCCCACGTCGCAGGCATGGTGACCGCCGGCGGGTGCCGCACATGGCACCGGCCCCGGCACGGGGTGCCGGGGCCGGTGTGCTGCCGGCCGCGCCGGAGCGGCGGCCGGGACGGCGTCAGGAGAGGTCGAAGCGGTCCAGGTTCATCACCTTGACCCAGGCCGCGACGAAGTCCTCGACGAACTTCTGCTTCGCGTCGTCGCTCGCGTAGACCTCGGCGAGCGCGCGCAGCTCCGAGTTCGAGCCGAACACCAGGTCGGCCCGGGTGCCGGTCCACTTGACCTCGCCGGTCGCGGCGTCGCGGCCCTCGAAGGTGTGGGCGTCCTCGGAGGTGGACTTCCAGGTCGTGCCCAGGTCGAGCAGGTTGACGAAGAAGTCGTTGGTGAGCGTGCCGGGGGTGGCGGTGAACACGCCGTGCGGCGAGTCCTGGTGGTTGGCGCCCAGCACGCGCAGGCCGCCGACCAGGGCCGTCATCTCCGGGGCGCTCAGCGTCAGCAGGTTCGCCCGGTCGAGCAGCAGGTACTCGGCCGGCAGCCGGGTGCCCTTGCCCTGGTAGTTGCGGAACCCGTCGGCGGCCGGCTCCAGGGCGGCGAACGACTCGGTGTCGGTCTGCGCCTGGGAGGCGTCCGTGCGGCCCGGCGCGAAGGAGACCGCGACGTCGAAGCCGGCCGACTTCGCGGCCTGCTCGACGGCTGCGGAGCCGGCGAGCACGATCAGGTCGGCGAGCGAGATCTGCGCGCCGCCGGTACGGGCGGCGTTGAAGGACTGCTGGATGCCCTCCAGGGTGCGCAGCACCGGCGCCAGGCCCTCCGGGTCGTTGGCCTCCCAGCTCCGCTGCGGCTCCAGGCGGATCCGGGCGCCGTTGGCGCCGCCGCGCTTGTCGCTGCCGCGGAAGGAGGACGCCGACGCCCAGGCGGTGGAGACCAGCTGGCCGACCGTCAGGCCGGAGGCGAGGACCTCGGACTTCAGGGCGGCGATCTCCGCGGCGCCGACCAGCGGGTGGGTCACCGGCGGCAGCGGGTCCTGCCAGAGCAGCACCTCGGACGGCACCTCCGGTCCGAGGTAGCGCACCACCGGGCCCATGTCGCGGTGGGTGAGCTTGTACCAGGCCCGGGCGAAGGCGTCGGCGAAGGCCTCCGGGTTCTCCAGGAAGCGGCGGGAGATCGGCTCGTACACCGGGTCGAGGCGCAGCGACAGGTCGGTGGTGAGCATGGTCGGGGCGTGGCTCTTCGAGGGGTCGTGCGCGTCGGGGACGGTGCCCGCGCCCGCGCCGTCCTTCGGCTTCCACTGGTGGGCGCCGGCCGGGCTCTTGGTGAGCTCCCACTCGTGGCCGAAGAGCGTCTCGAAGAAGCTGTTGTCCCAGGTGACCGGGGTGGCCGTCCAGGCGCCCTCGAGGCCGCTGGTGATCGCGTCGCCGCCCTTGCCGGTGCGGAAGGTGCTCTTCCAGCCGAGGCCCTGCTGCTCCAGCGGGGCGTCCTCGGGGTCGGCGCCGACGCTGTCCGCCGGGCCGGCGCCGTGGGTCTTGCCGAAGGTGTGGCCGCCGGCGATCAGGGCGACGGTCTCCTCGTCGTCCATCGCCATCCGGCGGAAGGTCTCGCGGATGTCGCGGGCGGCGGCGATCGGGTCCGGGTTGCCGTTGGGGCCCTCGGGGTTGACGTAGATCAGGCCCATCTGGACCGCGCCGAACGGGTTCTCCAGCTGGCGGTCGCCGGTGTAGCGCTCGTCGCCGAGCCAGGTCTGCTCGGGGCCCCAGTAGACGTCCTCCTCCGGCTCCCAGACGTCCTCGCGGCCGCCGCCGAAGCCGAAGGTGGTGAAGCCCATGTTCTCCAGGGCGACGTTGCCGGCGAGGATCATCAGGTCGGCCCAGGAGATCCGCTGGCCGTACTTCTTCTTGACCGGCCACAGCAGGCGGCGGGCCTTGTCGAGGTTGGCGTTGTCGGGCCAGCTGTTGAGCGGGGCGAAGCGCTGCTGGCCCGCGCCGGCGCCGCCGCGACCGTCGCTGATCCGGTACGTGCCGGCGCTGTGCCAGGCCATCCGGATCATGAACGGGCCGTAGTTGCCGTAGTCGGCCGGCCACCAGTCCTGCGAGGTGGTCAGCACCTCGGCGAGGTCCCGCTTCACGGCCGCGAGGTCCAGGCTCTTGAACGCGGCGGCGTAGTCGAAGGTCTCCCCGAGGGGATTGGCCACGGCCGGGTTCTTGGCGAGAATCCTCAGGTTGAGCTGGTCCGGCCACCACTGGCGGTTGCCGCCGCCCTGGGTCGGGTGCGGCGCACGACCGTGGGCGACCGGGCAGCCGCCGGCCCCCTCCGTCTTGGCGTCGGTGACGATTGCGTCAGGGTTCTCGGACATGTGAATCCTTCCGGGCTGGACGATCGGTTCCGAAGTCGTGCCGGCGGGAAGAAGCGAGCGCGCTCGGACCGGCGGACGTCCGTACCGGGAGTCGGTCCCGGACGGGAGTCGGGCCGGTCGCGCCCACGGTCTCCGAGACCCTGCGGCCGGCGTGGGGCGCATCCGTCCTCGTCGTCCGACAGGCAGCCACGAGCAGCAACTTCAGGTCGTCCTCTTCCATTCAGAGTGCCGATTTCGACCCTACATTAGACCTTGTCTAAGTCAACGGAGACACAAATCTTCAGCCGAATCCAGCCGCCTGATACCCTCCCCCCATGAGTGACCTGCTGCAACGACTCCGGGACCGCGGCTGGCGGCTGACCGCGCAGCGACGGGTCGTCGCCCAGGTCCTGGACGGCGACCACATCCACTACACGGCCGACGAGATCCACGCCCGCGCGGTGGAAATGCTGCCCGAGATCAGCCGTGCCACGGTCTACAACACGCTGGGCGAGCTGGTCTCGCTCGGCGAGGTGATCGAGGTGAGCACCGACGGGCGGGCGAAGCGGTACGACCCGAACGCCCACCACGCCCACCAGCACCTGGTCTGCCAGTCCTGCGGCACCATCCGCGACGTCCACCCGACCGGCGACCCGATGGCCGGCCTGCCCGAGGCCGAGCGCTTCGGATTCACCCTTTCGGGTGTGGAGGTCACGTACCGCGGCCTCTGCCCCTCCTGCGCGAACCCGCAGTAGCCCAGCCGGATCAGCCCAGCGGGTCGGCCAGCCCCCAGCCCTCGGCGAGCACGGTGTCGACGGCGCGCAGTGCCCGCGCCAGCCGCTCGGCCCGGTCCCCGCGCAGTTCCAGCCACGGCACGCCCGCGGCCGTCAGTACCTCGCGGAAGCGGCCGGTCATCCACGGCCGCAGGTGCTCGCCGTCGCGCAGCCCGTCGTCGTCGAAGGCCACGCCCTCGTCCGAGGTGAGCAGGTACAGCGCGCGCGGCGGCAGGCCCTCGGCGAGCCGGCGGACGGGCCCGGTGGCGCGCCCCCGGTAGCGCTCCTGCCAGACGGTGGTGGCCAGGGTGTCGGTGTCGCAGACCAGCACCGGCCCGCCGGAACGGGCGGCGCGCTCCTCGGCCTCGTTCTGCCGGCGGCCGACGAGCTCGAAGTCGGCGTCCGTCCACTCCAGGTCGAACACGGTCGGCGGCGGCCCGCCGGGGCCGGCGAGACCGCGGGCGACGGCGAGCTTCGCGGCGGTCAGCTCCCGGCCGTACTCGGGCACCCAGCGGGTCGCCGCGTGCGGGCCGCCGCGGCCGCGGAGGGCGGCCGCCAGGTCACGGGAGAGAGTGGTGGTGCCGGACTCGGCGCCGAGTACCACCACCCGTCGGGTGAACCAGGCCCGCACCGGCGGCTCCAGGTCGTCCCAGTGGGCGAGCGGGTCGGCCCGGACCTTGGTGCCGGAGACGGCGAAGGTGTCCCGCGGCACGTCCAGCAGGACGGGCGCCGCGCCGAACCGGCGGGCGAGCTCGGTGCCGTACGGCTCCGAGCTGAACACCGCGTCGACCGGCCGGGCGGGCGGCGCGGCGGCCACGGCCTCGCGCATCAGGGCCACGTGCCCGGCCCAGACCTCGGCGCTGTCGTAGTCCACCGGCAGGTCGTCGGCGATCCCGGCGACCGCGACGTGCGGCTCGCCGACCCAGTGCTCGCGGATCCAGGCGACGCGGTCGGCCAGCGGTATCGACTCGCAGGCGGCCGCCATGACGACCACCGTGACCCGCTCGCAGGCGTCCGCGGCCGCCCGGACCAGGAAGTGGTGGCCTGCGTGCGGCGGGTAGAACTTGCCGATCACCAGGCCGTGGGCGAACCGGCCGGCGGCGGGTGCGGCGGCGCTCATGCCGGCACCCCCGCCCGGGCGGCGAGCGGACGGGCGGCGGTGAGTTCGCGGTGCCAGCCGCGCAGCCCGATGCCGCACATGGCGAGGAAGAGCACGTACACCACGGCCGTCAGCACCAGGCCCTTGGCCGCGTACAGCGGGATGTTGACCAGGTCGGCGGCGATCCAGAGGTACCAGTTCTCCAGCTGCTTGGCGTTCAGCAGCCACTGCGCGGCGAGCGACAGGGCGGTGGTCAGTGCGTCCCAGAACGGCGCGCTGTCGTTCGCCCGGGTGAGCAGCAGGGTGAGCCCCCAGGTCGCCGGGACGAGCAGCGCGGCCAGCACCAGCAGGGTGGTCGGCGAGGCGTGGCCCATCGCGCGGCCGGTGCGGCGCTCGCCCCCGCGCAGCCACCGGTACCAGCCGTGGGCGGCCAGCAGCAGGAAGACGATCTGAAGCGCGGCGTCGGCGTAGAGGCGGGCGCTCCAGAACAGCGCGAAGAAGAACAGGTTGTTGGCGATGCCCACGGGGAAGTTCCAGGCGTTCGCCCCGACGCACAGCCAGACGCAGACCGCCCCGGTGGCGAAGCCCAGGAGTTCGGCCGCGGTGACGGCGTCCTGCCCGAGCAGGAAGAGTTGGTGGTTGAGCGGCGCGAGCAGCCCGCCCAGGGTGTCGGCGACGGACACGGGGTCCCCCTCCATCGTTTGCGTCAGCATGACGATAATGGGTGTGCGGGCGGCCGCGCAATGCCCTTCCCTGCTGGTGGGGGCGGCATGGCCGACCGGATTCCCCGTCACCTCCGGCAGGGAGACCGAGCTGCCCGGACGGGGTGCAGGCGCAGGACGGCCCCGCCGGGCAGCCATCGGAGGTGACGCATCGGTCGTTCCCATCACCCGGTCCGGTGACACCGGCATCACCCGCCCCTACCATCGGCACACCACCGCGGCCGTCGCGCCGGTGGGCGGCCGGCCGAGCAGTGTCCGGCCGCCTCGCGGGTCCCGGGGCGCGCCCCACCGCGTCCCGGGACCGTCCGCGCGGACGGCGCCGGACGGCGCCGCTCAGCGCTCCAGGCGCGGGCTGACGGACCGTCATCGGGTGGGGCTTCCAGCAGAGCACGCCCCGGGCGGACGCCACCGGGGCGAGCAGCCCGCCCCGGCGACGGCGCGGCGTGTCGATGGCGCCCGCGGCGGGCCGGGCCGCCGATACTCCGAGTCGGACAGAGAAGAGGGCGCGATGGAGTACCTGGTCGACATGGTGACCACCGTCCCGGACGGCACGTCCGAGCAGGCCGTGGCCGAGATGAGGGCCCGCGAGGCGGCCCGCTCGCGCGAACTCGCCGCCGCGGGCAGCCTGCTGCGGCTGTGGCGGCCGCCGCTCGCGCCGGGGCAGTGGCGCACCTGGGGGCTGTTCGACGCACCCGACGAGGAACGGCTGGAGCAGGTGCTCGCCTCGATGCCGCTGCGCGCCTGGCGGCACGACACCGTCACTCCGCTCTCACCGCACCCGAACGACCCGGGGCCGGGGGCGGCCCGATGAGCGGCACCCCCCGCGACGAACAGGACCTGCGCGGCCTGCTCGACCGCTGGAAGACGGCGGTCGACGCCCACCGGCCCGAGGAGGTTGCCGCCTGCTTCACCGAGGACGCGATCTTCCAGGGCCTGCACCCCTACACCGTCGGCCGCGCCGGCATCGCCGACTACTACCGCGCGCAGCCGCTCGGCATGACCGCCGAGTACCGGATCCTGGAGACCCGGCGCCCCGCCGACGAGCTCCTGCTCGGCTACCTCGCCGTCGACTTCGCCTTCACCGACCGCCCGACCATCGACGTCCACCTCGGCGTGCTGCTGCGCCGGACGGCCGGGGGCTGGTCCATCGCCCACTACCAGGTCTCCCGGCTGCCCTGAGGCCCGGGCCGCGAAGGCCGCCACGCAGGCCGGACGACACCCGCCGCGGTCACCGGCCCGGTGTCACCAGAAGCGCGGCTGGTGGGGGATCGACTCCAGGTCGGTGAGGACCAGTTCGCGGTCGTCGTCCTCGGCGATGTCCTCGGCGGCGGCCAGCGCCTGCTCCGTCCACACCCGGGCCTGCTCGCGGTCGCCGGCGACCCCGTGCGCGCGGGCCACCGACTCGTGGGCGAAGGCGAGGTCCCAGTCGCCGATGCCGTGGGCCCGGCAGATCTCCAGGCCCCGCCGGGCGTGGTACAGGGCGGGCTCGGCGCGGCCCAGCACGCTGTACACCCGCGAGCACTGCCACTCGCCGCGGCTGAGGTTCACCGGCTGACCGACCTGGCCCCAGTGGTGGCGCGAGGCATGGGCCATGTGCAGCATCCGGTCGTCCTCCTCGGCGCTGCGGTCCTCCTTCTCCAGCAGCCGCCACACGCCGTTGAACAACTCGACGGCGAGGCGGCGCTCGCTCTCGTCGGGGCCGGTGGGGGCGGGCTGCGCGGGGCTGTCGGTCATGGCTCGGGTGACTCCGTCCGCCAGAAGATGGTCGATGCGGTGGAGGTCGCCCCGGACCCGGTCCAGGCGAGCCCGCAACCGGCGCCGGTGCTCGGTGAGCACCCGCGCAGCCACGGACTCGTCGTCCGGGTCGGCCAGGCACAGCCGCACCTGCTCCAGCGGCAGGTCGACCGAGCGCAGCAGCCGGACCAGCCGCGCGTGCGCGATCTGCTCGGCCCCGTAGAAGCGGTACCCCGTGTCCGGGTCCACCACCGCGGGAGCCAGCAGCCCCACCCGGTCGTAGTGACGCAAGGCCTTGGCGGTCAGCCCGACACGACGTGCCAGCTGACCGACCGTGAGCAACTCCGGGCCGTCCACCATGCCCCGACCCTAGAACCTTGCCCCGCGGCAACCGCAAACCCCGGTCCCTTCCGGCCTCCGCCCCACGGGCCCGCCCGGCCGGGCGGACTGTCCGCCATGACGACGGCCTACGGCGCTGGACGGATCATCCCGACCAGATTCGGAGCAGTGCCCACGGTGCCCGCCCCGCGCGGGTCGGGCGACACCGGGAGCGACCTGCTCGCGCAATCGGACGCTCCCGCGGCGGGCTGACCACGAAGATCCACCTCGCCGCGGACGGCCGATGCCGCCCGCTGTGCTTCCACCTCACGCCCGGCCAGGCAGGCGACGCGCCCGCGTTCGACCATGTGATGGCTGCCCTGCGGGTGCCCAGGGTGATCGGGCGGCCACGGACTCGCCCTCTCGTGGTCCTGGCGGACCGGGCCTACTGGTCGAGGGCCATCCGCCAGCACCCGCGTCGGCGCGGGATCCGGGCGGTGATCCCCCAGCCGGTCGACTCAGAGCGGGTTCGTGATCACCAGGGCACGACGCCGTCGTCTTCGAAGAACGAACCGGTCGGGCCGCCGTCGGGCAGCGTGGCGAGCCGGATCGCCGTGGCCGCGCCCTGTTCGGGAGTGCGGGGGCCGTGGAAGCCGGTGAAGTCGGTGGCGACCAGGCCCGGGCAGGTGGCGTTGATCAGGATGTTCGTACCGGCGAACTGCCGGGCGTACTGCAAGGTGAGGGCGTTGAGGAAGGACTTCGACGGCGCGTAGGCCGCCATGATCGGGCCGACCTCGATGTCCGGGTCCGCCTGCCGGGTCAGGGAGCCGACGCTGCTGGAGACGTTGACGATGCGCGGCGAGGCCGAGCGCCGCAGCAGTGGCAGCATCGCGTTGGTCACCCGGACGACACCCATCACGTTGGTGTCCACGACAGTGCGGAGCACCTCCAGGTCGAGCACGGTCGGGTCCTGCACCCACCCCGGGCCCATCTCGCCCGAGATGCCGGCGTTGTTGACCAGGGCGTCCAGGCGGCCGGCCCGTCGTTCGATCAGTTCTGCGGCATCGATGACGCTCTGGCCGTCGGTCACGTCCAGCGGTACCTCGAAGGCGTCCACGCCGCCGGCGCGCAGCTTTCCGACGGCGGTTTCGCGTCGGGCCGCGTCACGGGCTCCCACGCCCACGCGGTACCCGAGGCTGCCCAGCCCGGCCGCGATCTCGTACCCGATGCCCTTGTTCGCGCCGGTCACCAGCGCGATCATCGTTTCGCTCATGCCGATGATGGTGGCTCGCGGCCCAGTGGCGCGGCCAACACCGATACGGTGCCCTGTCATACCTGTCAGGTATCACCGCGTATGCTGCGGCCGTGGACACCCTGGAAACCCGCGAGTTGAGGTACTTCGTGGCCGTCGCCGAGGAGCTGCACTTCGGGCGCGCCGCCGAGCGCCTCGGCATGGCCCAGCCGCCGCTGTCGCGGGCGATCCAGCAGCTCGAACGGCGCCTCGGGGTCTGTCTGCTGGAGCGCAACCGCCGTGGTGTCCGCCTGACCGGTGCCGGAGAGGTGCTATTGCAGGAGGGCCGGGCAGCCCTCGACGCGACCGCTGCCGCCGCCCGCCGCACCCGGCGCGCCGGCGGTGCCGACAGCCCTGGTGGTCCCCGCGATCAGCTGGTCCTCGCGGTGAAGGCCGCCGCGTCCCACGACCTGCTGCGCAGGCTCCTCGACGCCTACGCGGCCGAACCCGGCAGCGCCGAGGTCGAGGTGCTGCTGTGCGGCATGTGCGAGCAGGAGGAGCTGCTGCGCGACGGACGTGCCGATGTCGCGCTGATGCACACACCGTGGAACTCCCTCGCCGGATTCGACAGCGAGGCACTCACGACCGAGGGGCAGGTCGCCCTCCTGCCTGCCGGGCACCCGCTGGCCGCCCGCGAGACCCTGTCCCTGGCCGACGTCAGGGACGTCCCCGACCTGCCGCTCGCCCGCTGGCCCACCCACGGCACCTACGCCCCCGGCCCGGGCCCCGAGATCCACAACCAGACGCAACTGGCCCAACTGATCGCCCTCGGACGCACCGTGGCGGTCGTCCCCGACTCCGCCCGCTCCTGGCTGTGGGCCGAGCACGCGGCCGTCCCCTTGACCGACGCGCCTCCCGTCGTGACCCACATCGCCTGGCCCGCGCACAGCCGCTCCCTCGCCCTGGCCGGCCTGGTCCGCACGGCGGCGCGGCTATGACCGGGGCCCGGCCCGCGAGCTCTCGGTGGCGGAAGTCGCCGCGGCGCACGCCGACGCCCTCGACGTCCAGATCCGGGTGCTGCAACTGCGGCGGAACGTGCTGCGAGTCGTGGCCGCACGCGGGTCCGATCCCGAGGAGACCCAGCTCATGCACAGGCTCACTCAGCTGTCCGGCGCCGAACGCCGACGCCTGATCGACGATTCCGTGGAGGGCACCTTCGGCACCGTGGATGCCGACCAGGCCGAGGTGGCCATGGTCTGCGCTGCCACGCCCGACCTCCCCGACGACCCGACCAGCGAGCAGATCGCCGCGTGGGCGGAACTCGCCGAGCTGATCGGCGACGAGGACTTCCGCGCCCGGATGCGCCGGACGGCCGGGTTCCAGGCCGCCGGCCGCCCACTCGGCATCGAGCGTGAGGCCGGCGAGGAGCTGATGGACTTCACCCGCCGGACGTTGGCCGAGGCCGTGGAGTCGGCCACCGACCCGCTCAGCGACAGGGCCGCACCCGTCATCGACAACCTCGTGCACCGCTTCGCCAAGGTGCTCGCCCGTACCCCCGACACGGAGTTCCGGGACTGGCTGGCCCAGCAGTTCGAAGAAGCCCACGATCCGTAGGTGGACAGGTACCGGCGGCTGGTGTGGATCCTCAACGGCTGGCAGGTCGTACCGAATCTGGTTCCGGTGTATCCCTGGTTCATCCAGGCCCTGCGCAAAGACGGTGACGCGTAGCCACCGCAGTGGGTGCTACCCGGATCCCTGGAAGAGCCCGTGGGATCACCTACTGACACGAGACGAGGGCGTCCTCCGTCGATGTGCGGCGAACGACCTGGACGCCCTCGCGCGGCGCTCTGCGCCCGGAGGACGGCAAGGCGGCGGCTTCGCAGAGGCGGCCTTCCCTCGGAATCACGCCCACGCTCGATGCCGCCGGGCTGAGAGTTGGCGCCGCCCGGAGTTTCGCGCCCGTGGTGAGCCGGCCGCCCGTCAGCAATCCGGGCAGTCGAGGACTGGGGGAAACATCGGGAAAGTCTCATTTCCGCAGAGCCAGTCGGTGAGCCGTTCAGCCAGGCCGTCATCCGCCTCGCAGCCGCCCTGCGAGGCGCGGCCATCTCGGGCCCGAGTGCCCTTCTCCGTCGGTTGAGTTGGCGGTGTCCGGCTACAGGGCTTTCCTGTCGGGTCTGACGTCTTGCGGCTGAGACGCCGCAGGTGGCCCGTTCATGAGGCGACGGGTGACGGGACGCGGAGCGGCGCCAGTGCGGTGCTCCACGTGATGACCTGGTCGAGCATCGTGTTCAGGGCG
Organism: Streptomyces sp. TLI_235; assembly: GCA_002300355.1. Classification (NCBI taxonomy): domain Bacteria; kingdom Bacillati; phylum Actinomycetota; class Actinomycetes; order Kitasatosporales; family Streptomycetaceae; genus Streptomyces; species Streptomyces sp. TLI_235. The sequence goes on from NSGV01000004.1 coordinate 151,515, forward strand.
GGCAGGTTGTAGTCGCCGGGCTTGAAGACGTGGTAATTCTCGAACTCGGTGATCAGGGACAGCGCGACCTGCTGCCGCACGTCGGCCATCTGGAGCTCGGCGGCGACCAGGCGCAGCTGTTCGACGGCTCGGACGCCGCCGACCCCTCCGTAGGACACGAAGCCGACCGCCTTGTTGTTCCACTCGGCGTACAGGAAGTCGAGCGCGTTCTTCAGCACGGCGGGAACGCCGTGGTTGTACTCCGGCGTCACGATGACGAACCCGTCGAACGATGCGATCTCGTCCGCCCACCGCCGGGTGTGCTCGTGCCGGTACTGGCCGAGCGACGGCGGCAGCGGCTCGTCGAGGTGCGGCAGGGGGTGGTCGCGGAGGTCGATGAGTTCGAAGTCGGCGTCGTCGCGGCGCGAGGCGATGTCGAGCACCCACTTCGCCACCTGTTCGCCGTTGCGGTTGGGGCGGGTGCTGCCGAGGATGATGCCGATCTTGAGCATGACGTTCCTCGCCTTCTTGCGGACAGATCGTCTTGTACTCAGATGATCTGTTCAACCGCGAGAAGCTGGGTACCATTCCCGTATGAGCACCGGGACACCGGCGACACCGAAGACCCAGGCGGCCGATGCGGGCGACCTCACCGGCGACTTCGGCTTCTCACTCCTTGTCCTGGCACGTGCCTACCGAAGGGCCGTCGCGTCGGTCCTGGACGACATCCCTCAAGGCCCGCGCGGCTATCAGGTGCTCTCCGCCGTGGTCCGCGGTGACCAGCCGAGCCAGCTGGCCCTGGCCACCTATCTGGGGATCGATCGCACGGTGATGACCTACCTGATCGACGACCTCGTCACGGCGGGTCTGGTCGAGCGACAGCTCAACCCCGGCGATCGGCGCCAGCGCCGGATCGTCGCCACCACCCAGGGCGTGGAGACCCTCCAGACTCTGCGGAAGCGGGTGAGGCAGGCCGAGGACCGACTCCTCGGCGCGCTCGACGACAACGAGTGCCAAGCCTTCCGCAGCCATCTCACACGCCTTGCCTGTGACGTCCGGGACGTCGACCTGGCCTCCGAAGCCTGCGACGCGGCCACCGACCTCTGTGAGTAGCTCGTCCTGACGGCAGCTGGATCCGGCCACCGTCTGCGCGTCCGGACCACCGTGGTCATCATGGAACTGCGGCCGACGGGCAGGAGGGACGCGCGATGGAGCTGTTCCCACCGATGCCGCTCGCCGAGTGGCGGGACACGAAGGAGACGCTGCACCGCTTCGCCCAGGTGGTGGGCAAGATCCGCCTTGCGGCGAGTGTGCGGCGCAACCACTGGTGGAACGTCCCCTTCCATCTGACCGGGCGCGGGATCACCACGCGGCCGATGGGACAGGTCGACGGCAACCCGATCTTCACCATCGACTTCGACTTCGTCGGACACCGGCTGGTCGTCGCGACGGCGGACGGCAGGACGGAGTCCTTCCCGCTCCTCGGCCAGTCCGTTGCCTCGTTCTACCGGCAGACCCTGGAGACGCTGGCAGCGTTGGGTGTCCGGGTGGAGCTCCCGGTTCCCCGGCCCTACCGGCTGGCCGACTCCGACCGGCCGTTCGCCGAGGACTTCGAGCACGCGACCTACGAGCCCGCCTGGGCGAATCGCTACTGGCTGGTGCTCAGTCAGGTCGGGCTGGTGCTGGAGGAGTTCGCGGCGCGCTTCTCGGGCAAGGTCAGCCCCGTCCACCTCTTCTGGCACTCACTCGACATTGCCCACACCCGGTTCTCCGGACACACCGTCGACCAGCCGGCGCAGGTGGACCCGGTGACCCGCGAGGCGTACTCCCGGGAGCTGATCAGCTTCGGGTTCTGGTTCGGGGACGCCGACCTGGGTGAACCGGCCTTCTACTCCTACACGACTCCCGCGCCGGCGCACCTGGCCGAGGACCCGCTCACACCCGCATCCGCACAGTGGATCGAGCTCAACGACAGTCCCCTGGCGGTCCTGCGCTACGATGCGGCCCGTACGGAGGCCGATCCGCGGGCGACCGTCCTCGCCTTCTACGAGAGCGCCTACCGGGCCGGAGCCGCCCGTGCCGGCTGGGACGTCGGCCGCCTCGCCTGCCCGGGTGGAATCACGGATCCGCGGCTGCCGGCCCCGCCGCTGTGAGCACCTCAGTGCAGGTGCAGCTGCCAGTCGGCGGGAACCTTGCCTCGCGGGCCGGGCGTCGGCTGCGACGCCGGGTGCGCGGAGGGCGCCGCCAGTTCCGGCCCCTCGTAGTACTCCTCGGTCTCCACGTTCCACAACCACGCCTCTCCCGGCTCGAAACTGGCCAGGAACGGGTGCCCCGCCTCGCGGGCATGCCTCGTGCCGTGTTGCGAGGGCGAGGAGTCGCAGCAGCCGATGTGCCCGCACGCGGCGCATCGCCGCAGGTGGAACCACCACCCCGGCCCGTCCCCCACCAGGCACTCCACACACCCGTCTCCGCTCGGCCGCGCGGAGGGATCAATCCCCCGGATCGGGCTGTCAGCCATCGGACACGCCTCCCGATGAAGGCTCGGCCGGGCGCCGGTTCGGCACATCGACGCCGTCGAAGCCGTCGGACTGTTTATCCGAATCCCAACCAGCCGGCTCGCACAGAGATTCCGTGACGGGCGGCAGCGGGCGGCCCCGCCGCACAGAGACGAGCCGACGGGAAGCGATGCCCCCCGACAGGATCACGAGGGCCCGGCGGTGACCTTGAAGATGGCAACCGCCCGTGCGTGACTGGAGGGAGCAGCAGTGGCCCGGCCGACATCGAGGTGCCCCGGATGGGATTCATCGGCACAGTGGGGCTGGTACTCCACCCCGAACGCACCTGCGCGCCCACCGTGGAGGCCGTGGTCCGTTGGAGCCGGGCCCGGGGAACGAAGGTCCTCGGCCTGGCGGCGGAGGTGGCACGGATCGGCTGCGAGGCCATTCCGGTCGGGGCCGAGGAGATGACCACGAGCGCCGACCTGCTGATCAGCCTCGGCGGGGACGGCACCATGCTGCGCACCATGCGGCTCGCGACCGGGGGCCACGCGCCGGTCCTGGGCGTCAACGTCGGACGCCTGGGCTTCCTCGCCGAGGTCGACATCCCGGAACTCCCCGCCGCACTGGACGCCATCGACGCCCGCCGCTTCACCGTGGAAGCCCGCTCCGGCGTCCACGCCCGCTTCGGGGCCGCCCAGGAGACGGCACTCAACGACGTCGTGCTCCTGCGCAGCCCAGGACACAAGTCCGCGGCGGTCGCCGTACGGGTCCAGGGCGAGCCCTTCGTGGCCTACACCGCCGACGCGGTGGTCGTCGCCACGCCGACCGGCTCCACCGCGTACAGCTTCTCCGCCGGCGGCCCGATCGTCTCCCCCAACGCGGAGGGGCTGCTGATCACCCCCGTGGCGCCGCACGCCGCGTTCAACCGCTCCGTGTTCCTCTCCAGCGGTGAGCGACTCGACCTGGAAGTCCTGCCGCACAGCGGCGACCTCGCCATCGAGGCCGACGGCCTCCTGGCCGGCCACGTCTCACCGGGCGACGTCATCGCGGTGACCATGCTGCCCGCCGCCGCACGCGTCGTGCGACTCGGCCGCACCACGTTCTACCAGCGGGCCCAACGCAAACTCCGGCTCACCGGCTCGGCGGAACACGCCTGACGCTCCGGTCCCGTGCGGAACCTCGCCTCCGGCCTCGGTGGGCTACGTGCCGGCGTGGCGAGCCTCGGTCCGGTCGACCGGGAGGCGGCGCTCGGCGAATGCCTAGCTAGTCCCAGACCGCACGTTCGCGTTCGGCGAGTTCGGTCCGCTCGGCATCCGCCCGACCGCGGGGTCCTGCTGGGCAAGCGGGAACGAGCCGACCGTTCGGCCGCGACCTACAAGCGGACCGCGGCGTGGCCTACTTCCACGGCTGCTACTCGGTCGGCGACGACACCCTGTGGGGCGTCAACCACCGCCGCAAGGGCACCGCGAACAGCCTGGCCGCACTCCGATCGATCCGGGCCGCCCGCCCGGACGGCACCCCGGTCTACGTGATCCTGGACAACCTCTCCGCCCATAACGGCAAGAAGATCCTCCGCTGGGCCAAGAACAACAACGTCCACCTGTGCAAGAGCCGGCGCGCTCAGTCGACCCAGACCACGATCGCGAGGCGACGGGCCGCCGCGCCGCGGCAGAAGTCGCGCAGCGCGTCGAAGTACTGGAGGAGGTGGGCCGCGAGGCCGCCGCGGAACCCGTCGAAGCCGCAGATCCGCGCGGCTTCGGACGGGTCGCGCGGCAGCCGCGCCAGCATGTCCGCGGTGTCGACCGCGTCGAGCGCCCGGACGATCCCGGCCACCGCGTCCGGTGCGAGCAGGGCGGGGGGATCGCCGAAACCGTCGTAGACCGTGACGTGATCCAGGAACGCGATGTCAGCGGAGCCGTCGCCGGACGTGGTGCGGTCGAGGGTGTCGGCGAGACCGGGGGCTGCGCCCGTTCGGCGGAGGTACCGCTCCAGACCCCAGGCCGCCCACTCCAGGTCGAGCAGGTCTGCCGCGGGAGGGTCCCACCGCGGGTCGCCGTCGGCGGAGTCGGCGGCGGCGCGACGGCACCGGTCGAGGTACTCGGGGGACACCCGCGCGAGCTGCTGGGTCAGAGCCATGCGCAGGAGTCTCGCAAGCCCCGCCCCTGCGGCGCACCCCGATGTGGCGCGGGGCGCCGCCCGGATTTGCACCGGCCGCGGGGCGCGCGCACAGTCGGTGACATGAGTTCGCCGGTGTACCGGGGCCCCGCGCTGCTCCTGGCCGACGGCCGGGAGATCCGGGTCGAGGCCGAACTGACCGGGGACCTCCCGCGCTACGGCCTGCCGAGCTGGACGGGAACGCTCCAGGGGCGCGACCCCCAGCTGTCCAGCGGAGCGATCCGCCGCGGCCGGCTGCGCCTTCCCAGTGGCTGGGAGGGCGGGTTCGCCGTGATCCGGACGGTGCTCGGCGTCTCGACCGTCTGGGTCCGCGGCAACGACCAGGAGGCCTCACCGGCCGAATGGCCGGCCTGACCACAGCCCCGGCCCGGTGCCCCGTGCCGGGCCGGGCGTCCGGGAATGCCCGAAAGGGGCCCGGCGCGATGCGCCGGGCCCCTTTCGGGTGCCCCGGTGGTCCCTGTCCGGCCGCCGGGGCGGTGCGGGAGTGGTCGTGCGGTGCCGGACAGTACTGGTGGTGTGCCGAGGTGTCGGCTCAGTACCAGTGGTGGGTCTGCCAGAAGGACCAGGCGGCGTTCGGGCTGCCGTAGCGGGAGTTCATGTAGTCGTAGGCCCACTTGATCTGGGTCTTCGGGTTGGTCTTCCAGTCGGCGCCGGCGGAGGCCATCTTGGAGCCCGGCAGCGCCTGGCCCAGGCCGTAGGCGCCGGAGCTCGGGTTGGTGGCGTGCACGTTCCAGCTGGACTCGTGGCTGATGATCTGGTTGAACGAGGCCAGCTGGTTGGCCGGCACGATCTGGGCGGCGATGGCCTGCGGCGACGGGGTCGCGGCGGAGGCGGTGGCCGGCATCAGGCCGGCGCCCAGGGCGGTGACACCGGCGGCGCCGGCAAGAAGAACAGCAGAAGTGCGCATACGAAGCTTGAAAGCGGGCATGTAGAACAGGACCTCAATCGGGTTGGGCCGGTGTCCCGCCCGCCGACGTTCCCGGGCCGGACAGGGGCCTTGGGACCGAGGGCGGGACTCGGCGTAGAGCCACACCCGGCGGGACAGGTGCCGGTGCGGCTGACGACTCGGCCAAAGTTGCCAGACCGCTCGCCCGCCGCCAAGGGCCCCCTGATACGACCCGCCGTCGTAGCGAACTCCCGCGCCGTGGAACGGGAATACACCCCCCGGCGGTACCCCGCGCCGTCCTCGGCAGCCCCCTCCCGGGCCTGCCGCGCGGCCCCGGCGGCCGGGTCGGCCGGCATGCGCGGGCCCACCACCGGAACCCGGGCGGCCGGGCGGCGAACGTCTACGACGCGCCGTCGTGGTGGCCCCTGCCGTGTGAGCACCCTCACCGGCCCGGAGGACGCAGTTCGCCAGCGCGTCGACGCCCCGCCACGGTGCGTTCCGTGACCGCGGTCTCAGAGCGGCCGGCGAGCACCCCGTTCGACCTCCGCGACGACCGCCGCGCCAGCGCGAAGACCCGCGCGGAACAGGCCTGCGGAGAGTCAGGACGGCGGTACGGCCGGTCGCGGACCCCGCAGTTCGGCGTACACCGACCAGACCACCGACACCGCCGGGACGGCGACCACCGCGCCGATCACCCCGGCCGAGATGCTGCCGACCAGCACCGAGACCGCGACCACCACGGGGTGCAGGCTGACCGCCCAGCTCATCACCAGCGGGTGCAGGAGGTGGCCCTCGATCTGGCCGATCACCACGATCAGCGCCAGGACGACGATCGCGATCACCGGCCCGCGGGCGGCCAGCGCCACCAGCGAGGCGATCAGCATCGCGATCGGCGAGCCGACCAGCGGGACGAAGGAGGCGAGGAACTCCAGCACGGTCAGCGGCAGGGCGAGCGGCACCCGCAGCAGGAGAAGGGCGATGCCGACCATGATCGCGTTGCTGGCCGCGACGATGAAGATGCCCCGGGTGTAGCCGGCGAAGGTACGCCAGGCCGCGCGGCCGCCCCGGTCGAGGTGGTCGCCGGCGGCGGCCGGCAGCTGGCCGGCGGTCCACCGCCACATCCGCTCGCCCGAGTGCAGGAAGAACACCGACATGAAGAGCGCGAGCGCGGCGCCGGTCGCCACCTCGACCACCCGGCCGGCGCCGCTGACGGCGGTGCTGATCAGGGTCGAGCGGTGTTCGGACAGGAAGTCGGTGACCTTGCGCTGGAGGTCGTCGAAGGTGCCGTGGGCGATGTGCAGGGGTGGTCCCTCCAGCGCCTTCTCCAGTCGGTCGAGGCCGCCCTGGAACTCGTTGGTCAGGCTGGACAGCTCGTTCGCCACGGTCTCGCCGATCAGCGCGAGCAGCCCGGCCGGCACCAGGAGGGCGACGGTCAGCCCGATCAGCACCGCGAGCGGGCGGGGGACCGCCCGGGCGGCCAGGTCGACCAGTGGCCGGACCACCGAGGTGACCACCATCGCGAGGAAGGCCGCCAGCGTGATCAGGTGGAACTTCCCCAGGATGACCAGCACCAGGTACGCGGCCCCCGCGACGACGAGCAGCCGCCAGGCGTAGTCGGAGAGGCGCCGCAGCCCCGCCGGGGCGCCGGCGCCGTTCGCCGCCGGGCGGCCCGGCCGCGCGCGCCCCGGCCGCCTCACCGGCATGCCGTACCGCCGTTCCCCGCCGCCCCACGCGCCGGTACCCGCCGCTGCGATTCCCGCCGCGCCGGTACCTGCCGCGCCGACACCCGTACCTGCTGCCGGGTCGGGGTCCGGCCGCCGGGCCGGGGAGTGCGGGGGTGCGAAAGCGGCATGAACCCTGGATAGCGGCTGGAGCGCCGCGCGGGCTGTTCCCGCGCCGACGGAGGCCCGCCCCCGGGCCGCTCCTTCACCCGGGGGGCCGCCGCCGGGCCGGGCTCACCTCGTGGTGCGCACCCCGTCCAGGGCGATGCCGAGCACCCGGTCGCGCTGTTCCAGGTCGGGGAAGGCGACCGAGGTGATGCCGGAGACCAGCCGCAGCAGGTCGTCGATGCTCATGTCGTCGCGCACCTCGCCGGCCTCCTGGGCGCGCAGCAGCAGGGGCGTGCCCGCGTCGTACATGGACTGGCGGCAGGCGAGGAAGACGTCCGTCAACTCGCCGTCCAGCGCCTCGCGGATCGCGCGCTTGGTCATGGCGTAGTCGACGAACCGGCGCAGCCAGGCGGCCAGCGCCTCCCACGGCGGCTCGCCGGAGACCTCGGCGGCGACCCGGCCGAGGTCGTCGACCTCGTTGGCGTACACCGCCTCGAAGAGGTGCCGGCGGGTCGGGAAGTTGCGGTAGAGGGTGCCGATGCCCACGCCGGCGCGCCGGGCGATGTCCTCCAGGGAGGCGTCGGCGCCGTGCTCGGCGAACGCCTCGCGGGCGGCGACGAGCAGCGCGTCGAAGTTCCGCGCGGCGTCGGCGCGGCGCGGGCGCTGGGCGGCGAGGAACTCGCTCACCACGATCTGGTCCGGCACGGTGACCTCGTTTCGGTGCCCGGATTGAACCGGAGGCTCACCTCCGCTAATCTGGAGGCATGCCTCGACTTTAGCACCGGGGCCCTCGCTTCGGCCTGCCGCGTACGGACGGGCCGTCCCTTCGTCGTGCCGGTCGCCCGCCCGGTCACCCGCTCGGTGACCGCCCGCGACCGGCTGACCACCAGACCGCCCCTATCGCTCCCGCCTGCCCGCGGCGCGCAGCCCTTCCCGCGCGCCGCGTCCCGAGTCCCGAGCTCCGAGTCCCGAGAGGGTTCGATGAACCGCCAGTCACCCCGCCTCACCTTCGGCGTGCTCGCCACCGGCGCGGGCGTGTTCGCCCTGCTCCAGTCGCTGATCACGCCCGCCCTGCCGATCGTCCAGGAGGCGATGCACACCTCGCAGTCCACGGTCACCTGGGTCATGACCGCCTACCTGCTCTCCGCCTCCGTCTTCACCCCGATCCTCGGCCGGGTCGGCGACCAGGTGGGCAAGAAGCGCACCCTGGTCGCCGCACTGGTCGCCCTGCTCGTCGGCTGCCTGGTGGCCGCCCTCGCCCCGAACATCACCGTGCTGATCATCGCCCGGGTCCTCCAGGGCATTGCGGGCGCGCTCTTCCCGCTCTCCTTCGGCATCATCCGCGACGAGTTCCCCGCGGGCCGGGTGCCCGCCGGGATCAGCAACCTGTCCGCCGTGATCGCGGTCGGCAGCGGCCTCGGCATGGTCCTCGCCGGACCGATCGTCGGCGCGCTGGACTACCGCTGGCTCTTCTGGTTCCCCGTCATCGTCGTCGCCGTCACCGCCCTGATCGCCCACCGCTACGTCCCCGAGTCGCCGAACCGCACCGAAGGCAGCGTCAACTGGCTGTCCTCCGTGCTGCTCTCCGGCTGGCTCGTCGCGCTGCTCCTGCCGGTCAGCCAGGCCGCGAAGTGGGGCTGGGGCTCCACCCCCGTCCTCGCGCTGCTCGCCGCCGCCGCGGTCCTCTTCGCCCTCTGGGCGTTCAGCGAGGCCCGCTCCCGCAACCCGCTGATCGACCTGCGCGTGATGCGCCTGCCCGCCGTGTGGACCACCAACACCGCGGCGCTGCTCTTCGGCGGCGGCATGTACGCGGTGTGGGCCTTCCTGCCGGGCTTCGTCCAGACCCCGGCGTCGGCAGGCTACGGCTTCGGCTCCAGCGTCACCGGGGCCGGGCTGCTGATGCTGCCGATGCTGGTCGCGATGTTCGTCTCCGGCATCCTCAGCGGACGGCTGGCCGGCCGCTTCCCCGCCAAGGCACAGCTCGTCACCGGCGCCCTGCTCGGTGCCGCGGCCTGCGCCCTGCTCGCCGCCCGGCACCACGCACCCTCGGACGTCGCCCTGGCGGCCGGCGTGTTCGGGCTCGGCATCGGCCTCGCCTTCGCCTCGATGAGCAACCTCGTCGTGCAGAGCGTCCCCGCCGCCCAGACCGGCGCGGCCACCGGCATGAACGCCAACATCCGCACCATCGGCGGCTCGATGGGCGCGGCCCTGATGACCGGTCTGGTCACCGGCCACCTGCAGGCCTCCGGCCGCCCGTACGAGTCCGGCTACACCCACGGGTTCACCCTGCTCGCGGTGTTCTGCCTGGCGGCCGCACTCGCGGCGCTGCTCGTCCCGACCCGCCGGGCGGTGCCCGCAGCGGCGCCGGTCGCGGCGTCCGCCCCGCAGCGGGAATCCGTCGGCAGCTGACCGCCGCGGGCGGTGGAATCCGCTCGTCGCGACGGCGGGAGAAATCCTCCCCGCTTTCAACGTATATCCGAGTGGGGCCTTGCGGCAAGGCCCTGGTGACGGTCCACAATTCCGGACCGTCAAGGGTTCCGGTGCACGGCGAGTACGAGACGAATGCGCTCGAACTCGCCGTGCCCGGCCCGTTGTTCCGGACTGCGGAGGAGTTCCGTCCATGCGTGTGCTGTTGACGGCGATCGGGTCGCGCGGCGACGTCCAACCGGTGCTGGCCCTGGCGTCCCGGCTGCGCGAGGCGGGGGAGGACGCCCGGGTGTGCGCGCCGCCCGACTTCCGCGGGCTGGCGAAGGGCTCGGGATCCCGTTCACCCCGGTCGGCCCCGTGCTGCGCCCCACCGGCAGGCGCGACCCGGCGGCGGCGCCGCCCACGCCCGAGCAGCGGCGCCGCATGGTCGAGGAGTCCGTCGCCGCGCAGTTCGACGCGGTACGGGCCGCGGCCCGCGGCTGCCACGCCGTCCTGGCCGGCGGATACCTGGTCGCCGCCGCGCCGACGGTGGCCGAGGAGAGCGGAATTCCCTACACCATGGCCGCCTACTGCCCGAATTTCCTGCCCTCCCCGCACCACGCACCGCCGGTGTATCCGATGCGCGGCGAGAAAACGCCGGACGGAAACGTCGGCAACCGCATTCTCTGGGCGCGCGACGCCGACCGCTGGAACGAGACCTGGCGCGACGCGATCAACCGGCACCGGACGGCGGCCGGCCTCGCCCCGGTCGACGACGTCCGCAGCCACCTCTACACCCGCACCCCCTGGCTGGCCGCCGACCCGGTGCTCGCACCCTGGCCCGGACCGGCCGACCACGAGGTCGTCCAGACCGGTGCCTGGCTGCTGCCCGACGAACGCCCGCTGCCGCCCGAACTGGCGGACTTCCTCGACGCCGGCGACCCGCCCGTCCACTTCGGCTTCGGCAGCATCCGCGCCCCGCACGGCCTCGCCGCCGCCATGGTCGGAGCGGCCCGCGCGCACGGCCGCCGGGTGATCCTCTCCCGCGGCTGGGCCGAACTCGCCCTGCCGGACGGCGGACCGGACTGCCTCACCATCGGCGAGGTCAATCAGCAGCGGCTCTTCCGCGGATCGCCGCCGTCGTGCACCACGGCGGCGCGGGCACCACCACCGCCGCAGCCCGGGCCGGCGCCCCCCAGGTCGTCGTCCCCCAACACGTCGACCAGCCCTACTGGGCCGGACGCATCCACGACCTCGGCACCGGCGTCGCCCACACCCCCGGCACACCGACCACCGCCTCCCTCACCGAGGCACTCGCCCGCGCCCTCGCCCCGCAGACCGCGGCCCGGGCCCAGGCCGTCGCCCGCACCGTGCGCACCGACGGCACCGAGACGGCCGCACGGCTGCTGACCGCCTCCCGGCCGTGAGCCGGCACGCCGTCACATCCGCTCGCGACGCCGTCACCGTGCAGCGGCGACCGGCCTCGGCCGAGCCTCGCGACGGCCCGGGTGGCGTCCAGTCGGGCTCGCTGGGCGCACGTCAGATCCAGGTCGACGGCGTCCAGGGCCTCGTCGAGCTGGCCCAGCCGGCTGACGCCGACCAGGGGGAGGACGGCGGGCGAACCACCGAGCAGCCAGGCGTAGACGACCTGGTTGGCGGTGGCGCCCGTCTCCCTCGCCACGGCGTGGAGTTCGGCCAGCGCGCGGGCCGACCACGGGTGGTCGTATTCGGCGGGCAGCGGCTTGCCGGGATCGGTGTAGGCGCCGTTCAGCAGCGCGCTGTACGCCAGCACCGTCACCTCCGGGTGGTCCGCCGCGTACGCCAGCATCGGTTCGTCCAACGACACCTGGTAGTCGAAGTCGGCGTCCGGCGCGGGCGGCAGGAAGGTGTGCCGCTGCTGCAGCGCCACGTACGAGGGGAGGCCGTCTCGCCGGGCGAGTTCGCGGGAGCGGGCGAAGCGCCCGACACCCTGGTTGCTCATGCCGATCTGCTCGGCCAGTCCGTCGGCGACGGCCCCGGCGAAGGCGTCGACGGTCTCCCGCAGCGGCGTCGCCGGGTCGTCGACATGGCCGTACAGCAGGTCGAGCCGGTCGGTGCCGAGCCGGTCCAGACTGCGCCGCACGGCCGCCCGACCGCGGCCCCGGACAGACCCTCCCGGTTCGAGCGGATCGCCCACCTCCAGTCCCAGCAGGGCCATCTCGCCGAGAAGATCGACCACTACCGCACACTGCTGGCGCCGTAGGTGGTGACGGCCGGCGCGCCCGGCGCCGCCGCGGGGGTATGACGTCTGTCATGTCCGGCTGGTGACGCGACGTCCCTACCGGGTACCGGCGCCGCTCGGCCACACTGGTGATCATCACCGGGGCGGGCGCCCCGGGCGGGTACGAGGACAGCGGGGGACACCATGAGCAGCACCGGGACCGGCACGGCCGACACCGACACCACGGCCGCGGCGGCCACCGTACCGCCCGGCCTCGGCGAGATGCGGCTGCCCACCTGGTTCTTCGGTTTCGAGGGTGTCCTCGCCGGTGCCTTCGATCTGCTCCGGGCCTTCCCGTCCGCCTGGCCCGCCCTCGTGGTCCTCGTGGCGGCCAACGTGACCGTCTCGCTGACGCTGCTGCGCAAGCGGCTGCGGCTCGCGAAGCTGCTGTGGCGCGGCAAGGGCACCCGGAAGGTCGCCCTCGCGCTGGTCGCCCTGCGGATCGGCAGCCACGTCCTGCTCGGCGCCCTCGGCCTCGCCGTCGCCTCCACGCTCGAGCACGTCCTGTTCGCCGTGGTGATGGCCGCCCTCACCGTCACCCTGCTCGCCTACGTCCAGCGGACGGCCCTCACCGCGCTGGTCGCCGCGGGCAAGGTCACCGCCTGATTCGCGGGGAGCGTGTCCGCCCCCGCGTCGGGGCAGGTGGAGCTGCGAGAGCGCCCACCCGGATGACCGAGGAGACGACATGACCGACAGCCAGGAACAGGCGGACGTCTGGCAGCTGATCGAGGGACAGGTCGCCTGGCTGGACCGGTCGAACGGGACGGGGCGACAGGAGACCGCCCTACGGCTGATGAAGATCGCCGAGGAGGCCGGCGAGGCGGTGGCCGCCTACGCGGGCATGCTCGGCCAGAATCCCCGCAAGGGGATCACCCACACCGACGCCGACGTCGCCGACGAACTGTGCGACGTCGTCATCACGGCCATGGTCGCCCTGTACCGCTTCACGCCCGACCCGCAGGCCCACTTCGCCGACAGGCTCCGCCGCGTCGCCGCCCGGTCCGCCGGGACCCGGACCGGGCCCTGACGGCCTGTCGCGCGGACGAGCCCCCCGGGAGGGGCCGGTCAGTCGGTCCAGCCTCGCAGCCGGGCGGCGACCTCGCGGACCGGCAGGCCGTCGCGGGCCTCCCGGGCCAGGGGCAGGACGGTGTCCAGACCCGGTTTGACCGGCAGGTTGCAGGCCGCGAGGTAGGCGGCGGTCACGGCGGCCGCGTACAGCAGGTTGCGGACCTCCAGGCTGGGGTTGCGCGCGAGTTCGCACAGCAGGGCCGCCGCCTTGTGGTGCGGCTCCGGGTACACCTCCCGGCCGAGGACCTCGGCGCGGTGCCGGGCCTCCGCCGCGATCGGCACGCCGTAGTCCACGACCTGCGGGTCGCCCGGGATCTGCTGGGCCAGGGCGAGGATCCAGGCGAGGTCGACCCTGAGGTTCACGCGGCGTCCCGGGACGCCTCGTGGGCGGCCGGGGCGGGCAGGCCGGGGTAGTGGTCCTCGCCGAACTCCTCCTCGAAGGCGGCGGCGTACGACGCGATGAAGGCCTGGGCGCCGGCCAGGAACGCGGCCCGGGACTCGTTCACGTCCTGCTCGATCAGGTCGGCGACGTAGCCCTGCAGGCTCAGGCCCCGCCGCTTGGCCCGCTCCTCGGCGGCCGCGCGGACCTCGTCGTCCAACCGGATGTTCGTCTGCTTCGCCATGCCGCCCAGGATAGCTAGCAGGCGGTATCGGCGGCTAGCAGGCGGTGCCCGGCGGTTGGGGCGCGGGGTTCACCCGGACGCGCCGGGGCCGGCTGCCGGGCGGCGGGCGGGCCGGCCGGTTCCCTGGAGGGGGCAGGCCGGGTTCTCCGGACGGGGCGGGGCGGGCCGGGCAGGAGGAGGACGGGTGCTGCTGGAGAACAGGAACGCCGTGATCTACGGCGGCGGCGGGGCGATCGGGAGTGCCGTGGCGCTGGCCTTCGCGCGGGAGGGCGCCCGGGTGCACCTGGCCGGCCGGACGCAGGGGCCGCTCGACCGGGCGGCGGAGCGGATCCGCGCGGCGGGCGGGGCCGTGGAGACGGCGGTGGTGGACGCCCTCGACGAGGTCGCCGTCGACCGGCACGCCGATGCGGTGGCCGCGCGGTTCGGCGGGATCGACATCTCCTTCGACCTGATCTCGTACGGCGACGTGCACGGCACCCCGCTGGCCGAGATGTCGCTCGAGCTGTTCGAACGGCCGGTGGTGAACGCCGTCCGGTCGATGTTCCTGACCGCGCGGGCCGCCGCCCGGCACATGATCCCGCGGCGGTCCGGGGTGATCCTCAACTTCGGCGGGGACGGCGGCCGCGACCCGATCCGCGACTACTTCATCGGTGGCTTCCAGGTGGCACTGGAGGCGACCGGCACCCTGCGCCGGCAACTCGCCGCGGAGCTCGGGCCGCACGGCATCCGCGTGGTGACCCTGCACACCGGGGGAATCCCCGAGACGATCCCGGCGTCCGAGCCGGGGCGCGAGGCGATCACCGGGATGATCGTGGGCAGGACGATGCTGGGTCGTGCCGCGAACCTGGCCGACGTCGGCAACGTCGCGGCCTTCCTCGCCTCGGACCGGGCCGGGAGCATCACCGCCGCGTCCGTCAACATCACCTGCGGCGCGGTCGCGGACTGACCACCGCCTGCGCTGTCCCTGTCCTCGACAGACCCGCGCCGGACGGGGCGGGCCGTCGATCCGCGCCGCGGCGGGGGAGCAGCCCCAGCATGGCGAGCTGGACGAGCGCGCCGAGCGCGTTCGCCGCCCAGATGCCGTCGACGCCGGCCGGGCCGGACAGCCCGTGGGCGGCGGCGAGCTGGACGGCGAGCCCGGTCATCGTGGCCGCCACCAGGGCCCGCCCCCGCCCGGTCGCCTGCCGAACCCCGCCGAGCGCCACGACCAGCGCGTACGGCGGGAGGTAGAGCGCGGCCATCCGCAGGTACCCGACGGTCTGCGCGGCGACCGCCGGGTCGTCGGTGAACAGCGCGGCGAGCGGTACGGCGGCACCGGCGCAGAAGGCGGCGGCGACCGCCCCCGCGGCGCCGGCCAGCCGCGCGGTGTCCCGGGTCAGTGCGGCGAGCGCGCCGGGCCGGTCCGCGCCCGCGAGCCGGGCGGCCTCGATCGCGGCGGCCTGCCGGACGGCGTAGAAGGCCATGGTGGCGATCAGCAGCACCCGGTACCCGATGCCGTACCCGGCCACCGCCGGGATGCCGAAGGCCGCGACCAGGCCGAGCTGCGCGGTGCCGACCGCCATCCGCGCGGTGAAGTCGATCCCGAACGGGGCCCCGGCGGCCAGCACCCGGCCCGCCGTCGCCGCGCCGCGGCCGCCGGGGGCGCGCAGCGGGGCGCGCCGGCGCAGGGCCAGCGTCACCGCGAGTGCCACCGTGCGGGAGGCGACCAGGGCGACGGCGGCGCCGGTCACCCCGAGGGCGGGCAGCGGGCCGGGGCCGAGCACCAGCAGCGGATCGAGCACCAGCAGCAGCCCGTTGCCCAGCAGGGCGAGCCGCATCGGGGTGCGGGTGTCACCAATACCCTTGAACAGGTCGTCGGCGACCCGCTGGGCGAAGAAGACCGCGAGGCCGGGCATCGCCACCGCGAAGTACGCGGCCGCGAGGGCGGCGGCCGGCCCGTCGAGGAAGAGCCGGGCCAGCGGCTCGCGCAGCAGGAAGCCGGGCACGGCGAGCAGCAGCACCGCCGCCACCCACAGCCGCCAGGCGGCGCGGGCGACCCGCCCGGCGGCGGCGGTGTCCCCGGCGCCGAGCGCGTGCGACAGCCGCAGCGCGGCGCCGGAGGAGACCACCAGGATCAGGCCCAGCAGCAGGTTCTCGACCGCGCCGCCCAGTGCCACCGCCGCGACCGCGTTCCCGCCCAGGCCGGCGACCCAGAACGTGCCGACGACGGACGCGGCGACCCCCGACAGCAGTTCGAGATAGACCGGCCCCGCCAGTGCCGACAGCCTCCGCATGTGTCCCCCCGTGGTGCCCGTCAGGGCGGTCCGGACCCCCGAACCGCAATACCTCTAATCGAGGTATCTCGATTAGAGGTAGCATGGCGGGCGGCGGGAACACAACACCGACGGGAACACCACTCCGACAAGGACGGGCCGTGCTCACACTCGCGATCCTGGGCTTCCTGTACGACCGGCCGCTCCACGGCTACCAGCTCAAATCCCGCATCACCGGGCTCACCGGCCACATCCGCCCGGTCAGCGACGGCGCCCTCTACCCCGCCATCACCCGCCTGGAGAAGGCCGGCCTGCTCCACCGTCGCACCGAACCCGGCAGCGGCGCCGCCCCCCGCCAGGTCCTCGAACTCACCGGCGCCGGCCGAGCCGAGCTGCTCCGCCGCCTCGCCGAACCCGAACCCGTGGAGATCTCCGACCAGATCCGCTTCTTCACCGTCGCGGCCTTCCTCGACCTGCTCCCCGACCCCGCCCGGCAGGCCGCGGTGCTCCGCCGCCGCCTCGCCTTCCTCCAGGAACCCAGCAGCTTCTTCTACGACGGCGACGGCGCACCGGTGACCGCCGAGAACGAGCCCAACCCCTTCCGGCGCGGCATGCTGCTGGTCGCCCGAGCCTCCGGCGCGGCCGAGCGCGCCTGGCTCACCGACACCATCACCGCCCTCGAAGCCGCCCGGCCCTGAGCCGTCGTCAGGCCACGCCAGGTTTTACCGAACGGTCGACCAATCGCGGGCTCCGCCCGGATAGCCTCCAGGCATCCCTTCGACCCGCACCGCGGACGCCCGCCCGAAAGGACGGCGCGCACCGCAGAGGAGGCACGCCGTGACACCCGTCGACCTGGCCGCGGCGGCGGCCGCACTGCCCGCCGCCTGGAACTCCCACCCGCTCGGCCGGGTGGGCGGCGCCGCCGTCAAAGTCCTGCGCATGGACGGACGGCCGCTCGACACCGAGTCCCACCCCACCGCCGAAGCCCTGCTGGTGCTCGACGGCCGGCTCGAACTCGTCGTCGACGGGACCGAGACCACCGTCGGACCGGGCGAGATGGCCTGGGTCCCGGCCGGCGCGCGGCATTCCGTCCGGGCCGGAAGCCGGGGCACCCTGGTGATCGTCGAGGTACCCGAGGAGCAGCCGGGACACCCGACCACCGAGAACGGAGAGGCACCATGACGACGGCACAGCAGTGGATCGACGCACTGGGCCTGGAACCGCACGTGGAGGGCGGCTACTTCCGGCGCACCTACCAGGCCGACCACCGGCCGCCCGTGCCGACACCCGCCGGCGACCGGTACGCCGTGACCTCCATCCACTACCTGCTGACCGGTCGGTCGCCGATCGGGCACTGGCACCTCAACCGGTCCGACATCCTGCACTTCCACCACCACGGCGACCCGATAACCTACCACCTGCTCCACCCGGACGGCCGCCACGAGAGCGCCGTCCTCGGCCAGGACCCGGGCCGCGGCCAGCTCCTCACCCTCGCCGTCCCGGGCGGCGTCTGGAAGGCCTCCCACCTGACGGCGGGCGACCACGGCCTGATCAGCGAGGCGGTGGTCCCCGGCTTCGACTACGCCGACATGACCCTCGGCCGGGCCGAGGACCTGCTGCGCCGCTTCCCCGGGCACGAGGAGCTGGTCCGACGCTACTGCCGCCCTGCCGACCCGGTCGGGCGGCAGTAGCGGACGTCAGCGGGTGCGGGGCCGCAGCGCCAGGGCGATCGGCGTGCCGAGCGCGCAGGCGAGCGCGCAGACCGTCCACACCGCGGTGTAGGCGGACTCCTGCGCCACGCCCGGGCGCAGCAGCAGGTGGTCCAGGACGGCGGCCGCACCGGCGCCGGCAGCCGCACCCGCCAGCGACTTGAGGGTGTTGTAGACGCCGGTGCCGATCCCGGTCTGGTCCCGGGGCAGGCGCCGCATCAGCAGCCCCGGCAACAGGCTGAGTCCGAGCCCGGCCCCGAAGCCGCAGACCGCGCCCGGCACCGCGAACTGCCAGAACGCGTGGTGGCCGGCGGCGATCGCCGCGTAGCCCGCGGCGCAGAGCGCGAAACCGACGGCGAGGACGCCCGCCGCGCCGAACCGCCGCGCCAGCCGGTCGGCGAGGACGGCACCGGCCATCGCGGCGACCGTCTGCGGCAGGTACAGCAGCCCGAGCTGCAGCGGCACCGCCGCGAGGCCGTACCCGGTCTCGGCCGGGTCCGCGGCCTCGAACGCCAGGGTCGGGCCCTGGGCGCCGTACAGCGCGCAGCCGAGCAGGAAGCTCAGCGCGAAGACCGGCGCGGTCGCCCGCCGGGCCAGCAGCCGGACGTCCACCATCGGCCCGTCGGCGCGCAGCTCGTGGCGGACGAACAGGACGAGCAGCACCGGGCCGAGCACCAGCAGCAGCACGGCGACCGCCCCGGGCAGGACGGCGCTGCCGCCGAGCCCGGCCAGCAGCAGGCTCAGGCCCAGCGAGAGCAGCACCGCGCCCGGCCAGTCGATCCGGCTCTGCATGCGGGTCCGCGAGTCCGGCACGAGCCACCACACCACCGGCAGCGCCAGCAGCGGCAGCACCGCGAGCGCCCACAGCAGCGGACGGGTGGCGCCGTCACCGGCCCCGAGCCCGCCGACCGCCAGGGCGCCCAGCGTCGAGCCGACCGTCAGCGAACCCACCAGCGGGCCCACCGCCCGTCCGCCGCGCTCCTCGCCGAGGCCGTCGCGCAGGATCGCGAACTCCAGCGGCAGCCAGCACGCCAGGAACCCGGCCAGGGCACGGCCGAGCAGCAGCACCGGCAGGTCGGGGGCGAGCGCCGTGCACAGCGCGCCGAGCATCGTCAGCACGACGGTGGCACGCAGCATCAGCCGGTGCCCGTACAGGTCGCCGAGGCGCGAGGTGAGCGGGACGGCGACACCGGAGACCAGGAACTCGACACCGAGGGCGAGGCTGAGATCGGCCGCGTCGAGGTGCAGCCGTTCGCCGAGGCGGGGCAGCAGGATCGGGAAGCCGCCCTGCAGCACGCCGCTGGCGAACTCCACCAGCACGAGCAGCGGGACGGTCGCGCGGACCGCGGTCCGGACGGGGGCGACCGCGGCGGGGAGGGTATCGGTCATGGGCACATCCGTGGGGGCCGGAGGGGGCGGTGGGGGTGGCCGTAAGGATGGCTAACCTGGGGGCCGACGAGCCCCAGCCGCACGATTTCGCATCTGCGGCCCCCTCCGCGCAAGGATCGGCCATGATCGACGAGCTGGACCTCGCCCTGGTGGACGCCCTCCGGGTCGACCCGCGGGCACCGTGGTCCCGGCTGGCCGGCCCGCTCGGCGTCGACCCGGCCACCCTCTCCCGCCGCTGGGCCCGCCTGGAGGCCGACGGCGACGCCTGGGTCACCTGCTACCCCTCGGCCGACCGGATCGGCCGCGGACTGACCGCCCTGGTCGAGGTCGAATGCCGCTCCGGCCGGGTGTCCGAGGTCGCCCACGCCCTGGCCGGACACCCGCAGATCGCCTCCGTCGAGATCGTCACCGGCAGCGCCGACCTGCTGCTCACCGTTGCCGCCGCCGACCCGGCCGCCCTCGCCGGACACCTGCTGGAGCAGATCTGCGCCGTCCCCGGCATCCGGCGCACCCGGACGGCGCTGGTCGAACGGACCCTCCGCGAGGGCAGCCGGTGGAGCGGCGGCGCCCTCGACGCCGAACAGCGCCGGGCGATCGCCGAACCCCCGGGCACCGTCCGCAACCCGCGCGCCACCCGGCAGATCGAGGAGGACCTCGCGCTCATGCAGGCGCTCGGCGGGGAGACGGCCGGATGCCGTACGCCGAACTCGCCGGGCGGACCGGCCTGCCCACCTCCACCGTCCGCCGCCGACTCGCCGAACTGCGGGACTCCGGACGGATGGTGCTGCGCTGCGACGCCTCGTCGCGGGTCACCGGCAGCCCGCTCGCCGTCCTGCTCTGGCTGGACGCCCCGGCCGGCCGCCTGGAGGAGGCCGCACGGTGGCTGGCCGGCCTGCCGCAGGCCCGGATGTGCGCGGTGACCGTGGGCCAGGCCAACCTGGCGCTCTACCTGATCGTCCACCGCCTCCCCGAACTGCGCAGGCTGGAGGAGGAACTGACCCGGCGCATCCCCGACCTGCGGGTACGGGACCGGCTGGTGACGCTCCGCACGGTGAAACTCGTCGGCCGCCTGCTCACCGCGGACGGCCGCGCCCACGGCTACGTCCCGATCGACCCGTGGCCGAACGGAAGCGAGCGGGACGGGCGGTGAAGCCGGCGGCCCGCCCCCGACGGACACGCCGAACCGCCCGGGGCCGGTCACGGCGGGGCGTGGGCCGTGGACCCCGGGCGGCTCGGTCGTCGAGCGGTGTGTCCGTGCGTCAGCCGCGGGCGAGCCGGCCGAGCGCCAGGGCGGCCAGCAGGGACGCCGCGTCCGGGAGCACCGCGTCGTCGAACTCCGCCTGCGCCGAGTGGTTGTACGCCGCCGTGAACGGATCACGGTCGGCCGGGCAGGCGCCGACCATCAGGTAGGCCGAGGGCACCAGTTCGGCCAGCACTCCGAAGTCCTCCGAGCCCGCCAACGGCCTGGGCATCTCCACGTAGCGGTCGCCGCCCAGCAGCTCCCGCGCGGTGTCCGCGGCGAACGCCGCCTCGCCCGGGTCGTTGACGGTCAACGGGTAGCCCGGCTCCCACACGGCCGCCACCTCCATGCCGTGCGCCTCGCCGACACCGCGCACCACCCGCACCGACTCCTCGGCGACCCGCGCCCGTGCCTCCGGGGAGAAGGAGCGGACGGTCGCCGCGAACACCGCCTCGTCCGGGATGACGTTCTCCACCGTGCCCGCGTGGAACGTGCCGACGGTCACCACCACCGGGTCGAAGACGTCGAACCGGCGGGTCACCACCGTCTGCAGCGCCAGCACAGCCTCGCAGGCCGCCGGGACGGGTCGAGCGCCAGCTGCGGGCTCGACCCGTGGCCGCCGCGGCCCCGCACCGTCACCCGGAGCGTGTCCGAGGCCGCCATGATCGGGCCCGGCCGGCTCGCCACCCAGCCGCCCGGCAGCAGTGCCGCGCCCACGTGCAGCGCGTACGCCGCCACCACCCGCTCGCCGGCCGCGTCCAGCACCCCCTCACCGACCATCAGCTCCGCGCCGCCGCCGCCCTCCTCGCCGGGCTGGAACATGAACACCACGCTGCCCGCCAGCTCCTCCCGCCGCTTCGCCAGCAGCTTCGCCGCGCCGACCAGCGCGGCGGTGTGCAGGTCGTGGCCGCAGGCGTGCATCGCCCCCGGTACCTGCGAGGCGTACGGCAACGCCGCCGTCTCCTGCACCGGCAGAGCGTCCAGGTCGGCCCGCAGCAGCACGGCCGGGCCCGGGCGGCCGCCGCGCAGCACCGCGGTCACCGAGCTCAGCTTCTCGCCGAGGGTGATCTCCAGCGGCAGCCCGTCCAGCGCCGCGAGCACCCGGGCCCGGGTCAGGGGCAGGTCCAGCCCGATCTCCGGCTCCCGGTGCAGGGCCCGGCGCAGCTCCACCAGGCCAGGTCGCAGCTCTTCGGCCGACTCGCGCAGCGCGGACAGATGAACGGGAGCCGACATGGCCACTCCTCCTGGGTAGACGGTCCCCGAATCGTCCCCCCACCCACCGCGGCCTCCCGTGAACCGCACGGATCGGCCGCCCGCCCCCACCCATGCGCACGAATGCGCCGACGGCCGGCGCCCGCGCCCTGACCCCGCACCCGGACGCCGCTGCCGCCGCCGGAACGACCCTAAGGTCGCGAGCCCGGGCCGGGCCAGCGGGCCGGGTCAGCGGCGGGTGGGCAGGGTGCGCGCAGGCCGTATGCGGCGGCGCCGACGGCGACGACTGCGGAGCCGGACAGGACGGAGGTGGCCGGCAGGGCCAGTGCCAGGGCCAGGCAACCCGTGACGCCGCGTACGGGGACGGCGCGGGGCGGGCGGCGCTCGGCGGAGGTGAGGGTGAGGGCCGAGGCGTCGGCGATCGCGTAGTAGAGGAGGACGCCGAAGGAGGAGAAGCCGATCGCGCCGCGGACGTCCACCGTGGCGGCGAGCACGGCGACCACCGCCCCGACGGCCAGCTCGGCGCGGTGCGGCACCTGGAACCGCGGGTGGACGGCGGCCAGCGCGTGCGGCAGGTGCCGGTCGCGGGCCATCGCGAGCGTGGTCCGGGAGACACCGAGGATCAGGGCCAGCAGCGAGCCGAGCGCCGCGACCGCCGCCCCCGCCCGGACCACCGGGACCAGACCAGGCGCGCCCGCCGCGCGGACCGCCTCCGCCAGCGGAGCCGAGGCCTCGCCCAGCGCCTTCGGGCCGAGCACCGCCAGCAAGGCCGATCACCACCGCGTCGAACAGGCCCAGGTGCCGTCCGAGCCGCGGCGGCCCGGCCTGCGCTGTCGGTGTGGACATCGTGCACTCCCCCCCGGGACGGATCCGAACCCGCCGCACCCTGGACGATCGCGGTGTCCGACAGCTGAACGGGGGAGCGAGGCAGGCCGCTCAGACGCCTGCGGCGACCAGCACCGCGTCCGTGCCGAAACCGAGCAGCAGACCGACCAGGATCATCCACGTGGTCAGCTCCTTCATCGCCGCCCGCCGCGCGACGGCCAGCAGCTCGATGACCACATAGAGGATCGAGCCGGCCGCCAGGCCCAGAAAGGCGACACTCACCGTCTCGTCCACCACCTGCTGCCCGATGAGCGTGCCGACGAAGGTCGGCCCGCCGCCGATCAGCCCGAGCACCGCCAGGCTGCCCCAGGAGGGCCGCTCGCCAGCGGCGGCCAGCGGGGCGACGATGCCGAACCCCTCGGTGGCGTTGTGCAGGCCGAAGCCGACGACCAGCAGCACGGCCAGCGAGATGTCGCCCGCCGCGGCGGCGCTGCCGATCGCCAGGCCCTCGGCGAGGTTGTGCAGACCGATGCCCACCGCGATCATCAGCGCGAGGTCCGCCGCACGGGAACGCGTCCGAACGGCCGGCTCGGTGGCCGCCGCGGCGCCCGGGCCGGCGGAGAGCGGCGGGGCGGGCGCGCTGCGCCGGGCCACCCACCGGTCGTAGCGGACGAGTCCGATCAGACCGACCGTCAGGCCGGCCGCCAGCACCGCGCCGTCCTGCGCCGCGGTGCCCCAGTCGTGGTCGGCGAGCGCGGTGTCGACCGGCTCCCAGGCCGCGGCGAGGATGTCCCAGAGCAGGAACAGCAGGATGCCGATCGCCGTCGCGTTCAGTGCGGCCCGCAGCCGCGGCGCCGGACGGCGCAGCCGGCCGACCGGTAGGCCGAGGAAGATGGTGAGACCCGCGACGGCACCGAGCAGGGCGATCTGCGGACCGGACATGACACACCCTCCCGGGGAGCACCGCGGCCCCCTGTGGTTAGGCTTACCTAAGGATCATCACTCCCAGCCTGGCCCGCCCGTCGCCCGCCCGCATCTCCGGCCCACCGCCCGGGCGGGCCCAGGGCAGGCCGATCGCAGAACCGAACAGGGGCGGGGGAGGCCCGGAGGTGTCGGATCGACCCGCGCCCCCGGCCGTAGCGTCGCACGCGAAGGAGAAGCCCCGTGATCCCGACCGACCGCTCCCGGGCCGCCGCATGAGCGCGCCGGTGACCGTCACGGCGATGCTCTCCGAGCACGCCGGGCAGGTGCTCGCGATCTACCGGCTCGGGATCGACGGCGGCGACGCGACCTTCGAGACCACCGCCCCCGACTGGGCGGCGTTCGACGCCGCCCGACTCCCGCAGCACCGCCTGGTCGCCGTCGACGGCGGCGGCCGGGTGCTGGGCTGGGCCGCGGTCTCCCCGGTCTCCGCCCGGCCCGCCCACGCCGGCGTGGTCGAGCACTCCGTCCACGTCCACCCCGACGCGCACGGCCGGGGCGTCGGCCTCGCCCTGCTCCGGGCCCTGCTCGCCTCCACCGACGCCGCCGGCATCTGGACGGTGCAGTCCGGCGTCTTCCCGGAGAACACCGCCAGCCTCGTCCTGCACGCCAGGGCCGGGTTCCGGGTCGTCGGCACCCGCGAGCGCGCCGGCCGGCACCACGGCCGCCGGCGGGACGTCGTCCTGCTCGAACGCCGCAGCCCCGCCGTCGACTGACCGCGGCCGCACGGCCCGACCCGGAGGCCTGGGCGCCGCACAGCCTCGGTACACTGGAGACTGCGAAGGGGAGTAATCCCGCAACACCGGTAGGTCGACATACTGGACGCCCGCACACCAGCGGACGGCCCGGCCACCGGGCCGCACCGCCTCGGCGGCGCGGTGGACGAGACCTTCGGCCAAGGCATGACCGGCGCCCGCGACGGCGGGGGCCGACTCGTCGTGCCGGGCCGAGTCCTCCCCGCACCGCCCGCGACGGGTGATCGCCGAAGGAAGTCCGACCCGGCCCCAGTAGAAAGCCCCCGGATGTCCCTCGACCCCCTGGCGATCCTCACCGCCTTCGGCCTGATCTTCCTCGCCGAACTCCCCGACAAGACGATGTTCGCGTCGCTGGCCATGGGCACGCGGATGCGCCCGCTCTACGTCTGGCTCGGCACCTCCAGCGCCTTCGTCGTCCACGTCGCGATCGCCGTCGGCGCGGGCAGCCTGATCGGCCTGCTGCCCAACCTCGTCGTCAAGCTCGTCTCCGCGGCCCTGTTCGCCTTCGGCGCCTTCATGCTGCTGCGCAGCGGCGGTGACGACGACGGCGCCGACGAGGCGGGGAACACCGTCACCGGGTTCTGGCCGGTGTGGACGGCGGCCTTCATGGCCGTGTTCATCGGCGAGTGGGGTGACCTCACCCAGATCACCACCGCCAACCTGGCCGCCACCAACGGCGAGCTGTCCACCGCCATCGGCTCGGCCGCCGCGCTGATCAGCGTCTCCGCCCTGGCCCTGATCGTCGGCCGGTTCATCGCCAAGCGCGTGCCGCTGCGCATGGTGCAGCGCGTCGGCGGTGCCTGCATGGCCGGCCTCGCGCTCTGGTCCGTCGTCGAGGCCTTCACCGGCTGAGGCCTTCACCGGCCGCCCGTCCCGTCCCGCACCTGCTGCCGCCGCCGGTACCGTTCCGGCGGCTGCAGTCCCGCGTGCCGGGCCTGCTCGGCCGTCCGTCCGGCGCTCAGCGGGCCCGGGCGGTCGCGGCGGCGGCCGGCAGCAGCGCGAGCGCGACGATCCCGCCGCCGAGCGCCAGCACGGGGTAGCCGGCCAGGTCGACCACGACACCGGAGGCCAGGCCCCCGGCGGCGCCGGACACGGCTATCGCGACGTCCACCATGCCCTGCGTCCGGGCCCGGGTCGCCAGCGGCACCGCGTCCGTGATGATCGCCGTGCCGGAGACCAGCCCGAAGTTCCAGCCCAGGCCCAGCAGGGCGAGGGCCAGCGCCAGCAACGGGACGGACCCGCCCGGGGCGAAGGCCGCGAGCACACCCGCCGCCAGCAGCGTGGCACCGGAGGCGGCGGCCACGGCGGCCCGCCCGTACCGGTCGACCAGACGGCCCGTCAGCGGCGAGGGCAGGTACATCGCGCCGACATGGATCGCGATCACCAGGCCGGCGGCCGAGGTGCCGTGGCCCATGTCGTGCAGGTGCACCGGGGTCATCGTCATCACCGCCACCATCACCACCTGGGTGAGCACCATCACCAGGGCGCCGAGCACCACCGCGCCGCGCACCCCGGCCGCCCGCTCCACGCCGCCGACCGCACCGCCCGCCCCGGCCGGCCGGGCCGCGTCCAGCGCGCGGGCCAGCAGCAGCGGATCCGGGCGCAGCCAGACCGCCAGCACGGCGGCCGCCGCCGCATACGCCACGCCGGCCAGCAGGAACGGACCCGCCAGACGCGGAACACCGATCCCCACGGCGAGGGAGCCCGTCGGCGCGGCCAGGTTCGGGCCGACGATGCCGCCCAGCGTGGTGGCGACCAGCACGGTGGAGACCGCGCGGGCCCGGTGCGTCGGCGCCGCGAGGTCCGCGCCGGCGTAGCGGGCCTGCAGGTTGGTGGCCGTCCCCGCCCCGTAGACCAGCAGCGCCGCGAACAGCAGCACCGGGCTGTGGGCGACCGCAGCGGCGATCACACCCGCACTGCCGACAGCCCCCGTGGCATAACCGACGGCCAGCCCCGGACGGCGCCCCCGAGCCTCGGACAGACGGCTCACCGCGATCGCCGCCAGCGCGCTGCCCGCCGTGAACAGGGCGGTGGGCAGCCCGGCCAGACCGGCCGTCCCGAGCATGTCCTGCGCCAGCAGGGCGCCCACGGTGATCCCGGCGGCCAGCCCGGCCCCGCTGAGCACCTGGGAGACGACCAGCACGGTCAGGACACGGCGCTGCGCCGCCTCGGCGGAGGCGGCATCGACGGCGAACGCGGTCGCGTACGTCGGGGCGGTACTCGTCACAGGGCGGGCCCTTTCGGCGGCAGGACGGCAGTGGCCGCCGCGGGCCCGACTCTGCGGCGGACCCGAACGGCGGTCGGGGGCGGTCGGGACGGCGGACAAGGGCATCATGCCGTCGGCGGCCCCGCAGCGGGAGGGGCCCCTACGCCTTCCCGTCCGTCGGATCGACGGCCGCGACACGTGCGGCGCCCTGAGCGCGATCCGCACGCGGACGGCCCGCTGCACGGCCGGACCGGCGCCGCACCTGCACCGCCGCTCGCCGGACCTCTTCCTGTACGCGGCCGCGTCGCTCGGCGTGGCCCCGGCGGACCGCCTGGTCGTCGAGGACAGCCCCGAACTGCTCGAACGGATCTGACACCGCGTCGACGGACCGACGGCCGGGGCGGAGCCGCAGAACGCGGCGCCGCCCCGGCCGTGGTGCTTCCGGGGGCTACGAGCGGGGCTGGGTGAACCGGAGCATGTTCCCGGCCGGGTCGCGGAAGGCGCAGTCGCGCACGCCGTACGGCTGGTCCATCGGCTCCTGGATCACCTCGCCGCCGCGGCGCTGATCCGCTCGAACGTGGCGTCGCAGTCGTCCGTGGCGAAGATGACGCCGCGCAGCATGCCCTTGGCCATCAGCTCGGCCACCGCCTGCCGGTCGGTGTCCGAGGCGTTCGGGTCGGCGAGCGGCGGCTCCAGGACGATCTCCACACCGGGCTGCGTCGGTGAGCCGACCGTCACCCAGCGCATCCCCTCGAAGCCGACGTCGTTGCGCACCTCCAGACCGAGCGCGTCGCGGTAGAACGCGAGCGCCTTGTCGTGGTCGTCGACGGCGATGAAGCACTGCGAGAGCTTGATTTCCATGGATCTCACGCTACGGACCGGCAGGGCCTTTCGCTTCTCCGTTTCTGACCGGCCGCGTGTAGATCTTGGCGACACAGGCCGGAATGGGAGCACCGTGGTCGTGGTCGCGGGCGCGGTACGCGCTCGGACTCTCGCCGACCAGCTCGGTGAACCGCGAGCTGAACGAGCCCAGCGAGGTACAGCCCACCGCCATGCAGACGTCCGTCACCGACATGTCGCCGCGCCGCAGCAGCGCCTTCGCCCGCTCGATCCGGCGGGTCATGAGGTAGCTGTACGGCGTCTCGCCGTAGGCGGCGCGGAAGCTGCGCGAGAAGTGGCCCGGCGACATCAGGGCGAACCGGGCCAGCGCCGGGACGTCCAGCGGGCGGGCGTATTCGCGGTCCATCAGGTCGCGGGCGCGGCGCAACCGGACGAGATCGGAGAGGGGGACGGGCACACCACGTACGGTACCGACTGCTTCGGACAAGGAGCGAACCCCCGGCAGCTGCCCGCCGGGGGAGGATCGTCGGGGAACACCGGACAGGGGGACAGGATGGCCGACAGCGGCGAGGGATTCGTCAGGGACCGGCGCGGGTGCCGCCACTGGGCAGGTACGGCGCCGCGGGTCTCCTCCTGTGCGACGGGCCGAGGCTGCTGCTGCAGCGCCGCTCCTGGCGGGTCCACCACGGCCGCACCTGGAGCGTCCCCGGCGGCGCGCTGCGCGCGGGCGAGAGCCCCTGGGACGGGGCCCGCCGCGAGTGCGCCGAGGAACTCGGCGACGTCCCGGCCCTGCGCCACCTGCACACCTTCGTCGACGACCACGGCGGCTGGGCGTACCACACGGTCGTCGCGGCCGTCGAGGAGCCGTTCCGCCCGCGCCGCGGCGACGGCGAGGGCAGCGCCCACCGGTGGCGCCTCCCCGCCGAGATCGACACGCTCCGCCTCCACCCCGGATTCGCCGCGAGCTGGCCGCGGCTGCGCGCCGAACTGGCCGCGGTCGGCCTGCCCGCGGCATCCGGCGGCTGAGACCCGCGCCGATCCGCCGGACGCCCCATTCACGCCAATGTCCGCGGGACGCCGGCGACCGGGGCGGGCCGCCGCAACCCCGGCGTCACATCCGCGGCATTCCGTCAACACCGGAATTCCGGCGCGATACTCCGCCGCTACATCGGAATCAACAGGGACAAGGGAACCCGGACGCCCGGCCGACCGCAGTGAGGCGTCGATCAAATCGTGGCGAACGCGCTCGCGGGGTGCCTTTCCGGTGATTGGCCGAAAGGCTGCGCCGACCCTCCCCATCTGGGACTTCGCTTTGGCGTGACCGCGGCGGAACTGCCTAGCATCCGGGCTGTGCATCCGGGAAGACGGGCAGAAATTCCCGCCACCGGATTGCCGGTATTTCGGTCCATGGAAGGAATCGTCCCTTGCGTAAGAAACTGACCGCAGTCCTCGGTGCCGTGGCGATGGCCGGTGCCGTCTCGGTGATGGCGGCACCGCAGGCCTCGGCCCTCGCCGCGTCGCCGACCGCCGTCTGCGGCTCCGGCTACAGCGTCGTCGACTCGGAGAAGCTCATCAACCGGGACGTGTGGACCTACCTGCTCTACAACAGCTCCAACGGCTACAACTGCGTCGTCACCGTCCGCGGTGAGAGCGGCCCCGCGGTGAAAATGTCGGCCCGGCTCCAGGTCCAGGGCAGCAGCGAGAAGGACGACACCGGCTCGTACACCAAGTACGCCGGTCCGGTCTACGCGTACGCGGCGGGCAAGTGCGTGCGGTGGGGCGGCTGGTTCAGCGAGTCCGACCAGAGCTCGTACTTCAGCGACTGGGGCCACTGCGGCTGACACCGCACCCGGCCGGCCGGGCCCGGGACAGTGTGCGCTCCCGGGCCCGGCCGGGTTGACGGTCCGTCCGGTGACGAGCCGTGATCTCCGCGTGCCGCGGGCGTGATCGGCGGACGCGAGACTCGGAGGTATGCGGATCACGGGGGACCGGCCGCGACCGGGGCTGTCGTACGGTGGGCGGGGCATCCCGCGACCGTCGCCGCGGTCCTGGTGCTGGCGTTCAACGACCAGGTGGCGAAGCGGCTGTGGCCGGGAGCCGTGACCGGCAAGGTGAGCGACCTCGCCTGGATGCTGGTCGCGCCCCCGGTGGTGGCACTGCTGCTGACACCCGTGCTGCGGCTGCGCGGCGACCGCCCGGCCCAGGTGGCACTGGCCGTCACGGCGCTGGCCTTCGTGGTCGCCAAGTCCGGCCCCGCGGGCGGCGCGTTCGCCTCCGCGGTGTGGTCGTCGAGCGGTGTGCCCAGCCGGATCGTCGGCGACCCGACCGACCTCGCGGCGCTGCCGGTGCTCGCCCTGAGCGGGTGGCTGTGGGGCCGGGCCCGCAGCGGCCCGGACGCCGGACCGCCGCCCTGCTGACCGTGCCGCTGGCCGTCGCCGCCATGGTCGCCACCTCGGCGGTGCCGCCCCGCCACGAACTGTCCGGCGCCGACGGCCGACCCGTCCTGGACACCCCCGACGACCGCTGGACCAGCCCGGACGACGGGGCGACCTGGACACTCGTCGAGCACTACGCGGACCGCAACGACCGACGGCCGCCGGTGCCGCAGCTGACCGACAGCGCCTGCACGCCCGCCGACCCCACGCTCTGCTACCGCCTGCCCGACGCCGTCTCGCCGATCGAGGCCAGCCGGGACGGCGGCCTCAGCTGGCAGCCCGTCTTCGACCCCCGCCCGCTCTGGGCCACCGCGCCGACCGACCGGCGAGCGCCGTGCAGACCTCGCAAACGCCGCAGACCCCGCAGACCTCGGCGCAGAGCCCGGCCCCGGCCGGGAGCCCGAGCGGGTCGACGACGGGCGCGGGGCACTGGGAACACGGCCAGGTCATGCTGCTCGGGACCGACCGCGGCCCCGCCGTGCTCGTCCACTACCCGCGCCGCGGCCTCGCCCTTCGCGGCGCCGACGGCACCTGGTCGGTGCGCGCCTATCCGGTGTACCGGCCGACGCTGCGGCCGGCCGCGCCGCGGTCGGAGCCGTGGGCCAGGGGGCTGCCCGTCGCGGTCGTCGCCGGCTGGACGGCCGCCCTCGCGGCGATCGGTGCCCGCCGTCTGCGCACCGAACCGGCCGACCGCCGGCCGCGACTCCTCGCGGGCGTGCTGGGCTGCCAACTCCTCTGCCTGGGCTGGATCCTGATCGCCGGACCGCTGAGCGGTGCACGGGTGATGTGGGTGCTGCCGGGCTGGCTGGTGGCCGGCGTGGTCTCGTGCTGGCTGCTGCTGCCGATGACCGTGCTGCTCTGCCGCACCCCCGAGGGCCGTGCGCGCCTGCCGCGCTTCGAGGCCCCGCTCGTCGGCACCGTCGTCGGCGCGCTGGCCCTCGTCCCGTACCTGCTGTGGGCGCACGGCTCGATCACCGTCTGGTCGCGCGCCTCCCACCTGGTCCTGTGCTGTGCCGTCGCCGGTGCCGCGGTCGGTGCGCCGTGCGGGTCGCTGCCGCGGCGCGGCCGGGCCGGCGTCCCGGTCGAGCGCCGGCCGTTGGGCCGGGCGACGCGCCGCTGACGGACACGGCTCACGCGCCGGGGCGGGTGCCCCCGTCGGCCACCTGCAGCACCAGGTTGCTCCAGCGGACGCCGGCCCGGCCGTGCAGGTCCGGCCGCTCCCCGGAGTGGACCGGGCGCAGGCCGTAGGCCCGTCCCAGCGCGACCGTCTCGTCGGCGGACACCTCGAACATGTGCCGGCCGTCGGGGACCGGGCCGTGGCGCAGGTTGAGGAAGAAGCGGCCGCCGGGCACCAGCAGGGCCGCGATCACAGCCATCGCGCGGCGGCGCTCGTCCGCGTCCAGGTGCATCCAGACGGCCGTGGCGAACACCGCGTCGAACCGCTGCCCGGGCCGGTCGAGCACCAGGTCCGGCAGAGCGGCGTCGACCCAGTCGATGCCGCTGCCCGCATGGAGGCGCCGCCCGTGCGCCCGCAGCTCCGCGGTCGGCTCGACCGCCACCACGCGGTGCCCGCGCGCCGCCAGCGCGGCGGCGTCCCGTCCCGTTCCGGCTCCCACGTCGAGGACGCGCCCCGGTCCGGCGGGCACCAGGTGCAGCACGTCGCCGTGCACCTGTTCGAACGTGATCTCCTCGTACTGCACCGCCAGCGCATCCGCCGCCTCGCGGTACCCGGCCGTCCCCCGTACCACCTGCACACCGACCTCCTCCTCGCGGCGGATCAGGGCCGCGTCAAGACGGGACTTTCTTCACCGTCCCAGAGATTTTATGTTCTGAAACTCTTGGTATGGAGAAACATTGAGGGCTGGAGAGCGGGAGTCCTCGTCGGCGCGCAGGCCCCGCTGGCTGCCCTGTCGGCCGCCCGCCGGGTCGGCCGCGCGCACGGACGGCAGCGTTGGGCGTCCGCCCGGCACCCGCGCCGCGGCCCCGTGCCGGGGCGGGGCCGCCCACCGGGCATAGCCTGGCCGGAGGGCGAGGGCCCACGCGCCCCGACGCCGAAGGGCGCGGCGCCGAAAGGCCCGACGCCGAAAGGTGACCGCCGTGAAAGCCTCCGACCACGCCAAGGCCGTCAAGGCCGCCAGGCACGCGCAGGACACGCAGGCCGGCAACGGCAACGGCGGGGGACCGGCCACCGACGGCCACCCGGAATTCCGGCGCTACCACCACCCCGCGGCCGGCTGGGGCGCCGCGAAGAGCGTCAGCCAGGTCCTGTCCCGTGAACGGGCGCTCGTCGACGGCCCGCGCGCGATCATCGGATGAACCACGAGAACACGGGCTTCGACTGCCCCGGCTGCGCCTGGCCGGACGACACCAAGGGCCTGCACCTGGACATCTGCGAGAACGGCAT
This sequence comes from Streptomyces sp. TLI_235, assembly GCA_002300355.1. Lineage (NCBI taxonomy): Bacteria > Bacillati > Actinomycetota > Actinomycetes > Kitasatosporales > Streptomycetaceae > Streptomyces > Streptomyces sp. TLI_235. Next base: position 183,487 of record NSGV01000004.1, read on the forward strand.
CAAGCACGTCACCTGGGAGATGACCCGCAAGCGGGTCGACCGCGACTTCTTCGCCGCACACACCGTGACCGAACTCGAGGAGTGGTCCGACTTCGCACTCGAGAACGAGGGCCGGCTGACCGAGCCGATGGTGTACGACGCCGCCACCGACCACTACGTCCCGATCGGCTGGCAGGAGGCCTTCGACCTCGTCGGCCGTACCCTGCGCGACCTCGAGGACCCCAACGGCGCCGCCTACTACACCTCCGGCCGGCTCGGCAACGAGGCCACCTTCCTCTACCAGCTGATGGCCCGTGAACTCGGCACCAACAACCTCCCCGACTGCTCCAACATGTGCCACGAGGCCAGCGGACGCGCCATGGAGGCCTCCCTCGGCACCGGCAAGGGCACCGTCGACCTCAAGGACTGGGAGGCCACCGACGCCCTGTTCATCGTGGGCGTGAACGCCGCCTCCAACGCGCCCCGCGTGCTCACCGCGCTCGCCGAGGCCCACCGGCGCGGCGCGAGCATCGTGCACATCAACCCGCTGGTTGAGGCCGCCGCCACCCGCACCATCGTCCGCCACGACTTCGTGGACATGGCGCTGTTCCACCCCACCAGAACCACCACCCTCAACCTCCAGCCGCGCATCGGCGGCGACATGGCCCTGCTGCGCGGCATCGCCAAGGCCGTCCTCGAACAGGCCCCGTCCGACCCGAAGGCGATCGACCAGGAGTTCATCGACCGCCACACCTCCGGCATCGACGACTACCGCGCCGCGTGCGAGGCCACCTCCTGGGACGAGATCGAGCGCCAGTCCGCCGTCCCGCGCGCCGACATCCTCAAGGCCGCCCGGATCTACCGCGACGCCGACCGCAGCGTCGTCAGCTGGTGCCTCGGCGTCACCCAGCACGAACACGGCGTCGACACCGTCCGCGAGATCGTCAACCTGCTCCTGCTCCGCGGCAACGTCGGCCGCGAGGGCGCCGGCCCCTCCCCGGTGCGCGGCCACAGCAACGTCCAGGGCAACCGCACCTGCGGCATCGACCACCGGCCCCCCGAGGAGTTCCTCGACCGGCTCGGCGACGTCTGCGGCATCGACCCGCCGCGCGCCCACGGCCTGGACACCGTCCGCACCATCGAGGCCATGCACCGAGGCGAGGTGACGGTCTTCGTCGGCATGGGCGGCAACTTCGCCCTCGCCGCGCCCGACACCCCCTACACACACGCCGCGCTGCGCACCTGCGCCCTGACGGTGCAGGTCAGCACCAAGCTCAGCCGCAGCCGCGTGGTGCACGGCCGGCAGGCGCTGATCCTGCCCTGCCTCGGCCGCACCGAGAAGGACCACCAGCGGGCCGGGGAACAGAGCACCTCCGTCGAGGACTCGATGAGCATGGTCCATCTCTCCGCCGGGATGAAGCGCTCCGCCTCGCCCCACCTGCTCTCCGAGCCCGCGATCGTCGCCGGAATGGCCCGCGCCGCGCTGCCCGACAGCGCCACCCCGTGGGAGTGGTACGTCGAGGACTACGACCGCATCCGCGACACCATGGCCAAGGTCCTGGACGGCTTCGAGGACTTCAACCGCCGCGTCCGGCTGCCGCTCGGCTTCCGGATCAGGCAGCCCGCCCGCGAACTGGTCTTCCTCACCCCGTCCGGCCGCGCCGAGTTCTCCGCCGCGCCACTGCCCGACGTCGTCCCCGCCCCCGGCACCCTCGCCCTCGGCACCATGCACTCCCACGACCAGTGGAACACCACGATCTACAGCGACAACGACCGCTACCGCGGCATCAAGAACCTGCGCACCCTCGTCTTCATGAACGAGGACGACATGCGCGAGCGCGGCATCGCCGAGTTCGACCCCGTCGACATCACCAGCACCGCCAGCGACGGCTCCACCCGCTCCCTGAACGGCTACCTCGCCGTCCCCTACGACATCCCGCGCGGCTGCGCCGCCGGCTACATGCCGGAGATGAACGTGCTCTGTGCGATCGGCGACTTCAGCACCCAGAGCGACCAGCCGATCATGGAGCACCTCAAGGCCACGATCACCGGGGCGGCCTGACCGGACGACGGACGGGTCCGACGCTCCGTCGGAAACGGCGGCACCTCCACGGGAACTTGTGGGCGGGCGCCGACGTCGACCGGATGTACGAACACACGGAGGGGGCCTGCACGTGGCTGTCACACTGGCCGAAGAGATCATGCTGCTGTCGCTGGACGACGAGTCCGGCACCGCGAAGGGGCGGCTCATGCTGGCCTGGCCGCTGGGCGGCGCGCTCGTCCTCGAGCTCTCGTTCGCCGGGCGGGTCGCGGTCGCAGACGGTCTGCTGCAGGTGGTCGACACGGCGCCGCTCGGCGACGAACTGCTAGACGGCCGGCTGGCCGCGCTCGCCGCGTGGGCGGAGGGGCGGCGCAAGGCGAAGGTCGGCGACTGGCTGATGAAGGATCAGCGCACCTCCGTCCGCGCCGTCGAGGAGAGCCTGTGCCGCCGCGGTCTCGTCACCGAGGAGAACCACCGGCTGCTCGGCGTCTTCCCGAGCCGGCGCTACCCGGAGGTGGACGGCTCGGTCGAGCAGGAGGTGCGCGAGCGGCTCGCCGCGGCGGTGCTCCGCGGCGAGGAGGCCGACGAGCGCACCGCGGCGCTGGTCGCCGTGCTGCACGCCGCGGGCCTGCACCGGGCGGCCTTTCCGGGCGTGCCCCGCAAGCAGGTCGAGCCGCGGATGAAGGAGCTCGCCGAGGGCCAGTGGGTGGCCGAGAGCATCCGGGCCGCGATCACGGCCGTCTACGCCGCGGTCACCGCCGGCGCCGTGGCCGCAGGCGTGGCCGCGTCGTTCTGAGCGGCGGGCCCCGGGTCAGGGGGCCGGCGGCGCCTCGCCGCTGCCCCGGATGGTGTCCGCCGCCTCGACCAGGGCGCGGAGGACGGTACGGACGGCCCGGCGGGCCGTGGTCTCGGGGCGGTGCAGGACGTCGATGTGACGGCGGGCCTGCACACCGGTCAGCGGGCGGAGGACGACGGCCGGGTGCCGCCGGGCCGTCCACCGCGGCATCAGGGCCAGCCCGCCGCCCGCGGCGACGACCTCCGCGGCGACCGCGAACTCGTTGATGCGGTGCACGATGTCCGGCGCCCGGCCCGCCGCGGCGGCCACCGCCTCGATGGTGGCCAGCAGCGGGAAGCCGTCGTGGACGGTGATCCACGGCAGGCCCGCCACGTCGTGCGGGGTCAGCCGGGCCCGCTCCGCCAGCGGATGCCCGGCCGGGAGGGCGACGTCCAGCGGCTCGTGCAGCAGCGGCGTCGCCGCCACGGTGCGCGGCCAGGCCGGCGTGTGGTCGAGGCGGTGCGCCAGGACGAGGTCGTACTCACGCGTCAGCCGGGGGAAGCGGTCCTGCGCCACGTCCTCGTCCGCGAGGCCCAGCCGCGGGAAGCCGCCGTCGCCGGCCGAGCGCCGCAGCAGCGGCGGGAAGAACGCCGCGGCCGCGCTGTGGAAGGCCGCCACCGACACCCGCCCCTGCGGCTGCTCCACGTACCGGTCCACGGCTTGCCGGGCCCGGGCCAGCGCCGCAGCCACGTCGATCGCGGCGTCCGCCAGGGCCCGCCCGGCCTCGGTCAGCACCAGGCGCCGCCCGTCGCGCTCGGTCAGCGGCACCGGCACCGAGCGCTGCAGAAGCCGCAGCTGCTGCGAGACGGCCGAGGGCGTCACCATCATCGCCTCGGCGACGGCGGTGACACTGCCGAGTTCACCGAGCTCCCGCAGGACCCTCAGTTGGCGTTCGTCCACCCGGACAGTGTAGGCGGGGCTTAAAGATCGTTTGAGAGGCTGGGCCTTGGCTTCACGGTCGCGCTCCGGCAGCGTGGGGGCCGTGCCTGATTCCCGCCGTACCGACCTGGTCCTGCTGCTCGTGGCGATCGTCTGGGGTTCCAGCTACCTCGCCGCGAAGTCCGCGACCGGAGCAGCCCCCGTCCTCGTCGTCCTGTTCGCGCGCTACGCGCTCTCCGCGCTCGCGGCCCTCGCCGTGATCGCCGCCGGCGCGGCCCTCCGCGGGCGCACAGCCCGCACGGCCGCCGCCGCGGGCGCCGCCGCGGGATTCCGGCGGGCCGAGCTGCGGTACGGGTCGGTGCTCGGCCTCACCCAGGCGGCCGTCCTGGCGATCGAGACGTACGGGGTGGCGCACACCAGCGCCGCCAACGCCGGTCTGATCATCAGCCTCACGATCGTCCTCACCCCGTTCCTCGACCGCACCGGCGGACGCGGCCCGCTGCCGGGCAGGTTCTTCGCCGCCGCCGGCGTCTGCGTGCTGGCCGTCGGACTCCTGATGTCCGGCACCGGACTCCACACCCCTGGCCTCGGCGACCTGCTCATGCTCGCCGCGGCCGTCGTCCGCGCCGGGCACGTCGCCCTGGTCGGCAGGCTCACCACCGGACGCGACCTGCGCCCGCTGCACCTGACGGCCGTGCAGACCGTCGTCGGCGCCGTGGTGTTCGCCGCCCCCGCCGCCACCGGGCTGTCCACCCTCGGCCACGCCTCCACCGCCACCTGGGGCGCCCTCCTGCACCTCGCCCTGTTCTGCAGCGTCTTCGCCTTCCTGGCCCAGACCTGGGCCGTGCAGCGCAGCTCCGCCAGCCGGGCCAGCCTGCTGCTCGGCACCGAACCGGTCTGGGCGGTCGCCGTCGGCATCGGCCTCGGCGGCGAACGACTGACCGCCCCGGCCGCCCTCGGCGCCGTCCTCATGGTCGCCGGCACCTACTGGGGCCAGTCCGTCGAACGCGCCCACCGCACCGCACCACGGCCCGCCACCGACAGCCCCACCCCCGCGACAGCCCGCGCCTGACCGCCGCCGGGACGGGCCGCCGCCCGGCCGTACCCGGGGAGCCGGGTGCAGTGACCGGGACATGTCCGGAATGGGCACGGGATGTGCAGGTATCGTGCACCTCGAAGGAGGTTGTCATGATTGCTGGCCCGGGCTTCTGGGACATCGAAATACAGCGGGCGGGCTGGTCGCGCGTGCTCGCGCCGGGCTTCGCCGACTTCCCGGAGATCCAGGGGCGGCGCAGCGTCTGGGGCCGGAACTGCTACGTCCGCGGCAACGACCGGCTCGTCATCGAATGGTCGGACCAGGTGACGATATGCGCGGCCCTGCTCAACGGCAGGCACAGCCCGGTGGACAGGGCGGAGGACCTGTCGGCCGCCATAGGGTCCCGCGGCTGAGGCCCGGCCGACGGCGGCCACCGGTCGGCGGACCACCCGGCGTCACCCCGAACGTCGGCACCACCGGTACGGGCGTGGACCGCGAGGCAACATCACCCACCCGGAACTCCCGTGCGGTCTCCACGAGCACGGCGCCAGCAGCCGCGCTGACCCCGACCCCGGCCCACATGACCTTCTCGGTGCCGAGCGCATTGTCCAGGTCCACACCGCTGAACACCAGGACGTGCCCGTCACCGGAGAGCTCCCCCGCCCTCGCGTGCGTACTGCGGGCGGACGAACCGGCGTTCACCGCGGCCCTCGCCCGGCACCTGCGGCACGCCGAGGCCCCGCATGGTGGACGCCGCGGTGGTGGCCGAGCTGCTCGCGGCGCCGGGCGCCGGGGACTGATCCAGCGGACTGATCCAGCGGGCCGGTTCGGGCTGTGCCGCAGGGCGGAGTGGCATTTACTGGTAGGGAAGGCATCCGAGCCAGCCGGGCGGCGAGACGTTTCACCGCCGCCGGTGGTTCACCGGTTCGCCGGTCGCACCCGGCAGGAGGTCGTGCAATGAACCCGCCTTCTCAGGATCAGGCCTTACCACGTCTCGTCATCGACAGCCCGGACCGGATTCGCGGGCAGGTGCACGTACTCGACTTCGAGCCGCTGCTGGTCGGCCGGGACTCCGCCTGCCAGATCCAGCTGCTCCATCCGCAGGTCAGTCGACGCCACGCGCTGGTGTGGTGGGCCAACGGGCACACCACCGTGGAGGACCTCTCGTCCACCAACGGCACCCGGCTGAACGGTCACCTGGTACTGGGACAGCAGATACTGCACAGCGGGGACGTCCTGGACTTCGGGCCACTGGAAGTGCACTACGAGGAACCGAGCGAGGGGGCTGCCACCGCGGTCGCCGAGCCGGGGACGAGCGTTCCGGCACCGGAGGCGCAGACCGTCGTCACGGGCGGAGACCCGCCGTTACCCGTGCATGAGGACGCCGCGCCTCCGGAACCGCCACGGCAGGTGCCGCCGGAGCTGATGGCGGCCCGGCCGGTGTCGGTCCGAGGAGAAATCGCCCAGGAAGCAACGGCCCAACAGGAGACCGCCCCGCAGGAAACGGCCCTGGAGGAGCCGGAGGAATCACCGCGGTGGGGGCCGCCCGCGGACACTGTTCCGCCGCAGCCACCCGTGCCGCCGGCCTTCGGGCCGCTCCCGGACCGCACGCACACACCGCAGCCGGACGAATCCCCACCGGGCACACCACCTCCGGAGACGCCGCACCCCGGGACCGAGCGCCGCTTCGACGTGGCCGAGCAGCAGGCGACAGGGAACCTCAGCAACGTCGGCGGGAACCAGTACAACTACCTCATGCAGGACGACCGCATCCTGCTGGCCCGGCGCAAGGCCTACTTCCGCAAGCTCAGGGCCACCCGGAGAACGGGCCGGCACTTGGCACTGGTGGGACTGCTGCTCGCCGTTCTGGGCTTCGCGTTCCGGGCGTGGCTGAACTCGGAGCAGCAGATGCTCGACCCTGACGCCGGGGGCGTGGCGGTCGACATGATCAGTCTCGGGGTGGGGATCGTCGGCACGGTGCTGTTGGTCATCGGCGCCGCCCTGGTGGCCACGACCGTGTTCCGGCAGCGTCGGTACGAGCGGGAGGAGGAGCGTCGGCTGAAACCGGACCGGTCGTCGAGGTGAGGCGGCGCGGGTCCACGGCGAAGGGACCGCCATGGTCTTCAACATCGGAAACCAGCAGGGTGGCGTCGTCAACAACGTCGCCGGCGACCAGACCGTCCACGGCGGCCTGTCCGGCCACCTCACGGCGGACGGACAGGACGTGCGCGCCCTGGTCGGCGAACTCCGCTCGGCCGTCGACCGGGCGCAGCTGCCACCGGCCGTCGCGCCCGAGGTCCGGTCCGAGCTGGAGTCGCTGGACGCGGAGGTGGCCCGGCCGGACCCGGACCGTGAGGCGGTGGCGGGGCGGCTGACCCGGATCACCCGCCTGCTCACCTCGGTCGGCGCCCTCGTCAGCGCAGGAACCGGGCTGATCAGACCGATCTCGGCACTGGCCGGCTGGCTCGGCACGCTGGGCTTGCCGATCTTACAGGCCCTCGGCGTCTGAACCCCTGAAGAGCACCGCCGCCACGTGCCGGATCCCGTGCGGCGTGTGACGGCGTGACCGCTCTGTGAACGGCCCGGCGCAGCGGGGTGGGCGGGCCCTTCCTGCGCTCGATCGCCCCGAAGTCTCATCGCGAGGGTCGGTGAGAAGGCGCTGCCGTCATGCCGCAGATCCCCGACACCCAGTCACGATCTGCTGATCCGTGGGCCAATAGCCGGTCAGGGCCGGACGCCGTCGAAGAGGTTGGCGACCAGAGCGGCCGCGAAGTCCTCGGTGACGGGCAGGTTGGGCAGCAGGAGGCGGTGGTAGCAGGCGCCCCAGAGCTGGTCGACGAGGATCTCGGGGTCGGCTTCGGCCCGGAGTTGGCCGCGATCCTGGGCGCGGCGCATCGCCTCGACGGCGAGCCGCCGGCGGGGGCCCGAGTAGCGTTCGAGCAGGGCGGCGGACAGGTCCGGGTCGGTCTGGGCCTGGCCGACGAGTTCGGCGATGACACGGCCGGCGGGTGTCTGCGTGACCAGGCGGGCGAAGGCCTGGATCTGGGTGGTCAGGTCGGCCCGGATGTCGCCGGTGTCGGGGAAGGCGAGAGTGGACTCGACGGCGTGGAAGTAGCCGTCGAGGGCGAGCGCCCCCTTGGACGGCCACCACTTGTAGATCGTCGTCTTGCTGGCGCCGGCCCGCTCCGCGACCCCTTCGATGGTGAACGTGCCCATGCCGTCCTCGAGGAGCATCGCGCCCGCGGCGTCGAGGACCTCGGCGCGCACCTCGGCGGCGGGGCGCCGGCCCCGGCCCCGGCGGGCCCGTGGGGGAGTCTCCTGCAGTGCTTCCGGCAGTGCTTCGGGCAGTGGTTCCGGCATCGGCGGACCTTTCGGGCGTGTGGCGGGTGATCTGCCCCCACCCTGACATATGGACGCGGCGTTCACCATATGCTTATATGGACTAATCGTTCATTTGACTGGCGTGTGAAGCGCAGGAGGTATCGCGATGACCGACACCACCAGGGTCGCTCTGGTCACCGGGGCAACCGGCGGCATCGGCAGCACCGTCGCCCGGCGGCTCGCGGCCGACACCATGGCCGTCGGCGTCCACTACGCCGGCAACAAGGCTGCCGCCGAAGAGCTCGCGGCCGAGATCCGGGCCGCCGGCGGTCGGGCGGTCGCCGTCGGCGGCGACGTCGCGGACGAGCACGCCATGGCGGAGGCCTTCGACGCGGTCGAGGAGGCCTTCGGCGGCGTCGACGTCGTCGTGCACACCGCGGGAGAGATGCTCCTCGGCCCGGTCGCCGACTTCGACCTCGCCGCACTGGACCGGATGCACCGCACCAACATCCGCGGCACCTTCGTCGTCGCCCAGCAGGCGGCCCGCCGCGTCCGGTCCGGCGGCGCGGTCGTCACCTTCTCCACCTCGGTGACCCGGCTCTCCTTCCCCGGCTACGCCGCCTACGCGGCGAGCAAGGGGGCGGTCGAGGCCATGACGCTGATCCTCGCCCGCGAACTGCGCGGCCGCGACGTCACCGTCAACTCCGTGGCCCCCGGCCCGACGGCCACCCCGCTCTTCCTCAACGGCAAGGACCAGGAGACCGTCGACCGCCTCGCCGCCCAGTCCCCGCTGGAACGCCTCGGCACGCCGGGCGACATCGCCGAGACCGTCGCCTTCCTCGCCGGCCCCGGCCGCTGGGTCAACGGTCAGGTCGTGTACACCAACGGGGGCGTCGCCTGAGACGTCCACCGTCCGCACCGGATCACGGACGGGAGGACGGGCCGGCGCGGGCGTCCGCCAGTGGACGAACTCGTATCCCTCGTCGCTCAGCGCGTGACCGGCCCGACCCGACCGCGGTCGAATGCGACCGGGCCGCCGACCCCAGGGGTCGGCGGCCCGGCGCAGGTCGGTCAGGAGACGCTGACGGCGCTCCAGGCGGCCGCGACCGCGTTGTACTCGGTGCTGCCGGCGCCGTAGAGGTCCTTGGCGGCGTTCAGGGACGCGGTGCGGGCGCCCTTGTAGTCGGTGGTGGACGTCATGTAGACGGTCAGCGCGCGGTACCAGATCTTGGCGATCTTCTGGTTGCCGATGCCGGTCACGGTGGAGCCGTTGCAGGTCGGGCTGTTGTAGGTGACGCCGTTGATCGTCCGGCTGCCGCTGCCCTCGCTGGCGAGGAAGAACCAGTGGTTGCCGACGCCGGAGGAGTTGTGCACGTCCAGCTGGCCGACCTTCTTGCTCCAGCAGTCGGCGGAGCGGCCGTCCAGTGAGGGCTTGTCGAAGCGGCGCAGCCACGGCGGGGTCGACTGGTCGCTGAACAGGTAGTCGGGGGTGTCGACGCTGTTGTTGGCATACCACTCGACCATGGTGCCGAAGATGTCGCTGGTCGACTCGTTGAGGCCGCCGGACTCGCCGCTGTAGCGGAGGTTGGCGGTCGCGCTGGTGACGCCGTGGGTCATCTCGTGGCCCATGGTGTCGAGGTCGACCTGCTCGGGGTCGGTGGTGCCGTCGCCGTCGCCGGTCATCATGCAGAAGCAGGCGTCGGACCACTGGGCGTTGTCCCAGTTGGTGCCGACGTGCACGAAGACGGTGGCGCCCTTGCCGTCGTTCTTGATGCCGTTCCGGCCGAAGGTGTTCTTGTAGTAGTCGTACGTCCAGGCCGTGTTGGCGTGTGCGTCGACGGCGGCGGTGGCGCGGTCGGAGGAGAACTTCCGGCCGTCGCCCCAGATGTTGTCGGCGTCGGTGAAGAGCGTGCCGGAGCTCGCCTTCACCGCGCTCGACGAGATGTTGTGCGCGTCCCTGGTGGTGTGGCCGCGGACCGGGTCGATCAGCGCGTACTGGCCGTTGGACTGCAGGGTCGTGCTGATCGTGATGTCGCCGGTGTACTCGGAGCGGCCGGTGCCGGAGGCCTCGTGCTCGGCGTCGAAGTGCTCGATCTCCTCGCCGGTGGTGGCGTCGGTGACGATGACGCGGCCGGAGGGCTGGCCCTGCTTGCCCAGGCCGCTGACGGTGGTCTGCCAGGCCAGTCGGGCGGTGCCGTCGGCGGCCCAGACGACCAGCTCGGGCTGGGAGGTGGCGGACGATATACCGGGCGCGGCGGCCAGCGCCTTCGCGGCGGTGGTCTGCGCGGGCACGCTCGGGACGGTGGACCTGACGGCCGGGTTGTGGCCCTTGGCCCGCGAGGAGTCCTTGAGTCGGCCGTGGGCGTCCTGGTGCACCACCAGGTCGCCGCCGACCACCGGCAGGCCCTGGTACGTGCGGTCGAAGCGGACGTGCTGGCTGCCGTCCGCGTCGATGACGACGTCCTTGACCTGCAGGGCCTGGCCGGCGCCGAAGCCGAAGAGCTCGGCGTTGTGCGAGACGTTGGCCCTGGCCTTGGCGATCGCGGTGTCGCGGCCCGGGACGGCGGTCGCTGTGGCGACCTGGACGCCGGCGGCGACGAGTGCGGCGGTGGCCGCGAGGGCGCCGGCCGTGAGGGTACGGCGGCGCGGAGAGGAGGTGGGGCTCACTCTGTACTCCAGTCGGTAGCTGCTGGGTGGCCGACTGCGAGTTTGGCTGTGAACAGACAAACAGTTCTATGAAACAGTATGGAATTTGACCATTCCGTAGCCGAGGGTGTGACCAATTCCGATCGAATTCGACCGAACTGACCGTGCATCGGCACGGATTCCGGCGCCGTGCTGCTCGTCGTAGAGCGCGTCGACCTCGGCCCACGGGACGACGGCCTTGGGCACGAACCAGCGCTGCACCCGGATCCTCGCGTACTGGCGGCAGCACACCCCGGCGTCCGACACGGTCTGACGCCCGGTCGGGGCGCCCGGCCGTAGTCTTGCCGCCATGGCAGAGCGAGCGAGCACGGTCGTGCTGATGTGCGGACCTCCGGGCGCCGGAAAGACCACCCACGCGATGGGCCTGGTGCGGCGCGGCTACGTCCGGCTCTCGATCGACGAGGTGGTCTGGCGGCGAATCGGGCAGCGCGACCCCGGCCGCGTCCTGGAGCCCGCCCGGTTCGACGAACTCAAGGAAGAGGTCCGCCGGGAGCAGCGGCAGGAGCTGATCCGACTGATGCGGGCCGGCCGGGACGTCGTGGTGGACTACAGCTTCTGGAGCCGGGCCGCCCGCGACGACTACAAGGCCCTGATCGAGAGCCACGGCTGCCGCTGGGAACTCGTCCACCTGAAGGCGGACCGGGCGACACTGGAGCGCCGCCTCGCCGTCCGCAACGGCGAGGCGGGCGCCAACGCCGTCACCGTCGACGAGCACCTGCTCGACCGCTACCTGACGAACTTCGAGGAGCCGCACGGGAGGGCGAGCAGGTGCTCGTGCAACCCTCCACCTGAGAGTGAGACAGGTCCGCCCCCGGACCGTCCGTCACACCACGGTGAGCCGAACCGGGCCGCAGGTCGGGCTCTCCCGTCCGGCCCGGTCGACGGCGGTGGCGGCGAACCATGAGCCCGCTCCGGCCCCGGCCGGCCGGTGGTGGCCGGTCGTCAGGGCCGGAAGCAGGGCGGTCAGCCGGTCGGGGTCGGCCGGCGGCCGGGCACCCGGGTCCGCGTCGTAGGCGTAGACGGCGTACTGGAACGGCCTCGGCCGGTCGCGGCCGGCCGAGGGCGAGATCAGCAGGCCACGCCCGTCGGGCGAGGGGCGGAGGACCGGCGGCCCGGGCGGGGCGGTGTGCGCCAGACGGGGCAGCAGCGGTCCGAGCACGGGCCGGGCCCAATGGTCGGCCGCGAGTCGACGGATCGCGCCGATCCGGTCGGCGCGCGCCGACCGGGCGCTGAAGAAGATGTCGCCGCCGATCGCCGGCAGGGTGGCGTTGAGCGCCAGATGGCGCGAGAGCTCACCCGGGTCCTGCCACGGCGCGGGACGCCCCGGCGCACCGGGCCGGGAGGCGGACTGCCCGATCCACAGCTGGGTCCCGGTGCCGGCGGCCTGCTCGGCCCACCACGGCGCCAGGACGGCGTAGTCGGCCACGGGGAAACCGATGTGCCAATAGAGCTGGGGCGCGATGTAGTCGACCCAGCCCTCGCGCACCCAGCCGCGGGAGTCGCAGAACTGGGCGTCGTACGACTGGAGCGCGGTCGTCGCCGAGCCCGCCGGGTCCGAGGCGCGGTTGCGCCAGACGCCGAAGGGGCTGATGCCGTACGCCGCCTCCGGCCGGACCGCCCGTACTCGGTCGCGCAGCTGACGGACCGTCAGATCGATGTTGTCGCGCCGCCACGCGGCACGGTCGGTGAAGCCGCGGCCGTCGGCGGCGAACGCCTCGTCGTCGGGGAAGGCCCGGCCGTTCGGTGCGGGATACGGGTAGAAGTAGTCGTCGATGTGGACACCGTCGACCTCGTAGCGGGCCACGGCGTCCATGACGGCCCGCAGGACGAACTCCCGTACGGCGGGCAGCCCCGGGTTGTAGTACAGCTCGCCGTCGTAGCGGACCACCCACTCGGGATGGCGCCGGGCGGGATGGTCGGGCACCAGACGGGCCGGGTCCGGGTCGATCGCGATCCGGAACGGATTGAACCACGCGTGGAAGGCCAGACCGCGCTCGTGCGCCGCGCGGACCATGAAGGCCAGCGGGTCCCACCCCGGGTCCCGGCCCTGAACCCCGGTCAGCCACTGCGACCACGGCTCGAACGGGGACGGCCAGAGCGCGTCGGCCGTCGGACGGACCTGGACGAAGACCGCGTTGAAACCGGTCTCCCGGGCCGCGTCCAGCATCGCCGTGAAGTCCGCCCGCATCTCCTCGGCGCCGAGCCGCTTCCGGCTCGGCCAGTCCGTGTGGTTCAGGCAGGCGATCCACAGGCCGCGCATCTGCCGCTTCACCGGGAGCGGCACAGGCGGCGGTTCCTCGGCGCCACCGGTCCGCCTCGCCGGCGCCGCCGCCGCGGCTGCCGCCATCCCCAACGCGGCCAGAACGGCCCGGCGCCCAGGACGCCCCGCATCCACCACGTTCATCCGACCGCTCCCCGGGACGAGGGCGGGCCCGCCGCCATCCGGCAGCCCCCACCCCGATCACGCAGTTGGCCCCGGCCGACGCGACCAGCACGGCCGCGTGGCCGGCGGCACGTCCTGAGGCCCGCGAGGATCGGGGCGACAGCACGGCGCACAGAGGCCTCCTCGAACCGGACCATCCCCGCAAACCGGCCCGGTGCGCCGACTTCGACCGCCCCGATCCCTCGAACGGAACAAGGGATGCCCCCGAATGACCGGCGCGGCAGGGCAGTGCGGTGAGTCGGCTGCGGGGCCGGGCAGGCGCTCTCCCGGCCGACCGTCAGATTATCTCGGTCACCGTCGGAGTGCTGACCACCGCAGCGGGGGAGTACGGGCTGCCGCTCGCCTTCGACGCGCATCCAGGTGCCCACCGTGCACTTCGGCCCGCGCCGGGTGGTGTTCACCGGGCCCGGCGGCAGCACCGAACCGCACGGCCAGGGCCACCCCGTCGACGTCGTCGAACACACCGACACCCCGGGCACCGAGGTGAAGGACGGCGACCTCGACATGCTGCTGCACTTCGACACCGAGACCTCCGGCCTCGGAACCGGAGACACCGAGGCCTGCGTCAAGGGCTCCTACACCGACCCCGCAGACGGCCGCACCTACCACTTCTTCGGCTGCCGCCCGGTCCGCGTCCTGCCCTACTGAACCGTTCCCTCCCGGCCCGGCCCGTGCCTGCCCCACGCAGGCATGGGCCGGGGGCCCCTCACAACCAGGCCCGTGGCGCCCGGGCGCATTGTGTACCGGGCGTTCGGAGCCGTCCTCCCACGTCGGTCGCGCGTCCGCACGCTCTGCCCCGCCCGGTGAGTGCGGCGGGACGATGGACGGGCCGGATTCCGGCTGGGGGACACCGCCGGTCGCCGTGGGAGTGCGGGTGGCGCCGGGTGGTTGTTGGCTGGTGCCTGACCGGTGTTCCGCTACTGGAAAGGGAGACGAACATGGCTGTGGTGATGTCGATGCACTGGGCCGGGGTCACGCCGGAGCAGTACAACACGGTGCGCGACGCCGTGGACTGGGAGGAGATCCCGGCGGCCGGGGGCCAGGTCCACGTGGCCTGGTTCGGCGCGCAGGGCCTGCACGTGACCGACGTGTGGGAGTCCCAGCAGGCCTTCGAGGCGTTCCTCGCCCAGCGGCTGACGCCGGCGGTCGAGAAGGCCGGTATCACCGGCGCCCCCGAAGTCACCTTCACCCCGCTTCACCGGCGGTTCGTCGCCCCGGGAATCAGCGGCGCCGAGTAGGCGCCCCCGCGGTGGCGGCCCGGACGACCCGCCCGGGCCGCCGTCGCGAGCGCTCCCCGGAGAGTGACTCGCGCTGCGACCGGTGATCTCAGCGCCCGCGCTGCCACCAGCGCCGGCGGGGAGGCACCGCCGTCGGCTCCGCAGCGGGCCCCGCGTCGGCGTCGGCGACCGGGCCGCCGAACGGCGGCAGCGCCCGGAACCGCTCGTCCAGGACCACGCCCGCGGCCACCCGGGCCAAGGTCTCCCGCACGAGGGTCAGCGGGTGGCCGGGGAAGTGCGCGTCCCACTCGGGCAGATCGGCGACGTGCCAGGGCATCGGCCCGGCGAGCTCGGGGTCGTAGGGGTGCGGGCGGACGTAGGCGTCCGGACCGACCCGGTCGACGACCACCGCCTCGCGCATTCCGCTCACCGGGCCCTCCGCGGCCTGCACCTTCAGCACCACACTGCACGACTGCCGGGGCACCGTCCACGAGCCGACGAACACCTGCCCGTGGCCCACCGGCCGCCGGACCTTGACCAGTTGCCGCAGCGCCGGCATCCCTGCCAGCTCGCCCACCGAGGCTTCGATCAGCCCGGCCCCGGCGCGGGCGGTGAATCGGGCCAGCTCGCGACGGAGCCGCTCACCCTCCGCGAGCGGGGCCGCCAGGTCCGGCACCACGGGGAAGTAGTGGACCGACAGCACCACCCCGCGCTCGTCCGTCCACACCCCGGTCTCGTCCTCGCGCGGCGTGAAACCGGTCAGATCCATGCTCGTGATCGCACTCATGCGGGCCATCCTCCCGCCCCGGCCGCCCCACCGCCGAGGCGGGCTCCGCGCATGCCCGGTCTGCTGCCCACGGCCCCGGGACGGCCGACGGACGGTGGCACGGACCGAGCCGGTCGTACCGGCGGCGTCGACCGGTCAGGCGGGCGCGGTGCCGGTCCGAGTCCGGTGGGCGGCCTGCAGCGCCTGTCGCGCAGCCGATGCGACCGTGCCGCCCAGGGTGGTCCGAGTGCGGTCGTGGGTGGCGAGGTGCTCCAGTACCGGCACGATCCGAGCGTCGTCGATCTGGCCGAGAGCGCGGCAGGCCAGCGCGCGCAGATCCGGGTCGGGGCTGGTGGTGAGGGCGACGAGGTCGTTCACCGCCGGAGGGCCGAAGGCAGCGGCCGCCGAGGCCAGGTGTGCGGCCTTCGGGTCCCGACGTTCCGTCATGGCCCGGCGGAGCACGCCGAACGCCTCGTCGCCGCCGATCCGGCCGAGGGCATGTGCCGCCGCGCCGCGCACCCGCCGCGAGGCGTCGTCCAGCAGCAGTGCGAGGGCAGGCACGACAGTCGGGTCCGCGAGCAGGCCGAGCGCCTCGCAGGCGCTCTCGCGGACGGCGGCCTCCGGATGGTCGAGCAGCGCCCTGATCGGCGGAACGGCCCGGCGGAGACCGAGCTCCGCACAGGCGAGCGCGGACCGCCGCACCCCGCGATGCCCGGCGTCGGCGACCGCGCGCAGCAGGCCCGGCTCGAGCGACCGGTCTCCGAACAGGTCGATCCGGTCGAGGGCCCGCCACCGGACGGCGGCGTCGTACGCCCGATGGTCGGCGGCCACCGCCCGCAGCGCCGTCCGGGCCCGCTCGTTGCCGAGTTCGGCCCACTGCAGCAGCGCGTCGACCGCCCGCAGACGCGTGGCCCGGTCCCCGTCCAGTTCGGCGGCGTGGACGGTGACCAGCGAGTCCGGGCCGCACGGCGGGGGGCCGACGGCGGTGCGCAGGTGCCCGGCGATCCGTGGGTCGGACTCGCCGAGGCGGAGCGCCAGCGGACCGATCCGCTCGCCGACGTCCGCGTCGTACCGACCGTCGCCCCGCAGGTCGGCCGCCAGCTTGGCGACCGTCCGGAACAGCAGTGCCGCATGGCCGCCCGCCTCGTCCCGAAGCCCGTGGGGGAGCGCGTCGAGTCGGCCCGCCATGGCCTCGGCGATCGCGGTCGACGGGCGGCCCGTCGCCCGGAGCACTCCCTCCGCCCAGCCGAGCGGGTCGCTCTGACGCTCGTACAGCAGGCGTCCCCACAGACGGACGGCGGCGCTCCCGTGCTCGGTCATCCCGTGATCGTCGCAGCACGGGCAGCGGACGCCAAGCCGGATGGCGCGGCTCTGCGTGCGGCCCGTTCCGGTGCCGGCGCTGAGTAGGATCGACGGCCATGGTTGACCTCTACCCTCCGACCGGTCCCTACGACAGCGGATTCCTCGACACCGGCGACGGCAACCGCCTCTACTACGAGCAGCTCGGCAACCCGGAGGGCAAGCCCGCCCTGAACGTCCACGGCGGCCCGGGGTCGGGCGCGCCCCGGCGGCCCACCAGGGCCTGGGACCCCACGCGCTACCGCGTCGTCCGCTTCGACCAGCGCAACTGCGGCCGCAGCACCCCGCACGCGAGCGACCCGGCCGCGGACATGAGCCTGAACACCACGCAGCACCTGATCGACGACATGGAGCGGCTGCGCGAACACCTCGGCATCGAGCGGTGGTTGCTCAACGGCGGCTCCTGGGGTGCGACGCTCGTCCTCGCCTACGCGCAGCAACACCCCGAGCGGGTCAGTGAGATGGTCGTCCCTGCGGTGACGACGACCCGCCGGTCCGAGATCGACTGGCTCTACCGTGGAGCCGGACGGTTCCACCCCGAGGCGTGGGACCGGTTCCGTGACGGCGTCCCCGCGGACGAGCGGGACGGCGACCTGCTCGCCGCCTACGCACGGCTGATGGAGAACCCCGACCGGAACGTCCGGGAGAAGGCCGCCGCCGACTGGCTCGCCTGGGAGGACGCCGTCGTCTCCAACGAACCCAACGGCGTGCCCGGCATGTACAGCGACCGCGAGATCGACGCACAGATCGCGTTCGTGCGGATCTGCGCCCACTTCTTCAGCAACGGCGCATGGCTGGAGGAGGACCAACTGCTGCGCAACGCCCGCAGACTGGCCGGCATCCCGGCGGTGCTGGTGCACGGCCGGCACGACATGGGCAGCCCCGTGCAGACCGCGTGGGAGCTGGCGAAGCGGTGGCCCGGCGCGCGACTCCACATCATCGAGGACTCCGGCCACGCCGGCAGCGACGCCATGCAGGAGGCCGTCCGTGACGCCATCGAGGAGTTCAAGAACTCGTGAGCCGCGCACGGCGGGCACCGGTCCCGTCGCGACGGCGGCCACCAGGGATTCCTCGTCCTGATGCGCTTCCTGAAGATGCGCGGCCCGTTCTGCCGCGACTGCGGAATCGCCACGTTCCGCGAGATGACCGCGCGGAGCCTGTGGCAGGGCTGGTGGGGCATCGCCTCCATGGTGATCAACCCGATCACCCTGATCGCCAACCTGGTGAGCCTGGCGAGGATCCGCAGCCTGGCGCCGCCGGTGCCGGGCGCCCCCGGAGTCCCGATGACGCCCGGCAGGCCGCTGCTCAAGCGGGTGGAGATCCTCGGCCTGCTGCTCCCCGTGCTGCTGGTGGCGGCCGTCGCGTGGTCGGCGCAGCGCGACCCCGACCACGCCGACGTCGGCGACTGCGTGCACAACGGCGGCAACGACCTACGCCCGGACCTCGACGTGGTCGACTGCTCGGGCACGGACGCCGAATTCCGCATCGTCGGCCGGTTCGAGGTGCCCGACGCGAGCGCCTGCAAGGCCTACCCGGAGTCCGACGCCGCGTTCGTCCTGGAGCGCGGATCGACGACCTACACGCTCTGCCTGACGCAGGTCCCGTCCTTCTGAACGGCCGCCGGACGACCGGCCGTCTCAGGGGTGAGGGCGTCGGTGAGGCGGTCGATGAGAGTCGGCCACGGCGTGCAGTCGACGACGGGCAGTGCGTGTGCGCGGGCTTCGGCGGCGAGCCAGTCGGAGTACCGAGCGCTCACCTCGGCGCGGCGCGGCTGTGGGCCGAGCTCCGGCTCCCGGTCGGCGTAGTTGGCCGTGATCCGGGCGGCCTGCGACTCGTGCAGGAACACCGCCCGGACCCGGCGCCCGGCCGCCTCGCCCTCCGCCACGGCTCGGGCGGCGGCGGACGGCGTGAGGTAGTCGCCCTCGACGACTGCAGGCACCGGCACGGTCAGCCGGTTCCGCACCACGCCGAGCACCGCAGGCTCGAGCGCCTGCGCGGTGGCGATCTGGCGCTCCAGCACGCGCTGGGGCGGCAGCGCATCCGGATCGGGAAGGCCCTCGAAGAGGTGCAGCGCCGGGTGCTGGGCGGCCGTGGTCAACTCCTGGACGGCCGCGACCACATCGTCGAACTCGACCACGAACGCCCCGGCCGCGGCGGCGAGTCGGGCGGCCGCAGTACTCTTGCCGACTCCTGACGTGCCACCGATCAGTACCAGGTCCCAGGTCCGCTCCATCACCCGGCGACGCTACCTCACCCGATCGAGCCGGATCACCACGATTTCGTCTGCCGCAGCTGCACTTGCCCGGCTGGGCGCGTGTGTCGGGTCATCCCATCTGGAGGCGGGCAATGGCGGGTACCGCGACGAGGCGTACGACCGACGCCAGCCTCAGGGCCCCGGAGCACTTCTGGCCCGGGAGCTGGGCTACGCCGTCCGGGACGGGGCGGTGGGGTGAGTGCCGCGCCGAGGGGCCGGTCGCAGACGCCGAGCCCCACGTCGGATTCCCGCCAGCGTCCCGGGCAGCGCCGCTCCACGATGAAGAACATGACCAGCACCCACCGGCCCCGGCCCATCACCCCGACCGCCCTGCAGGAGATCCGCGTCCGCGACGACGCCGGACGTCCGATGCGCCCGTACACGGACGAGGAAGGCGACGCGCCGCTCCGCTGCTGCCTGCGGGCCAGTGCCGCCGGCGAGCGGATCGCCCTCGTCTCGTACGCCCCGCTGCGCCGCTGGGCGGCCGAGACGGGAGCCGAGCCCGGGGCGTACGACGAGCAGGGGCCGGTCTTCATCCACGCCGAGGACTGCGGCGGCCCGGACCCGGACCGCACCGGCTACCCCTGGGCCCGGCCCGGCGCTCTCCGTGCCTTCCGCCGCTACGACAGCCGGGGCCGCATCATCGGCGGCCGCATGGTGGAGTTGCCCGAGGACGCCGACGCGGCCTTCGACCGCGCGCTCGGCGAGGCCTTCGCCGACCCGGACACCGCCCAGGTCCACGTACGGGCCGTCGAATACGGCTGCTACCACTTCCGCGTGGACCGACCCTGACTGGCGTGTGCGGTCCGGCCGAACAGACCTGAGCGGACAGGCGCTCAGGGCATGCGCTACGGGACGACGAGCCGCGTCAGACCCGCTGCGAGGAGCCCGCCACCGAGCAGGGCACACGCCCAACCGATGTGGCGCCAGCGCCGCAGGCTCACGTACTGCTTGCGGTACTGCTCCTGGATGAGCTGCCACCAACCGGCGTAGTTCCAGAGGTTGAGGGCCAGGGCGAGCCCGTGGAGGCATGCGATGGCTCCGAAGAAAAGCGCATAGGACGGGAAGTCCGAACCTCCGGCCCCGGCCAGGGCATTGCCGGTCGTGTTCACGGGGAGATCCTGGCATGCGCGAACCCTGGTGGCCATGGCTCGGGGGCCGGGATCTTTCCGACCGGTACGCGAGTTGAGCGGGTGGGGCCGTGCCTGCGGTCCCGGCGATCGGGGACAGAGGGGGCGTTCCATGAGGACCGGCACGGTGCCGGACGGTCCGGCGCAGCGGCGCGTCGAGGCGGTCCTGGCGGAGGTGGTCGGCTCCGGTGCGGAGACCGGGGTGCAGGTGGCCGCCTGGCTGGACGGGGAGTTGGTGGTCGACGCCTGGGCGGGCACGGCCGACGTTGCCGAGGGACGGCCGATGGGCCCGGACACCCTGGTGCCGGCCTGGTCGACCGGCAAGGGCGTCGCGGCGGCCCTGGTCGCGGTGCTGGTCGACCGTGGGGCGCTGGCGTACGAGGCGCCGGTAGCGCAGTACTGGCCGCAGTTCGGGGCGGCGGGCAAGGAGCGGGTGACGCTGGGACAGATCCTCGCGCACACGGCGGGCCTGCCGCAGCTGCCACCGGATGTGACGCCCGAGCGGCTGCACGACCTGCCCGCGATGGCGGACTGGCTTGCCGGGCAGTCGCCGCGCTGGGAGCCCGGGAGCCGGCCCGGCTACCACGCCTGGACCTACGGCGTGCTGCTGGCGGAGATCCTGCGCCGCGCGACCGGCCGGACGTGCGAGCGCCTGCTGCGCGAGGAGCTGGCCGAACCGCTGGGGATCGGCGACGAGTTGCTCTTCGGCGTCCCCGACCGCCTGCTGCCGCGGGTGGCCACCTGCTACGACGGCGGCTGGGCGGCGCGCCTGGAACGGATGCCCGAGGAACCGTTCTCCGTCGCCGTGCCGCACGGCGTGCGCCCGGTGGCCGAGCTGGCCAACCGTGCCGACGTCCGGCGGACTGCGCTGCCGGCGAACGGGGTGATGACCGCGCGCGGTGCGGCCCGGATGTACGCGGCGCTGGCCTGCGGCGGAGAGCTGGAGGGCGTGCGGCTGCTGTCCGTGAAGACCCTGGAGGCGGCGACCACCGGGTGGGCGAGCGGGGTGGACCGGATCCTTGGCGTCCCGGTGACGATGGGCCGCGGTTTCGTCGTCGGGGACAGCAGGGCGACACCGATGCGTTCGGCGGTCGCTTTCGGCACCAGCGGTTCGGGCGGCAGCACGGCCTGCGCCGACCCGGCCACCAGGTTCTCCTTCGCACTGGTCAAGAACCGGATGACCGTCCACGGTCTGGACGTCCGGCTGATCGGCGAGGTCCGCGCGGCGCTGGGCCTCGCGGACGGCTGAGAGGCGGCGGCCCGGCGGGGAGGGGTGTGGCTATCATCCACGGATGATCAATTCGTACGCGGGGCTTGACGACACGGAGGTCGCGGTCGCCGCGGCGCGCGCCGGAGCGGAGGTCGTGCGCAGCATGTACGGCCGGCGGCTCGCCCGGTTCGACAAGGGCGGCGGGGACTTCGCGACCGCCGCCGACGTCGCGGCGGAGAAGGCGATCCTCGAGGTGCTGCACGCGGCCCGGCCGGACGACTCCGTGCTCGGCGAGGAGGGCGGCCGGCAGGGCGCGGCCGGGGCGGCGCGGCAGTGGCTGGTGGACCCGCTGTGCGGGACGCTGAACTACGCCGTCGGGAACATGCTGGTGGCCGTCAACGTGGCGCTGCGCGGCGGCGCGGCGGCGGTGGCCGACCCGTTCAGCGGCGAGGTCTTCTGCACCGACGGCGCGACCGCACGGGTGCTGCACGAGGGCGCGGACGTGCCACTGGTGCCCACGGCCGCCACCCGGCTCGTCGACGTCAACCTGGACCCGCCCTTCCCCGGCGCCCCCGGCTTCCGAGCCGTGGACCTGCTCGCCCACGCCGGATTCGTCGAACGGTTCCGGCCCAGGGTGGTCTCCACGACCCTCGCGCTGGCCTGGGTCGCGGCGGGCAAGCGCGCCGCGTACATCACCGACGGCGGCGACCTCTCCGGCAGCGTCCACTTCGCGGCGGGGATCGCCCTGTGCCGGGCCGCGGGCGGCGTGGTCACCGGGATCGACGGGGCCCCGATCGGCGAGGCGGGCCGCGGACTCGTCGTGGCCGCCGACGCCGAGACCCACCGGTCGCTGCTGTCGATGATCCGGGGCGCTGCCTAGTGCTCTGACCGAGAGGGTTCACCGGGTTGGCGCTGGCAGGTCTTGAGCCGGTTGGATGTCGCGAGACGTCTCAACTCGGAGGAACGAGGCGAGTGGCAGAGCCGGTCAGGGTTCGAAGGCTCGCGGACCAGGAAGGCCGGCAGTTTCAGCGGATCGTGCGTCGGGGCAGCACGAACACGGTGCGCTACCGGCGGGCGATGATGCTGCTGGCCTCGGCCGGCCGTCCCCGGACGGCTGCCCCGGAGCCGCCGCCGCGAGGCGGCTCCGGGTAGGGATCGACGTCGCGCAGCGCGGACGGTTGCCGCCTTGACCGCGGTCTCTTCGGCGGTGCGGGTGGTGGTGTCAGCAGTGGGTGCGCGCCTGCTTGATGCCCGGCTCGGCACGGTGGATGTCAAAGGTGGTGGAGAACGTCTGCCGGGCGGTGGCGAGTGTGTCGGCGAGCGGCTGGTACTTCGTGTCCTCCAGCGCGGCGACCCGGGCCAGCTCTGCGGCCGTGTCCAGCCGGCCCACCGCGACGTCCCAGGAGTGGTCCGACGAGCCACCGGCCGGTTGGTCGGGCATCCGGTCGGGCAGCATCCGCACCAGCGTGCAGGCCAGCTCGCCGTCGCTGCCGACCTGTCGGCCGGCGGACCCGGCCGAGCTGCAGGCGGCGAGGGCCAACACCGCTGCGATCAGTGGAACAAGACGTCTCATCATGTGCTGCTTCCTTCCCCCCGTTGAACGCACGTCATTACCTTAGGGGATGCGCCTCCCACCCGGGATCGGCTTGCCGATCAGGGCGAGCGGGACGAAGAAGTTCACCTTGCCCGATCGCGATCGTCAGCGTCGCCAGGGCCTTCGGGTCGTAGTGCTCGGCGGTCCGGGCGTAGAGCTCGCCGGTGACCCGCTCGGTGCCGGCCGGGGAGGCGAGGTCAGGACGGCCGCGACCAACTCCAGGGCGACCCGCTTCGCGGGCGTGAAGCAGGGGCGCTGATCCAGTTCGCCACGGCGTCGATCCGTGACTCCGGCTCCCCCGCCCTCCGCAGCAGGCCCGGTCTGCAGCGCGACGACGGCTGCTGCCCGCGGTGGGGCGTATGCCGAGCGGACCGAACTCGTCGAACGCGAGGGTGCGGTCCGGGATGCGTTCCAGGACGTGCTCGATCCGGTCGCAGTGATCACCGCCCTCTACCCGGCCGGCACGGTCCTGCTCGCCCGCGCCGTGCTCGCCGAACGCATCCACCGCGGCCGGCTCGCCGGTCTCGGCGTCGCGGCGGCCGCCGTCAGCCTCCTCGCCCTGGCCTGAGTCCCCGCGGCGCCGGTGCAGCGGACGATGGTGTGGTGCCGGCCCGCCCGATCACCGTCCTGGCAGGATGGCGGCATGGAACGTGTACTTGGAATCGGCGGATACTTCCTGCGCGCCGCCGACCCGGTGGCCCTGAGCGCGTGGTACCGCGACTGCCTGGGCCTGGACGCGGATGAGCACGGGCTGTGGCGTCAGGAGGCCGGGCCGACGGTGTTCGCGACCTTCGAGTCCGGGACGGACTACTTCGGGTCCCGCACGCAGCAGACCATGCTCAACTTCCGGGTCCGCGACCTGGACGCGATGCTCGCGCAACTGCGCGCCAAGGGAGCGGACGTGGCAGAGGAGACGCAGGACATGGAGGGTGTCGGCCGATTCGGCTGGGTCACCGATCCCGACGGCAATCGGATCGAGCTCTGGCAGCCCGCCTGACCGTGATGAGCGGCCGGAGCCTGGATGAGGACCCGCGCCGAGGTCGGGCACCGGGCTACCGGCGGCGGTTGCCGCCGGGGCCGGTGTCCGATGGCGGGAGGCCCGGGCAGATCGCCGTGAGGGCCTCGCGCATGTAGCCGAGAGCGGCGCGGTCGTCCACGGCGCCCGTCGGCGGCGGTGCCGGGCGGGCGCCGGCGGGCCCGTCGGTGGCCTCGGGCACGAGGGTCCGGGCGGCGAGGGCGCCGAACTCGTTGGCCGACGCCAGGTAGTGGCGCATGTGGGCCGCTTCGGCCGTCCGTCCCGACGCCGCCATCATGGTGACGAACTCGATGCAGACGACGCTCGCGGCGATCACGTTGTCGGTCTCGATCAGCCGGTCGATGTAGGAGCGGAGCAGCCGGAAGGCCTCCGGCAGCTCGCCCCGCCGGAAGGCCGACCGGGCCCGGGTCAGTTCGTCGGCCGACAACGTGCCCGCCGGGACGTCGATGCGGGCGGCCTCGTCGAAGAACCGGTCGGCGTCCTTACGCCGTGCCTGGAACGTGGCGCTGTACCCGAGGGTCTGCAGCGCCCAGTGCAGCAGGGTCGGCGGGCCGTGGGTACGGTACCGGCCGGCCAGAGCCGCGACCGAGCCGTCGACCTGCGCGAAGCCTCCGACACCCAGCAGCGGCCCTGCCGAGGTCAGTTCGAGGAACGCCGCCAGATGGTGCTCGTTGCGGCGGCGCAGGTCGGCGACCGAGTCCGGCAGGATCCGCCGCAGCGCCTCGCCGTCACCGGACGCGTACGCGAGCGCATAGCGGCTCAGCGGCCGCTCCGGCGCGCCGTGCCGCTCCGCGACCCGCAGGTATCCCGCAGGGTTGGCGTTCTGGGTGTGGCGCTCGGCCGCCCACAGCAGCCAGAAGGCACGCAGGTCGGCGTCGTCCGGCGGGGCCGCGGCGAGGATGAGTTCGGCCCAGTCGCCGATCTCCTGGCGCCCCCGCAAGGGGAGTTCGGTGACGACCGGCCGGGCCAGCGCGTCGGCCAGGTGCGCGTCCCCGGCCGTGCACGCCCGGACCACGGCCGCCCGCAGATGCGCCCAGATGTCGCCGAGACGGGCCACGCCCTCGCTCTCGTCCGGTCCGGTGAGCAGGCGGTGGACGCGCCCGACCTCGTGCAGGCACCAGCGGGCGTGGGATTCGTCGACCGGCCGGGTCTGCCCCCGCGCGCGCAACTGCTCGGCGGCGAACTGCCGTACGGGCTCCAGCAGCCGAAAACGGCGGCCCGGGGGAGCGAAGGCGACGGAGACCATCGACCGTTCCACCAGGGCGCCCAGCAGGTCGTCGACCTCGTACCCCTCGATGCCCGACCCGCCCGCGACGGCCTGGGCCGCACTCAGCTCGAACGGCGCGGTGAAGACGGACAGCCGGGTGAACAGTGCCTGCTCGGCGGGCGTGAGCAGGTCGTACGACCAGGTGACGGCCGCCCGCAGGGTGCGGTGGCGGGCGGTGCCGGTCCGGCGGCCCCCGGCCATCCGCAGGGCGTCGCCGAGCCGGGCCGCGAGGTCGACGGGCCGGTGGCTCGCCATCCGGGCGGCGGCCAGTTCGAGGGCCAGCGGGATGCAGTCCAGGTGCCGGCAGATGTCCTCGACGTGGCCGTGCTGCGCACCACGGTCGTAGCCGCGGTCGGCGGCCAGCGCGCGGACGTGGAACAGCTCGGCCGCGGCGTTCGGCTCCAGCGGCGGTACGGTCAGCACCTGTTCGCCCACGACGGCGAGCCGTTCCCGGGCGGTGGCCAGGACGCGTACCTGCGGGCAGCCCTCCACGACGGCCCGCGCGAGCCGGGCCGCGCCGTCCAGGACGTGCTCGCAGTTGTCGAGGAGCAGCAGTACCCGGCCCGAGCCGAGACCCGCGACGATCGACTGCGTCAGGGACCGCCCCGGACACGGCCCGACCTGCAGCACGTCGGCGACCGCCCGGGGCACGTCGGCCGGCGCCGTGATCTCCGCCAGCTCGACCAGCCGCGCGTCCCACCCCCGGTCGGACACGGCCGCGCTCGCGGCGGCCAGCGCGAGCCGGGTCTTGCCGATCCCGCCCGGCCCCACCAGGGTCACGATCGAGGACCGGGTGATCGCCTCGGCCACGTCCCGCAGGGCTCCCTCCCGGCCGAGGAGGCGGTCGGCGGGAACGGGCAGGTGGCCCGGCCCGCTACCGGCCGGCGGGTACTCGCCGGTCCCGCCGGAGCCGGACGGCGGAGACCCCTCCGACTCGCCACGGTGGTGCAGCCGTTCGTCCTGGTCGAGAATCCGCGCCTCGAGCTCGCGCAGGGCCGGCCCCGGTTCGACGCCGAGCTCGGCGACGAGACGGTGCCGGGCCCGCCGGAAGACCGCGAGGGCGTCGGCCTGACGCCCGGTCCGGTACAGCGCGGTCATCAGCAGCGCGCAGAAGCCCTCGCGGAGGGGGTGCTGCTCCACCAGCTCCGTCAAGGCGCCGATCGCCCCGCGCGGGTCGGAGCTGAGCCGGCGTTCGAGATCGGCTTCGACCGCACCCAGCCACTGCTCGGTGAGGCCCGCCGCGGCCGCCGCCAGGCCGGGCGCGTCCAGACCGGCGAGCGGGGTGCCGTGCCACTGCGCCAAGGCCGCCGCGAGATCGCCGTCGCGCAGGCGATGCTGAAAGCACGTCACATCGACGGCCTCCGGCGGGACGTCCAGACGGTACGCGGCACCGACCCGGACGATCGTGGTGGAACCCACCGCCCTGCGCAGCCGTGCGACGTGCCACTGCAGCGCCTTCTCGGCGGTCCGCGGGGGTGCCTCGTCCCAGACGAGTTCGATCAGCCGGGACACCGGCAGCGGAGTTCCGGGCGACAGGGCCAGCGCCGCGAGCACCGTCTTCGCCTTCGTCGGACCGATGTCGATCGGCTGGCCGTCGTCGGTGGTCGCGCGGACTCCACCGAGCAGACCGATCCGCACCACGGGGCCGCCTCCCGGACGTCGACCACCGCCGAGACTGCCACAGGCCCGCCCCCCGGACAAGGCCTCCCACCACCCGGCGCACACCGGCAACACACCGACCGCACACCGGCGTCGGCCACCATCGGGCCAGCGGCCACGGCGGCCACGGCGGCCACGACGACAGGGACGGAGCGACAGCATGCGCAGGACCACCACCGCGCGGGTGACGGGCATTCTCTTCCTCACCGCGACGACATCGGGAGCGATCGGCGCGGGCCTCCTCGGGGGGCTCGACTCCCTCGACTCGGCGAGGTCCGTCGCCGACAGGTCGCACGGACTGCTGGCGGGCGCCCTCCTGGTGCTGGTCATGGCCGTCGCGATCGCGATGATCCCGCCGACGCTGTATCCCGTCATCAAGGAGCACGGGGAGGCACCGGCGCTCGGCTACGTCGTCGCCAGGGTCGTCGAGGCAGTCCTCGTCCTCCCGGCCGCCGTAGGCCCCCTCGCGCTGGTGACGGCGAGCACCGGACAACCGGACGCCGTGGACGGCCTGCTCACCCTGACCCGGACGTACGACCTGTGGGGGCCCACCTGCAGCTCGGTCTTCTTCTGCCTGAGCGTCGTGCTCCTCAACCACCTGCTGTACCGGTCACGGCTCGTCCCCCGGTGGATCGCCGGCTGGGCGCTCGTGGCGGTCGTGCCGTACCTCGCCGACGCCCTCCTCGTCGTACTCGGCCCGTCCGCACCGTCGCCGGCCGCCCGCGCCGCCCTCGTCGTCCCCCTCGCGCTGAACGAGCTGGCGCTCGCCCTCTGGCTGCTGGCCAAGGGGTTCCGCGAACCGGAGTCGGAGCACACCCGTCCCGCCACCACCCCCGCGCCGGTCTGCGGGCACGCCGACAGCACATGACGCCCGCTGCCGGCCTTGGGGCTGCCGCCCGCTTCATACTCGCTGGTACGCTGCCGCGCGGCACCGATGCCCCGGCACCCTCCGTGCACCACGAGGGGCGGCCACGACGCCCGGCGGCGTCCGAGACGTCTGGAGGGCGTATGCGCGTGCACCACCTGGACTGCGCCACGATGTGCCCCGTCGGCGGCCGGCTGCTGCTCGGCAGCGGCGGGCCCCTGGTCGGCAGGCTGTCCGCACACTGCCTGCTGATCGAGGGACCGACGGGACTGATCCTGGTCGACACCGCCTTCGGGACCGCCGACGTCGCCGACCCCCGCCGGCTCGGGCGGCAGTTCCTGACCGTCGTCCGCCCCCGGCTCGACCCCGCGCGCACGGCGCTGCACCAGGTCCGCGCCCTCGGGTACGACCCGAAGGACGTCCGCGACATCGTGCTGACCCACCTCGACCTCGACCACGCGGGCGGGATCAGCGACTTCCCGCACGCCCGGATCCACCTCCTCGACGAGGAACTCCGTGCCGCCCGGGCGCGCGCCACCCGCGGCGAGCGGGACCGCTACCTCCCGGCGCAATGGGCGCACAGCCCCCTGTGGGTGGAACACCCGCGGCTCGGGGCCACCGAGAACTGGTACGGCCTGCAGGGAATCCCGATCCTGCCGGGCGAGACACCCGACCTCCTGCTGGTACCGCTGCCCGGGCACTCCCGCGGCCACAGCGGCGTCGCCGTCCGCACATCCGACGGCTGGCTGCTCCACTGCGGCGACGCCTACTTCTCGCACACCGACATCGCCCCCCGCCCCCGGCGGCGCCCGCCCGGCCTGACCGCCTTCCAGAACCTGGTGGCCATCGACAACGGTGCCCGCCGCGACAGCCTCGAACGCCTCCGCGAGCTGCGCCGCACGCACGCCGACGAGGTCCGGCTGGTCTGCGCCCACGACCCCTTCGACCTCACCTGAGCCGGTCGGTGGTTGACCAGGGGTGACGTAGCGGGCGGTACTGACGCACGGTGCACAGTAGAGCCCCGGCGTGCCTGCGATCAACAGGGCCGTCCGGTTGCGCGATCGAGGGCTGCGACGTGCGGAAACAGGGGCGGCTCGCCCTGGTCGGCGTGGAGCCTCGCGGGGCGTGCGGACGGGGCCGGTGACGGTCCGTGACCTCCGTGGTGTCACTGCGGGTGGGCGACGGCCGTGCGAGGTCGACCGGCGGCGATCTGAGGCGCGGTCATGACTGTTGACGCGTCAATTTCGGCTGCCTGCACTGCTGCGGGATCCGTGCGGCAGCGTTTGTGGGCGGTCGGGGATCGACGCACGATGGGTGCAGGGGAGTTTCCGAAGGGGTGTCCCGGATGTCTCTGTCATATGACGAACTCCGTCATCTGTCACGCGAAGCGGGGTTCGAGGACGGCGACGTCGACGTTGCCGCCGCGGTTGCCATGGCCGAGTCCACCGGTCGTCCGGAGGCGGTCGGCGACCAGACCCTGGCCAACGCGAAGTGGGGTCCCAGCATCGGCCTGTTCCAGATCAGATCGCTCCGCCGGCCGCAGGACTTCGGGTTCCCCGACAGCCTGCGGGTCGAGCACGCGCTCTACGGGCCCACGTACAACGCCAAGGTCGCGCGGGCGATCCAGACCCAGGCGCACGGGTGGTCGCCCTGGTCCACGTACACCAGCGGCCGCTACCGCGACTTCCTGCCGAACGGAACCCACGACGCGGTCCGCCCGTCGAGGTCCAACGTGCGCAAGTGCCTGGAGATCCTGCTGAACGAGGCGGGATACAAGGAGGGCCCCAACAACCACAACAAGTACGCCAAGGAGCTCATCGACGCCGGCAAGGCGCCGGCGTGGTGGCAGAACCAGGAGTGGTGCTACATCTTCCAGTCCTGGGGCACCTGGAAGGCGGGCCTGGAGGACTACTGCAAGCTGTCGGCCTTCTGCCCGGACGGTGTGACGTACTACAAGGGCAAGGGTTGGTGGTCGTCGTTCCCGATGATCGGCGCCGAGGTCTTCTACGGCACCGCCGCCGAGCGGTGGGGCGCCGGCGGCTCCCACATCGAGCGGGTCCACCGGTTCGACCAGGAGCACATCTGGACGATCGGAGGCAACACCAACACCACCGGCGCGAGCAACGGCGACGGCGTCTACAAGCGCGGACCGATCCGCCGCCGCGAGGTCAGGGTGTACGGCTACGGCTGCCCGCCGTTCCCCGAGGGGCGGCTCTCCGCCGATCCCCGCTGGGGCGGGCTGACCTCCGCCTCGTACACCGATCTTCCGCAGGCCCCGACGGACCCGGACGGCCAGGACCCCCGGCCCTGGGTGTACCTCGGCCAGCTGGAGCACGCCATCGCCGCGGACGTCCTGGCCCCGACCGGCCACCGCTCGTACAGCTGGGAGCAGGTGCTCCTGGTCGAGAAGGCGCTGGCGGAGGAAGGGGTGCTCGACCCGCGGTGGGCCGACGGGTCGTGGGGCACCCTCACACTGAAGGCCTACGCGGCGTGGCAGGAGCACTGCGGCTTCACCGGAGCCGCCGCCGACGGCCACCCGGACCTCGAGTCCATGCAGAAGCTCGCCGACGCCCACGAATTCAGGGTCGGCAACTGACGCGACGTCACCTCAAGGACCAACCCGCCCCACAGAGCCGGACATTCAGCGGAGACCGGCTGCCGGCCGAACCCCGTCCGGACATCACCGCTTCGCCGGTGCCCGGCCTGGCCGACGACAACAGGAGAAGTCATGGGCGTCATAGGGACCTGGAACCTGGAGAACTTCTGCCAGCCACTGCCCGCCGGCAGCCCGCCCGACCCGAACAGGTGTGCGGCGAAGGACCAGGCAACGTACGAGGCCAAGGTCGAAGCCCTGGCCGGCGTCATCACGGAGATCGGGCTGGACCTGCTCGGCGTGCAGGAGGTCGGCAGCCAGGAAGCCCTCGACGACCTGGTCGCCGCCCTGCCCGGCAGCTGGCACACCGCACTCTCGAACCACCCCGACCCGCGCGGCATCCGGGTCGGCTTCATCAGCCGCTGGCCGCTGCTGGACATCCAGCACCGCGTGTCGTTCCCCACCCACCTCGGAGCCGTCCAGGTCGAGGACGACGGAACCACCATCCACGAGATGGGCCGCGGCGGCCTGTCCGTCCGCGTCGAACCCAACCCCGGCAGCAGCCTCCACGTGGCCGTCTGCCACCTCAAGTCGAAACTGCTGACCTTCCCCGGCGGCCAACACAGCACCCACGACGAAGGCCTGCGCGCCCGCTTCGCCGCGTACGCGCTGTTCCGTCGCGGCGCCGAGGCGGTCACCATGCGCGAACTCTCCGACGACCTGCTGCAGGGCGGCGGCCAGAACCGCGACGTCATCGTGCTCGGTGACCTCAACGACGAATGGAAGGCCGCCACCACCCAGATCCTCTACGGCCCGCCCGGCTCCCAGATCGGCACCGGCGGCTTCGACCACCCCGACCAGGGCGACGCCAAACGCCTGTGGAACCTCGCACCGCGCATCCTCGAACAGGGCGGATTCTCCCGTGTCTTCGAGGGGCAGCACGAACTGATCGACCACATCCTGATCAGCCACTCCCTGCTCGCCAAACTCCAGGACGTCACCACCGGCGTCGAGAAGCTGCCCAGCGTGACCGAGGCCCACCCCACCGCGTCGCACGACAAGCCGTCCGACCACTCTCCCGTCGCCGCCACCTTCACCCTGTAGCAACCCGGCCCGGCGCCGCCTGCGCTCGCCGTTGCCTGCCCGAGCGGGGGCGACGCAGGACGGCTGCCGTGCAGAGGGGATTCCCCCCGCGGTTCACTGCGACGGGCGGACTGTGTCCCTCGCTGTATGGCTCTGCGAGGGACCGCCCGATGCGCCTCCTGCGGGCCGGGATCACCACCGCGACCAGGGCGTGTTCCATCCGCTCAGGCCGTTGTCGGGCTCCAGCGGCAGCTTCTTGACGGAGTTTCGGACGATCACGACGTCGCCGACCAGCGACGCCGCGTAGACCTTGCCGGCGGTGGAGTTCTCGTCGCCTTCCGGGGTGTCGGCCATGCCGATGCAGCCGTGGCTGATGTTCGCGTGCCCGGCCACTCCGCGGGCCTGCGGGTTGCCGTGCAGGTAGGTGCCGCTGGTGGTCAGGCGCATCGCGTGCGGCTCGACGGCTTCGTAGCCCTCGCCGACGAGGTTGGTCTGGCCTTCGGAGGTCATCTTCTCCATGCGGCTCCGGCCCGAGATGACCATGATGCCGTTCCAGGACGGGTTCTCGTCGGTGCCGGCGACGATCGGGACGGTCTGGTCGGGCCTGCCGTCCTCCTTGACCACCATCTGGTGGGTGCGGGCGTCGACCTCGCTGATCCGGGAGCGGGCGACGGTGAAGCTCTCGTCGCGCTGGGTCGCGCCGAACACGCCGGGGGCGAGCTCCACGCTCTTGGTGCGCAGGTGGACCTTCACCGAGGTGCCGGGCTTCCAGTACTCGGCGGGCCGCAGGTCGAGCCGGGTGTCGCCCTCGAACCAGTGGCCCTTGATCTCGGATCCGTCCGAGGCCTCGACCACGACGGCCTTCTCGGCCTCCTTCTTGTTCTTGACCTTCACGCCGAAGTGGACCGAGATGATCATGCCGACGCCGAACCTCTGACCGGTCACCACGTTGTCCTCGACCTTGGCGGTCTTCGCGGGGGTCAGGGTGGTGAAGCTGCTGGTGGCGGTGGTCGTCACACCGGCGGCATCCGCGGCCTTGGCGTTCACCGTGTAGGACGACCCGACCGCGAGGCTGCCGACGGCCGGGGTCCAGCTGAGGCCGTCGGGGGCGATGGAGCCCTCGACCGGCTTGCCGTCCTTACCCGTCACCGCGACCTCGGTGAGCTTTCCGGTCGCCACCGAGACCTTGACCGCACCCGGCGCCACGTTCTGCGCTCCGTGCGCGGGCTCTATCGACAGCACGGCCGCAGACGCCTTCGCCGCACCACCCTTGCCGCCGGCTTCCCCCGGACCGGCCGAGCCGGCCGTCCCGGCGCCTCCACCACCACTGCACGCGGCCAACAGCGCGACCCCGCTCAGCGCCGCGCCCACCATCGAAATCCGTCGCACGACGACCCCCTCCACTTGATCTTCCGGAGAGACACACGCGTCGAAGGGCTCAGAGGTTCCGGTCGGATCTCTCGATCAATGTCACGATTCCGCACGGACGGAACCCGGCACCGATCCGCGGCCGCCTCCGGGTGGTCCCGAGGACGGGACCACCCGGAGGGCAGCGGGTGACGGGTGCTCAGTCCGTGCAGGTGGTGCCGACTGCCGGCAGTGCACGGGTGGTCAGGTAGCGGTTGGTGGCGTTCCTGGCGCACGTGGAGGCCAGGAACATGCTGTAGTCGTCGCCTTCGTGGGCGAGGACGATACTTCCGGGCAGCTGGGCCGCCATGGCCGCGCCCGCCTGGTACGGCGCCAGGGCCTGGTGGGTGGACTGCAGGATCAGCGCCGGCGGCGCGCCGTGGACCGGGGCACCCGCAGGAACCGGCGCGGCCGGGAAGGGCCAGCCGAGGCAGCCGGCGATCGCCTTGTACGAGCGGACGGCGCCGCCCAGATGCGGGGACACGCGGGCGAGCTCCTTCTGCAGCCGGCCGAGCTCGTCGAAGGTCCGTACCGGGCGTGCGTTGTCCAGGCAGGCGGGCACCTGGACCTGCACCTGGTCGAGGGTGTCGTCCGGGTCGTGGGTGAAGTCCACCGCGTCGTTCTCCTGCTGCGCCCTGACGATGGCCTTGGCCAGCTCGGGCCAGGTGGGATAGGTCAGGGTCAGGTAGTCCTGGGTGGCCTCGCGGATGTCCTCGCCGGTCAGCGCCGGGTGGGCCGCGCTCCCGGTCGGGATCGGCGTCCGGTCGGCACGGGCGACGAGGGCGTCGTACTCGGCCGCGACGTCCTTGCCGTGCAGCGCGCAGTCCTTCGACGCGGTGCACCAGGCGGCGAAGCGGTTGAAGGCCGTCTCGGCAGCCGTGGCCTCCTGGGTGACCCGCGCGAGCGGCGAGCCGGTGTCGTCCAGCGCGGTGTCGAGCACCATCGTGCGCAGCCGGCCCGGGTAGAGGTTGGCGTAGGTGCGGCCGAGCAGCGTGCTGTAGTGGATGCCGTACCAGTTGATCTGCTGCTCGCCCAGCCCGGTGCGCACCGCCTCGAAGTCCCGTGCGGTGCTGGTCAGGTCAACGTGGGCGGTGAGGCGGCCGTTGCGGCGCAGGCAGTCGTCGGCGAAGGCCCGGTTGTGGGCCACCAGCGCGTCGAACGCGGCCCGGTTCCGGGGGTAGTGGCTGACGCCGGCCGGCTTGGGCGGCTCGCCGCAGAGGATCGGCGTGCTGTGTCCCACTCCGCGCGGGTCCACCGCGACCAGGTCGAACTTGCCGGTCATGTCGCCGGCGAACGCCGGCAGGTGGGCGCGCATCGCCAGGCGAAGCTGCTCGATCGAGGAGCCGCCCGCGCCGTCGTTGAGGAGGAGGGTGCCCTGGCGGTGCGCCAGGTCGTCGGCGGGCCGGCGGACCAGGGAGAGGGTGAGGCTGCCGTCGCCGGGGTGGGACCAGTCCACCGGCACCCGGATCGATCCGCACTGCATGTTCGTGAAGTCGGCGTCGGCGCAGGCGTGCCAGTCGATGCCGCCGGCGGGCGGCCGGTGGTCGGCGCCCTCGGTCTGCGCGATCGCCGGTGCGGCGAGTGTGGCCGCCAGCGCGGTGAGGGCGGCGGCGGCCCAGCGGCGGGTGTGTCGGTTGTTCGTCATGGGAACGTCCTTGGTTCTTCCTCGGGCGGATGCCAGGGCGGGCGGGGCCGCCCGGGGAGGGGGCGGGGGCTTGCGGTCTGCGGGTCAGCCCGTACGGCCGGCTCCGGCGTGGATCTGCGGGAGCGTCACATCGACGGCCGGGGTGCGAGCGTCAGTCGAGCCGCGGTGAGTGCTGCTCGTGCCGCCGTCGCCTGCCCCGGTGGGCGCGGTGCGCGGCCTGTTCCGTCTGCGTGTGTGCAACGTTCATGGCGCAGAGACTCGTGCCGGACGGTGTCCACTTGCCAGGTCCGGCGGGGCGGGGACGGTGTCCACTGCTGTCCGGACCTGTCCACCCGGCGCTGGGGACGGGGTCCGGACCGACGCGTGGCTCGTCTCAGGGTGCAGGCGGCGAAGGCGCCGGTGTCGTGGCCGGGCCGGGTGGGTGGGGCCGGGTGTCCTGGAGTGGTGTCGACGGCAACGGCGGGTGGTGGGGGGGACGCTGGAGTTCCGGAGGCAGGTAGGAGAGACGGTGTGAGCGTGCACAGCCGGCGGGACTCCCCGGGGCGAGGTGCCGTGGGCGGGCCCAAGGGCGGGGAGGGGGCGGCGGGCGACTCCGGTGTGCTGGGGACCGCGATCGGCGTCGTGCTGGCGTTCTCGTTCGCCTCGGGTTCGTGGCAGTGGTTCTCCACCTACCCCGGTGTGACGCTCCTCGCCGTGATCCTCTCCTTCGGCCGCATACGGGTGTGGACGTCAGGCCGACCCGGCGCCTACACATGGAGTCTGGCGGCGTATTCGCTGGTGGTGGGGCTCTGCGTGGCGCTGACGCTGGCTCCCGCCCTGCAGCGCTGGGCCTGGCTGTTCCCCATGCCGGAAACCCGGCAGGGGTGCGCGGATTCGGGCCGGTACGAGAGTCTGCGGACGCAGGCGGCTCTGGGCGACCTGGCCGGTCGTGACGCCGACGCGCCGGCCCATGCGCAGCAGCAGCAGAGCCGCGAGGCCGTCGACGACTGCCTCGCAGCGACGACGACCCGTTGGCTGCCGGCATACGCGCTGGGAACGGCTCTGCTGGTCGTCGCGGGTTCGTGGACGTGGGGGCGGGCACGGGCGCGGAGGGCGGCCCCCGGATCCGACTGAACGGGCCCGGCACTGCACCCACCGCCCCGCGGCCACCGGGAGTGGATCAGATGCCGTGCCCCCGATCGGTCGCCCCGGCCGGCGGCCCCGGCGGCCCCGGCGGCGCCGCGAGAGTGGCTGTCACAGCTGGAGGCCCGGACGGGCTCCGGCCGGCGTGGCAGGTGGGAGACCGGCGGTGGCTCGGCCGGGGGTGCGGGTCGCGTGGAGCAGGCGCCGGCCGA
Organism: Streptomyces sp. TLI_235; assembly: GCA_002300355.1. Lineage (NCBI taxonomy): Bacteria > Bacillati > Actinomycetota > Actinomycetes > Kitasatosporales > Streptomycetaceae > Streptomyces > Streptomyces sp. TLI_235. The sequence goes on from NSGV01000004.1 coordinate 219,146, forward strand.
GGTGCGTGAGGCTGTGGCGGGCCCGGCCGTGCTCGCGGGTGGTGGTGATCAGGCCCCCTGCTCGCAGGGCGTTGAGGTGGTGGCTGGCGGTCGCGGCGGAGATGTCGACCCGGGTGGCGAGCTCGGTCGTGCTGCAGACGACGGTGAGGGCGGCGAGGACCGCAGCCCTGGTGCGGCCCAGCAGACGTGTCAGGCCCGGGTCGATGCGCATGCCGTCCGCCGGGAGGGCGGCGCGGTCGTGCTGCACCGGAATGTAGACCTCGACGGGGGCCTGTTCGTCGTAGTTGTCGAGGCGGGCCGTCGGAGTGCGCAGGAAGAACGTGGGCACCAGCAGGAGGCCCCGGCCTTCGAGGTGGAGGTCCACATCGTGCGGGATGTGGCACGGGACGGTCAGGATCGGGAACTCCCAACCGATGGACGGGTGCAGGCCGCTCAGCAGGGCCCCGGGCCCGGCTGCCGTGCCGTCGAACGCGGCCTGGACGGCCCGCTCCACGTACTGCCAGGTCGGTGCGATGGCGACGCGGTGATAGGTGTCCAGCAGCCGGGACAGCCGGCCGGTCGCCTCCGGCCGCCGGTGGTGGATGTCGACGACCCACTGCGGCAGTGCGGGGCGCATGGTGCGCGCCGACGCCAGATCGGAGACGGCCCGCGCCGCGGGCAGCGACTGCACCGCCGCCAGTCCGTCGCTCAGGCTCGTGGCACCCGTCGGGGCCATGAGAAGTTCGGGCAGAGCGCCGTCCTCCGGTGACGCAAGGTCGAACAACGGCATGTCACGCCGGCCGACGGCGGCGCGGACGTTCGCGGACCAGTGGACGAACGGTTCGCTGTACGCCTGCGGCTGTTGGAGGAGTTGGAGGCTGAACACCGTCTCCATCAGCGGCTCCGGATACGTGGCCCGGCGGATCCGCCGCAGGTCGGCGGCGGTGAAGTGACGACGAAGCATAGGCCCCCGGCTGAAGCATTCGTGACATGTGCGGGACAAGAGTGCCGCTGATCGGGCCCGCCGCGCAACAGGCCGACCTGTTCGGCCGGACCGCGCCGGACACGCCGGGCCCGCTGGGAGAGGCCGCTTTCTCCCGGTTTCGAGCACGGTCGAATGCCATGGCCTCCCCGCCCGCCGCCGCGCACCATGGGGCGAGCCGGTCGCCGGGAGCACACAACACCTCGGGGGCCCACCGACCGGTCGCACGGCACACGTTGCCGTTTCGCCCTGATCCTTCGGCTCCGCGGGCTCGACAGCCCGCGGGCAACAGCGGACAAGGAGTTCCTCGTATGACGTGGTCCACCACTGCCTCTCGCACAGGGCGTCGCATGCGGGCGGCCTCGCGGCGGCTGCCGTGGCCGGCGCGTGCCTCACCACGGTGCCCGCGGCCCCGGCATCCGCCGCCACGCAGAAGGTGATGATCCAGAACGGCGCCTTCCGGGACTACAAGCTCTGCGCCAGCCCCAACGACGAGCTGGTGTGGCTGAAGCCCGTCAACGCCGACGACCCCTACTGCGAGTGGAAGCAGTGGGGCAGCTCCTCCCAGTTCACGCTGTACAACCCCGCCAAGGACGAGGTCATGGCCTACACCGGCGGCAACGAGGGGTCCGTGGTGATGGAGAACCCCGGCACCTCGCCGCTCGGCCAGAACGGCGAGGTGTGGTCGTGGGGAGGCGAGGAGAACTGGGGGGCCATGGCTCTGCAGTCGTTCTGGGACAGCGGCCAGAACGTCGACGCGAAGTCCCCCGGCGACTGGGACGTCCCGCGCACCGACCCGGTCCACACCCGCCGCTGGCGTCACGGCTACCAGCGTGAACTGACCTGGAACGCGGTGCCCCTGCACTGACCGACCGGCCGGCACCGCCGGCCCGGCCCGGAAACCCGGGCAGCCGGCGGGCGCTCGGCCCGTGCCCGGCGCGCCCGCGGGTCTCGCTGCCGCCCCGCCCCACACACGGGGGCGGCAGCGTTCCGCAGGACGGGGCGGGGACCGATGGGACGGCTGTGGTCAGCTTTCGTGCGGCGGGTCGGCCCGCGGTGGTGGTGCGTCCGACCCCTCCTGCGCGATGAACAGGTCGAGCCGGTCGATGCCCTGCGCGCAGGAGCAGTTCTCGCCTCCGCCGCGCGGCAGCTCCGGCTCTTCGGACGAGGAGCACGCGCAGCGTGATCCGGTGGCCGTGCGGCAGGTCCGGCAGCCAGCGGGAGACGGGGTCGTCGAGGCCGACCCTGCCCTCGTCGACCAGCCGCAGCAGCGCCGCGCCCATGTAGATGATCGCCGCGTTGCCGTTGCGGAAGTGCATGGCCGGGTCGGCCGGGACCCCCGTCATCGACTCGCCCAGCGCGGTGGTGACGACCTCGCGCCCGTCGACGGTGACCCGCAGGACGACGGACTTGAGGTCCAGGTCCGCCTTCGCCTGCTAGGCGGCGATCCGCAGGACGTCACGTGCCGGTCCGCGGTCGGACAGCCGGGAACTGACGCAGGGCCTGCAGTGGCCGCGGCGAGGCGCGGCGGGGACATCGGGCGGGCGGGTCTCACACCCGGAGTATCGGCCGGTCGTGCCCGGAACCCGGTCGGCCGGTGACCTGCAGGAAGATCACCCGACGGGCTCGCGGGCATCCGCCGTCCGGCCGTTGCCGGGCAGGCCTGCCCTGCCTTACGTCCCGGCCGGGCCGTCGCGACCGCATCGAAGCTCCGGTGGAACGGGGGTGACCTTCCCGGGCCGCCTCGAACCACCGGAGCTTCGACTGCTCTGCGGCCGGCGGGTGAGGCCTACTCGTGGAACTCGAAGCGCCAGGCCTGCTCCAGGTTCGCCGGCTCCAGCGGCCGCAGCGCCGTCATCGGGGGGAAGATCCGGAGCAGACTGAGGTCCACCACCAGTTCGACGCCGTCGACCGGGCCGCCGGGGACGACGACATGGAACGCCTGCGGCTCGGCGGACTGCCGGAGCTGCCACTCGGTGGCCTGCGAGGAACCGCGGAGCATCTTGTTGATCTCGGGAACGCCGTCGAAGCTGAGGTACGTGTCGTGCCGCAGGTTCTTGATGGTGACGTTGCCGTTGGAGAGACCCTCGACGTGCCACTCCTGCTCACCGGGCTGACCGGTCGGCGGCAGGACGACCGCAGGTGCCTTCTCGTCCTGGAGCGTCAGGTACTGCTCGCGGTGCTTGGCGATTCCATAAGGGCCGTTGGGGATCGGTGCCATGACAGTTGTCTCCTCAAGGGGGGAGTCGTCGGTGGGGCGCTCCAACCGGAGCGCACACATACGATCCTTGCCGTGAAACGGCGCTACGGGCGACGAACTCGCCCAACGGTCGCCCGATCGGGTGAGGTGGACCCGGGATGCGGCAGGTTGCTGCGCCGCCAGCGAGACCATCGCCTCGGTCATGACCGCTGCGGCCGAGGCCGGCGCGATCCGCACCGACATCGCACCGGAGACCGTCTTCCGGGCCGTGGGGGGCATCTGCACCTCGCACGACCGGCCCGACTGGGGGGCGGGGGCCCGAGCGATCGTCCGCCTCCTCCTGGACGGGCTGCGCCACGGCGCCGCCGACCCGGGCGGATGACCGCCCCCGTGGGGACGACGGCCACCGGAGCGGAGGGGCGGCCGCGTCAGACCCTGCGGGCGTAGGCCGCGAGCCGCTCGGCGAACGCACCGACCAGCTCACGGAGTTCGTCCGGGCGCTCGACCGCGAACGGCAGGTCGAGCGAGGCCAGGACGGCCGGCAGCCAGTCCAGCCGCTCCACCCTCAGCCTGACGCACAGCCAGCCCTCGTCCCCCGCAGCGGCGTCGGCGCCCTGCGTCGCATCGGCCACGCTCGCCATGCCGATCGGAAAGCGGGCGCGGACCTGCTCGACCGTCCCGCGGACCCGCACGACCACCTCGTGCCGGTACGCGGCCTCCGCGAAGCCCGACAGCAGGCGCTGCGCCGGGTCGTCGGCCTCGGCGGGTGCCTCGAACGACCCGGGCAGGGTCCGGGCGTCCGCGATCCGGCCCAGCCGGAAGGTCCGGTCCTCGCCGGTGGCGCCGTCCACCCCCGTGACGTACCAGCGGCCCGCGTGCGCGACGATCCCGAAGGCGTGCACGAGGCGCTCGCTCTGCCGACCGTCACGGTCGGTGTAGCGGATCGCGACCGGCCGGCGGTGGCGGGCGGCGTCGGCGAGCGTGAGCAGGATGTCGGCGTCGGGATCCGGGGACGCGCTCGCGGTGGCCGTGAAAGCCAGGGTCTCGCGCAGGGCGTCGAGCCGGCGGGCCACGCGGTCGGGCAGCACCCGGCGGATCTTCGCCGCGGCGGTCTCGGCCGCGGTCGTCATCGCCTCCGCCCGCCCGCCGGCGATCAGGCCGAGCAGCACGGCGATCGCCTCGTCGTCATCGAGCATCAGCGGCGGCAACCGGTAACCGGGGGCGAGCCGGTACCCGCCGTAGCGGCCGCGCACCGCACGGACGGGTACCCCGAGGTCGGTCAGGTGGTCCACGTACCGCCGCACCGTTCGCTCGTCGACCCCGAGCCGGTCGGCGAGTTCGGCCGCACTCCGGGTGCCGCCCGACTGGAGCAGCTCCAGCAGGGTGAGCACGCGGCCGGTGGGTCGGGACATGCGTCAGACCCTAGCGTGAATACCGGACCGGTTCTGTCTGGTAATGCCTCTAGCGTTCGACTCGCAACGGCTTCACCGACCGAGGAGAACACCATGGACTTCGTCTCGATCCGCATCATCACCGCGGACGTCGCACGCCTCGTCGACTTCTACGAGCGCGCGACCGGAGTGCGCGCCGCCTGGTCCACCGAGGACTTCGCCGAACTCTCGACCCCCCGTGCCACACTCGCCATCGCCGGCACCCGTACCGTCCCGCTGTTCGCACCGGGCTCCGCCCGCCCGGCCGACAACCGCAGCGTGATCATCGAGTTCATCGTCGACGACGTCGACCGCGTCCACCGGAACCTCACCGACCTCGTCACCGAGTTCGTCCAGGAACCGACCACCATGCCCTGGGGCAACCGGTCGCTGCTCCTCCGCGACCCCGACGGACACCTCGTCAACTTCTTCACCCCCGTGACCCCGGCGGCAAGGGCGAAGTTCGGCCGCTGACCTCCGTCCATGCGTTCGGCGGTGCGGCGGGGACGGGCAGGTCGACGAGGCGGGCGAGTGCGTCGAGGACGGCTGTGGCGTGGGCGGGTACGTGCTCGGTGGCCCAGTCGGCGGCCAGCACGAGGAATGCGGCCAGATCGCGTTCGGCCTCGGCGAGCAGTCCGCGGAGTCGGTCGACGGACAGTTCGATCGCCGGGGAGTCGCGTCGCTCGCTGTCGAGGACGACTGCACTTGTCATGCGGGATCAGCTGGGGAGGTGCTTGGCCTCGTCGATCTCCCGTTGGCGCTGCGCCATGACTTCGTCGCGACGCACCTTGGCGCGCATGACCCGCCCGGGGTCGCTGTTGTACCAGACGCCCAGGGCGGCCAACGGAAACACGACGACCACGAAGATCCACGGGAAGGTCCAGCCACCGGTCGTGACCTTGTGGTGGACGGCCAGGTAGAGGGTGCCGGCCACGGGCAGCGCGAAGAAGCGCAGGGCGAGTTTTGATCTTGTCGTCATGTCGTCGGAGGCTACAGCCCTCCGGGCTGCCCGGGAAGCCTGAACATGCCGGTCAACCGAGCGGCAGTGTGCCGGGCGGTGCCCGGCGGTCCGAAGCACGGTACGCCCCGTCGCAGTTGCTACCGGGTCGGTGTGGTGGGTGGCGTCGGTGCGGTGGGTTCTACGTTCGTGAGGGCCGTTCCCCGGAGATAGGACAGTCGGAGGAGAGCGAAGGCGGCCAGGTGGAGGAGGACACCTGCCGTCTTGAGGGCCAGGACCGCCGCGTCGGGCGCGTTCAGCAGTTCGGCGGCCGGGGCGGCCGTCGCGCCTGTGTAGAGGAGGAGCAACAGCGTTGTGAGTGGCCGTCGGGGTGGGGGAAACGGCGCCACCAGCGCGGGGCCCAGCCGACCAGGACGGCCGCGAGGAACGGAAGTATCAGGGCCGACATGAACGCCAGGAGCGCCACACGGATGATCACGGCGCCACGCCCCGGCAGTGGTGCAGGGTGGGGACTCCGACGGGCATGTGGGACTCCGGTCTTGGAAGGTCGTGGTGCCGCGGGGACGGCACGCCGCGTGATCGTACCCGTCGTGCGCATTGGCGGCCGCCGTCCCTCGGGAGTCCGGCCGCCGCCCATAAGCACGGGTTCCGATGGCCCGTGCGTCCTCGGAAATCGGCTGGCAGCTGCGCCGGCCGGGGGCAGGCTCCACCCGGTGAATGACGATTCGAACGACGAGTCGGTGTACGCGCCGGCCGGCGCCCTCACGGGTCTGCTGCAACGCGGCCGGGGTCTGGGCATGCTCGAGGCGCTGGCGGATCCCGAGGCGGCGGCCGGCCCGGTGCGCGAGGTCGTGCGGAGGGACTGGCGGTGGGCTCGGTCGACGACCGCCATCTGTACCTGGCCCGGCTGGTCCGGGACCTGGGGCTGTCCATTACACCGCTCGTCGCCTTGCTGGACGGCGACGAGGACGACTGCGAGCACGCCACGCACGTGTTGGAGCTGCTCGCCAAGTCCGGCTCGGTGCAGGCGAGGGAGACCCTGCGGGCCTATGTTCGGGAGGGCGAGCACTGGGTGGACCTCCTGCAGTCGGTTGCGGACTGCTGGCCGGTGGCGTGGTGGGACGATCTGGCCGACATCGCCCGGGAGCGGCTGGCCGGCGACCAGCCCTTCCTCTGGCGGTCCGAGCCGTGGGTCCGATGGCGGTCGCGGTTCGGGCTCGGCCCGCCGCCCCGGCCAGCGCGAGTGCGCGACATCGAGGTCGGCGCGAGCGCGGGCCAGCTGCTGGCACAGCTTGCCGACCCCGACGCGGGCGAGAACACCAAGGCCCATGCGCTGCGGCTGCTGGCACACCGCTCGCCGCAGCCCGTCCTGCTGGCCCTGGTGCCGCTGCTGGGCTCCGCCGACGGCGAGCGTCCGTTGCCCTACCTGGCACCGGCGGCCAGGCAACTCGGTGTTCTTGCGATACCGACGGCCCGCGAATGGACCGCAGAAGCGCGGCCGTGGCTGGCCTGGATCGGGGCGGAGGTCCTGGCCGCCCACGGCGAGGCGAGGGATGTGCCCGCGTTGATCGGCCGGTCGGCCGCGGAGTGGGAGGACGGCAGCTGGTGCGGTCCCCGCGTGCTGGCGTCGGGTGTGGCTCGGTTCGGCCGGCGGGCGGCCGAAGCGGCGCCCCTGCTGCGTCGGTTCTGGTCGCACACACCGCACTCCTACGAGCGACCCGCCTATCTGGAGGCGCTGGCGGCCGTGGACCCTGCGGGCTGGAGCCGGCGTACACGGAGTCGCTGTGGGACTGCGAGTCGCAGGCTCGTCTCCTGGGCATCGCCTCGGCTCCGGAGCTCCCGCACGTGCGGGCCCGGATCGCCTCGCTGCGGGACGGCCCGATGGAGGAACCCGAGGTCAGAGCAGCGGCCGCCGCGCGACTGGGGTAGCCGTGTGCTCCCGGGGTGGCCGGGTGGGCGTCGGTTCAGGGGGCGGTGACGGCCTGTTCGAGGAGGCCGCGGAGGGCGCCCTGTTCGAGCGGGGAGAGCGCGGCCAGGGGGGAGTCGACGGCGAGGAGTTCGAGGAGGCGTTCGCGCAGGGCGGTGCCCTCGGAGGTGAGGACGAGGTGCTTGGCGCGGCGGTCGGTGGGGTGCGGGTGGCGCTCGACGAGGTGCTGCTTCTCGAGCCTGTCGATGACGAAGGTGGTGTTGGAGGGTTCGCAGCTCATCCGCTCGGCAAGCTCCCGCATGGTCATCGGCCCGCTCATCTCCCGCAGCGCGGTCGCCTGGGGTGCGGTGAGGCCCAGGGTGGTTGCCCGTTCGCGTACGTGCTCGGCGATCCGCTGGGCCAGCCCGTTCACCAGGCCGCACAGCTGCCGCTCGGCGATGGCCTGCGACTCGGGGGGCGTCGTCATACGGCCACTCTAGCAAGTCCGTCAAGACGAAATATTTGCAACTTGAATGATTCGAGCTTGATGCTTATGGTGGCGTCGTCGCCACGGGAAGCAGTGGTGGCAACCCGACACCCACTCACAGGGGAGACCACATGCGTGACTTGACGACAGCTCACGGCGAGCGGCTGCGCCGGCCGGCCGGAATCCGTTCGCTCCGGCTGGGCGACACGAAGGTGTCGTACGTGCCGGACGGCGACGTGCGGCTCCGCCCACTGCAGCTGCTGCCGGACACCACCGACGAGGTGTGGGCCGCGCATCCGGAGTACCTGGACGCCACGGGCCGTCTCGTGGGCAGCGTCGGCGGTCTGCTGGTGGAGCACGGCGACCGTGCGCTGCTGATCGACGCGGGCTTCGGCCCGCAGAGGCTGGAGGCCCAGGACGGCCCGCTGGGCGTGATCCACGGAGGCGCGCTCCCGCGCGGCCTCGCCGAACTCGGCCGCGACCCCCAGGACATCGAGGCGGTGGCCTTCACCCATCTGCACTCCGACCACCTCGGCTGGGCCTGCCACGTTGCCGCGGGCGCCGATCGGCCCGTCTTCGCCCGGGCCGACTACCTGATTCCGGAGCCGGAGTGGGAGCGGCGCGACCTCCTGGAGGCCCAGGGCATGGCCGAGCAGGTCACAGCCCTGGCGCCGCGCGTCCGGACGATCGCGGACGGGCAGGAGATCTTCCCCGGCGTGCGGGTGCGGATCACCCCGGGCCACACCGTCGGGCACGCCGAGTACGTCATCACCGGGGGAGGACGTCGGCTGATCGCCTTCGGTGACGCCGTGCACTCGCCGATCCAGATCGACCACCCCGACTGGTCCTCCGCGTTCGACCACGACCTCGCCCGGACCGCCGCCCACCGCCACCGCCTCGTCGGCGAGCTGGCGGAGCCCGGCACGGTCGGGTTCGGCGTCCACTTCGCCGACGTGGTGTTCGGACACGTCCGGCGGGACGGGAACGGCCCGGCGTGGCGGCCCGTGGACGCCTGACCGCGCCGACGCCCGGACGGCCCACGCCCGGACTGCGCCGTGCGGTCGCGTCCACCGGTCGCGGTTGCGCTGGAGTACGCTCGAAGCTCTACGTTGGCACTGTTCGTACCCGGCCCGGCGGAGGGCCGGGCGGGGGAGGGATGACGGGAGGACAGCTCGCCATGACGGGTGACAACGCGGACGCGCGGATGCGTCGGGATCGTTTCGAGCGGGGCATGGAGGTGCTCGCCCGCATCGACGGTGAGGCCGGTGAACGGGTGGTGTCCGCGCTGTCGGACGTCTCCCCGGAGCTCGCCCATCAGATCGCGGCCTGGGGGTTCGGAGAGATCTACTCCCGTCCGGCGCTGCTGCCGCGTGAGCGTCAACTCGTCACCCTCGGCATGCTGACGGCGCTCGGCGGGTGCGAGCCCCAGCTCGAGGTCCACGTCAACGCCGCCCTCAACGTCGGCCTGACGCCCGAGCAGATCGTCGAGGCCCTGCTGCATGCCGCCGCCTACTGCGGATTCCCCAAGGCGATCAACGCGACCCTTGCTGCGAAGAGGGTGTTCGCCGAACGCGGCCTGCTGCCCGTCCACGACGGCTGACAGGCCGCACCGGGCGGTGTGGAGGGTGTGTGCTGCGCACCTCCACCGCGCGCTGGTCGGCACTGTGCCGTTCAGCCGTCGGTGGGTGCGAGGAAGGCCAGAACGGTGTCGGTGAAGGCCTCAGGCTCGGTGGCGTGGACGAGGTGTCCCGCGGGGATGGTGACCAGGCGTGCGGCGGGGACCCGGCGGACGAGGTCGGCAAGGCCGTCCTGGGGGACATGGCTGTCCGGGCCACCGGCGATGACGAGGGTGCCGGCGGTGATCCGGCCCAGGCCGTCCCACCAGGCCGGTGGCGGGGCGTCGATCTGACGGCGGACGGCGAGCACCATCTCCCAGTCGAAGCCGAGCTCGCCCTCCGGCCGGGTCGGGACGGAAGGTGTCCTCGGGCGTGGCGGCGGCACGTCCTCCAGGACCAGGCGGTGGATGCGGTGCGGATGGTCCTGGGCCAGCAGGTACGCCACCACGCCGCCCATGGAGTGGCCGATCATGTCGACGCGGTCCAGGCACAGCTCGTTCATGAAGGCCAGGACATCGTCACGCATGAGCTCCAGCGAGTACGTTCCCGGCCGGTCGCTTCGGCCGTGTCCGCGCAGGTCCAGGGCGTACACCCGCCACCGACGGGCGAGCGTCGCCGCCACCGGATCCCAGTCGGCGGCGCTCTCTCCCAGGGCGTGCAGCAGCACCAGGGGCGGAGCGTCGGCCACGCCGCGCACCCGGTACGCGAGCCGGACACCACCGATGTTCCTGACGTGTTCCTCGGTCACACCGTGACCGTAACGGAGCGGCCCGAACCGGCCGCGCCGTTACGGGGTGTGCGGGCGACCTCAGATCGCGCCGCGCCAGATGTTGTCGAAGGCGGCGTCCTCGACGGCTCGGCGCTGCCGGACGGCGTCCAGCTCCCTGACCGCGTCGTTGACCGCGGTGAGGACGGTCGCCACGGCGTCGTCGGTGATGTCCGGCGGTGCGTCGGGCGGTGCGTCGGGCGGTGCGTCGGTCGGTGTGCCGGCGATCGAGACGGCTGCCGCGAGGGCGGTGAGGACGGGCTCGCGAGCTGTCCGGCGGTCGACCGCGGCGCGGTGTTCGGGGGTGTCGGCGGCCACGGGCCGGCCGGTGGTGAACGGTGCCCTGTGGCGGCGTTGTTCCACGAGTTGTCCGTCGGCCCCGAGCGCGGCCAGGTAGGCGGCCGCGAGGCCGCGCCCTCTGCGCCACAACCAGTCGTCGACCGACTCGTAGGGGGTCCGGCGGACGAGTACCGACGCGGCCTGGTCGAGGAGGGGGTCCGTGACGGTCGGCCGGTCAGCGGGCACGACGAGGTCGTTCTCCAGCCGGACGGCCCCTGCGTCGAGAAGGTCGAGCAGTTCGGCTCCGGCGAGCGCGAGCGACAGGTCGCCCTGTTCGGGCGGCCGGCCAGCGCCCACGTCGAGGGCGACGTGCAGGAGGTCCCGTGCGGCAGTGGTCATGGCCGGCCCACCGCCGGGAGGACGGTGACCCCTCCGAGGAATGCTTCGCGGTCCGTCATGCCTTCCAGCATGGTCGTACGGCGCCCTCCCGGCCAGGAGGCGGCGCAGGACCGCTCGGTGGCGGCGTGTCCTCGGTGATGGCCTCGGCTCCGCTCGTACGGAGCAGCGCAGCGTGGTTGCGGTGCGTAGGCAGACCGCGCGACCTACCGTCGTCGGGGAGACCCGACGAACGGGAGGATGCCGTGCCGGAGCAGAAGATCACCACGTTCCTGTGGTTCGACGACAAGGCCGAGGAGGCGGCGGGGTTCTACACCTCGCTGTTCCCGGACTCCCGGATCGTCGAGGTGCAGCGGTACGGGGAGGCGGGCCCCGGCGAGGTGGGCTCGGTGATGACCGTGGCGTTCGAACTCGCCGGGCAGCACTACGTCGCGCTCAACGGCGGCCCGCTGTTCCCGTTCACCGAAGCGATCTCGCTGCAGGTCAACTGCGACGACCAGGCGGAGGTCGACCGGCTGTGGGCCGCTCTCACCGAGGGCGGGCAGGAGAGCGACTGCGGCTGGTTGAAGGACCGGTACGGCCTGTCCTGGCAGATCACTCCCCGCCGGCTGATGGAGCTGCTGGGCGACCCGGACCGGGCCAGGGCCCAGCGGGCGATGCGGGCGATGCTGCAGATGAGGAAGATCGACATCCAGGCGCTGGAGGACGCCGCCGCGGACGGCGGCGAGACCTGATCGGGCTCGTAGAGGAGGATCGCCGGGCACCTCGTTCGGTGCAGGGCACGGACGGCGTCCGGGCGAGGCATGGGCGCCGTCCGGGCGGGCATGCATGACGGGTCCGCGCCAACTCCACCCGGAAGGCTGCCACGTGAACCGCAAGTCCTGGGCCCTGCTCACCGCCCTGACCACCCTGCCGCTGGCCCTGTCCAGTACCGTCGCGGTCGCCCAGCCGTCCGCGGCCGGCGGCACGGCGACCACCGCCTGCACCTACACGCCGGCGGTTCCGGCCGACAACTTCAAGGGCATCCCCGTCTTCGACGCGAAGAAGGCCGCGAAGCCGTACAGCGCGACGCTGCGGACCAGCCAGGGCCCCATCACCTTCAAGGCGCTGACCGACAAGGCCCCGTGCACCACCTTCTCGTTCCGGTTCCTGGCCGAGCACGACTACTTCGACCGCAGCCACTGCCACCGGCTCACCACCCAGCGGATCTTCGTCCTGCAGTGCGGCGACCCGACCGGCACCGGCAGCGGTGGGCCCGGCTACTCGTTCCCGGACGAGAACCTTGAGGGCGCCACCTATCCGGCCGGGACGGTCGCCATGGCCAACGCCGGTCCGAGCACGAACGGCAGCCAGTTCTTCTTCGTCTGGAAGGACACCAAGCTCTCGCCCAACTACACGCCGTTCGGCCAGGTCACGGCCGGGCTCGACGTCCTGCAGAAGATCGCGGCGGGCGGTGAGGACGACCAGAACAACCCCGGCGACGGCTTCCCGAACCTGCCCGTGAACATCCGGCACGTCGCCATCTCCAAGCGCTGACCCGGCGCTGACCGGCCGGCGGCCGCATCGTGCCGCCGCCGGTCGCCCGACCGGGCCGCCGCCGGCCGCCCCCCGCTCGGCCGGGCGATTCGTCCCTGACGGAACCTCAGGCCCGGCCGATCCGGCGGGCGGAGCCACAGCCCTTCGGCCGCCCCTGGCGGCGAGGCCCGGCCGTAGTGTTCTCACTGTGACCGTTAAGCGAATGCCGGCCGCGGACGTACCCGTCTCCGTCGAGCTGGTGCGCCGGCTGCTGGGCGAGCAGCACCCCGACCTCGCGAGTCTGCCGATCGAGGTGCTGACCAACGGCTGGGACAACCTCGTCTGCCGGCTGGGCGAGGACCTCCTCGTCCGGCTGCCGCGGCGCGCCCTGGCCGCCGGGCTCGTCGCGCACGAGCAGCGCTGGTTGCCGGAGTTGGCCGGCCGGCTGCCGCTGCCGGTGCCCGCGCCGGTGCGGGTCGGGCGGCCGACGGCCGAGTACCCGTGGTCCTGGAGCGTCGTGCCGTTCTTCCCGGGCCGGATCGCGGCGCACGAGGAGCCCGACGACCTCTGGCCGGCCGCGTCCGCACTCGGCGGCTTCCTGGCCGCACTCCACATCCCGGCTCCCTCGGACGCGCCCGTCAACCCGCTGCGCGGGATTCCGCTGGCCGGACGTGCATCGGGCGTCGCCGACGGGTTGGCGCACGTCGCCGACGCGGCCCACCGTGCCACGGCGCGCCGTATCTGGGAGGCGGCCGCCGAGACGCCGGCATGGGACGGGCCGCCGCTGTGGCTGCACGGGGACCTGCACCCGGCCAACGTCCTGGTCGACCGGGGCCGTGTCAGCGCGGTGATCGACTTCGGCGACATCACCTCGGGTGATCCCGCGACCGATCTCTCCGTGGCCTGGATGCTGTTCACGGCGGACCAGCGTGCCGCCTTCCGGCGGGCGTACGGTCGCGCGGACGACGCGACGTGGGAGCGGGCCCGCGGCTGGGCGCTGGCCCTGGCCCTCGCCTTTCTGACGCACTCGGCGGACAACCCGCTGATGCGGGCCATCGGCGAGCGCGCCCTCCGCGCGGTGCTGGAGTAACGGCCGGCCGGCGGCGGAGACGCGAACGGGGCCGCCGGCAAGCCGACGGCCCCGCCGGGCCGCGCCCCGGTCATCCACCTTCGGAGAACCGGGTGTCACGCGTCAGAACGCCATGACTAGGACCACAGCTGGTTGGCCTGGGCGTTCCCGCACGGCCACTGATTCACGGTCGCGCCGTTGCCGGTGCTCCAGCCGCCGACCTCCAGGCACAGGCCGCTGTTCTTGTTGATGAGGTACGTGTACTTCGGGTCGCCGATGCCCCCGAGGCGCCACAGCTGGTTCGCCTGGGTGTAGTTGCCGTTCCCGTCCTTGCCGCACGGCCACTGGTCCGCCGCGGCGCCCCACTCGGTGCTCCAGCCGCCGATCTCCAGGCAGAGCCCGCTGTTCTTGTTGACCAGCGGGAACCACCCCGACGGGTAGCCGCTGTTCACGAGCCACTGCTGGTTCGCCTGGCCGCCGGCGCCGCACGACCACTGCCGTGCCGGCGCCCCCCATGCGGTGCTCCAGTCGGCGATCTCCAGGCACAGCTGGCTGTTCTTGTTCAGGATCGTGTCGGTGGGCTGCTGCGCCGAAGCGGGCATCGACATCGCGAGGGTGAGCCCCGCCGCGACGGTGCCGACGCCGACGATGCGACCGGCCCGAGTGAGCCTCTTTCATCCTGAGCTTTCGCAGGTCGCGAGGCTTTGGATCATGAGGGTGTGGACGGCGGCGATCAGTCGGCTGATGCGATTGGTCGAGCAGCGGGCTTTACGGAAGACCTTCCAGGTCTTCAGCTGGGCGAAGGCGCGTTCGCCGGGTGCACGCAGGCGGGCGTGGTCGCGGTTGTACTGCTGGTAGTGCTCGGGCAGTTCGTGGTGGTTGTAGTAGGGGGTGCGGACAGTGGAGCCGGCGCCTCGATAGGCCCGGTCGGCGAGGACGAGGACCTCGCGGGTCAGGCAGGTCTGGACGATGCCGTGGGCGCGGGCCGCGGTCAGGTCGTGAGTGCGCCCCGGCAGGGCACGGGAGAACCACAGAGGTGTGCCGTCCGGGGTGGCGACGACCTGCACGTTCATCCCGTGCTTCCGGTGCTTTTGCGAGTAGTACGGCTCGTCGGCGGCGATCCGGTCGGTCGGGATCAGCGTGCCGTCCACGATCACGAAGTCGCCTTCGCCCAGTCCCACCAGGGCCTCGCGCAGGCCCGGCGCCCACGCGGCCAGGACCTCGACGGTCTCGTCCACGTACCGCCAGGCCGTCGCCTCCGACACCCCGAACCCGGCTCCCAGTTGCGCGAGGGTTTCGTTCTTCCGCAGATGGGCCAGGACCAGCAGGGCCTGCTTGATGAGCCAGGAGACGTGCTCAACGAGCTCGTGCGGGACATCGAGCATGGCAGGATACGGAACCAACAGGGCCCCTCGGCGGCGACGTGATGAGTGAGATCACCACGGCAACGACGAGGGGCCCTGTTGCGTCACTGCAACCCGCTGACCAGCTATTTCACCCTGCCGAGATAGGATGAAAGAGGTTCAGTGACCATCTTTTTCACCATGACATCCACTTCTCAGAGCGACGGAAAGCTCGCGAGGAAAATGGAATAGAAGACATAGATTCCCCCCGGAGTCGTGCCGAAGATTATCACAGAGGGGTCTTTGTCGACGTCCACTAACCATCCTGCGGCCGCGTGGAACAAAAAGTGCAAAATGTCATTCGGTGCCACTGGTGCCGCATTGAGGTCGAATTCGCCGGATGATGTGAACGAGTGCGGATTGCCCAGGTCGACAGGGTGGTGGCTGCGGCCTCGTGGAGCGTCGGGTGGGGCGTGGATGCCGGTCGCGGCGATGTCGGAGGCCCGCGGCGGCGCGCCGTCCGGTGCGGACAGGAACTGCATATTTCGGCCGTACGTCCGGCGATTGTGGCTGAAATTAATCCCGTTCTCGCGGGCGCCCGCGAGGCGGTCGGATTCGCCGTGCCGGACCCGCGGTCTGCGCCCCGGGCGAGTCCGCCGGACGGCTCCGGTCGGGCCGTCACGACGTGCGCCGAGGTCCACGGGCCGGGTCGGCGGGGGAGTGGGTCAGGGCGGTGGTGCGCCGTAGGTCACGGCGACGCCGGCCTCTTGGGCGCGGGTGACGATGGCGGGGGTGGCGCGTTCGGCGAGGGCGGCGATGGTCAGTGACGGGTTGACGGTCAGGGAGGTGGGGACGGCGGCGCCGTCGGTGACGAACAGGCCGGGATGACCGCGGAGTTCGTGCCGGTCGGTGAGGGCGGAGGTACGCGGGTCGTCGCCGATCCGGCACGAGCCCAGGGGGTGGGCGGTGACCGCACCGCCGACCTGCTCGGTCCAGGGCCGGACGGTGGCCAGCCGGTCCTTCTCCAGGATGGCGCGCAGTTCGGTGTCGGCGGCGTTCCAGCCGGCCGTGGTGTTGGCCGTGGGGGTGTAGGCCATGGTGCCGAGTCCGAGGCCGGGGGCGAGGCGGGTGAAGCCGCCGGTGAGCGGCGGCGGGCCGAAGGTGCCCTCGTTGTCGTCCTCGGTCATGGCGAGCAGCGTCAGCCAGGACCGCCACGATCGGCGCAGTTGCCGTTTCCCGGTGCCGAACCATCCCGGGGCGAGGGTGGTGCGGGCGAGGGTGTTGGTGACCGGCGGGAAGTAGATCTGCTGGAGCGTGAACCGGCTGAACTCGGGGGCGCTGCCGTCGAGGTGGTCGAAGGTGGCGGTGGTGATGGGTTTGCCGATCGGCAGTGCGGCGTACGCGGAACCGTCCGGACGGGACAGGCCCAGCAGATCACGGACCTTGGCCTCGTCCAGGACGGCGACGGAGACCCGGTCGCCGTTGCCGGAGAAGTGGCGGCCGACCGCCGGGGGGATGCCGCCCAGTGCGAGGGCGGAGCGCTGCAGGACGACCGGGGTGCCGACCGCGCCGGCCGCGAGGACCACGACCTTGGCATGGACGGTGCCGACCTGAAGGGTGCAGCTGTAGTCGGCAGGGTCCAGCACCGTGTAGCCGGCGGCGTAGCGGTAGCCGTCCTGCCAGGACGGGACGAGGGTCTGGACCTCGTGCAGCGGTCGGATGTCGGCGCCGTGGGCCTCGGCGGCGGGCAGGTAGTTCAGCAGCATCGAGCGTTTGGCGTCGAAGCGGCAGCCCGACAGCATCCAGTTGCAGTTGGTGCAGCGTGCGAGGTCGACGGCGACCGGCACGGGGTTGCAGGTGCGCCCGGCCCGGTGGCACGCCGCGGCGAGGACGCCTCCGGCATAGGAGATGCCGTCCCAGTCCAGGCGGGTCGTGGGCAGGGACTGTTCCGCGCGGTCGTACCAGGGGTCGAGGGCGGCGCGGGTGAGAGCTGCGGGCCACAGGCGGCGTTGCAGGCTGCCCCGGCGCTCGAAGACGAAGGACGGGGCGCGCAGGGAGGCGGTGAAGTAGACGACGCTGCCGCCGCCGACGCAGTTGCCGGCCACCACCGAGATCCCGTCGCCCTTGATGACGTCCACGATTCTCGTGTAGGTGCCGAGGCGCAGGTCGTGGGTGAAGTCCCGGGCCGCCAGGCGCGGGCCGCGTTCGAGGACGGTGACGCGGGCGCCCCCGGCGGCGAGGTGGTAGGCGGGGATGGCGCCGCCGAAGCCGGAACCGATCACCAGGACGTCGGTGGTCTGCGCGCTCATGCCGGGCTCCCCGAGGCCGTGGTGTTCGGATGCAGCTCGGCCAGGGGCCGGTTGTAGGAGTGTTCGGGGAAGCGCCACAGCCCGTCCGCGTCCGGGGCGGGGAAGCCGATCCAGGTCAGTCCCGGATGGCCGGCGGCCAGGGCATCGGCGGTGTGCTGGTGGGCGGCGGTGTCGAACGCGAGGCCGACGAGGAGCGCGAGCACCTGCCAGATCGGGCGGTCCGGGCCGTCCGGGTCGAACAGGCCGGTGACGAGGGCGGTGCGGTGGTCGAAGGGCAGGCCGACGAACGGCGGCCAACCGGGCGGGAGACACAGCAGGTGGGTGGCGGCCCAGGCCAGCGCGCGGGCATCGAGCAGGCCGGCGATCTCCGGCAGCCACGGGCCGAGCGGCAGGTCGGGTGAGGCGAGTACCTGGACGGCGCCCGCCTGGACCGCGCCCGGGCCGGTCACGGCGCCGGCGATCGGCAGATCCCCCGGGTGCCGGCGCTGCCCGGGGATCAGGGTGTCGGCGAACGCCTCCAGGCTCTGCGTGGTCCAGGCGGTGAGCGACGCGGTGGCCTCGGCCGGGGCCGTGGTCAGCGGCCCCGCGGCGAGGACGGTGGTGGCGGCGGCGAGGGCCTTGAGCAGGCCGCGCCGGCCCAGCGGGGCAGCGGGCACGGTCCGTTCACCCGGCCAGCGCGCAGCGGAGATCGAACGGCAGCGCCGTGGTGAAGCCGCTCTCCCCGGAGGCGGTGCCGTAGGTGGCGAGCGCGTCGGCCAGCTCGGGGTACCGCGGTCGCAGTGCGATGACGGCGTCGCCGATGCCGACCGGGACTCCGTCGATGCGGAAGCCGGTCAGCCGCACTCCGGCGTGCCGGCCGGTCCTGTCCCACCAGTACTGGCCGTCCCAGGCCACCCACGGCAGTGCGCCGGTGCTGGACTGCACGCTCCAGTGGTCCTTCTGGTAGTAGCGGCAGGTCAGCAGGGAGGCCGCGATCCGGGCGGGTTCGGCGAGCAGGAAGCGCAGCGCGCCGCCGTTGTCCAGCGTGATGTCGCGCTTGCTGTACTCCACGCACAGCGGGTCGGTGAACGCCAGCCACCACGGGGGCTGTTCGCCCTCGCCGTAGCGGTGCCAGGCGCAGGTGGCGGCGAAGTCCGGTTCGGTGAACGGGCCCGGAGCGGACACGGTGGCGGCTGCCGGGGCAGCTGCGTCCGCCGTGACGGCGGGGGCCGCAGCGGCCGGGGGGACGGTGGTGGCGCAGGCTGCCGCTGCCAGGGCGGCGGCGAGCAGGGCGGTTCGCAGACGTGGACGGGACACGGGGCCTCCTGGACGGATGGCAGGACGGGGGTGTCACGCAGGGACGCAGCACGCTCCTCAGCTGAGGTGGGGCGAGCCGGCACGGACGAGGATGCGTCACGACTACCGGCGAGTACAAGAGGTGTGACGGTGACTCATCCACTCAGCGGTCACAGCCGATGGGTCTGTCGTCCGGTGCTGCGGCAGGGCCTCCACCCGTCGGGCGGTGGCTCCACCTGCACGGCTGCGCGAAAGGGCCCGCTTTCGGCCGTCGGGACGGGGCAGGCGCCGAAACGGGAACGGCCAGGCTTTCCGGCCCGGCTGCCGTGCACGGCCCTTGCAGTGGTTCGTCATCGCGGTATTGACGGACGGTCAGGCCAGTGGTTCAGTGGCTGAGCCACTGACCGCCGATGTGCGATGCAAGGGGGGCGGACATGGGATCCCGCGGAACGGCCTTCGCCGAGACGATGCTGGGCACCGTCCGCCTGGCGGGGGAGGCCGAAACACGCCCGATGCGCATGGACCTCGCGGTGTGCTCGGACGCACTGGTCCTGCCGCACCGCACCACCGTGGCCGCGGTGGCGGGCCGGGTCCGGATCCGGGGCATCGCCGACGACCCGCGGGCCACAGGGGAGTTGGAGATCTCGCCGCTGGCCCGCCGACGGATCCGGTACCGGCTGGAGTTCACCGCCGACGGCCGCCGCCACACCCTGGACGGCGGGAAGTCCCTCTCGCTCCGGCGACCGCTGCGGTCGATGACCGTCCTGCCGTACACCCTGTCCGCGGACGGCCGCGAGATCGGCCGGGGCACGCTGCGCTTCCCGCTGTCCACCGGGCTGCTGCCGTTCCTGGCCGGCTGGCGGTTCCCCCGGCAGGGCGAAGGACAGCGGCAGGGCGAAGGGGAACGCCAGCTGGCGCCGCGCTGGGACGGCACACCGGGCCGCACCGAGGTCTGGTACACCACGCTCACCGAACCGGCCGGGAAGACGGGCGTCTGGCTGCACCAGGAACTGGTCGCACCCACCGACGGCTCACCCGCCCAGGTGCACGGCTGGATCGCACTCTTCCCGCCCGAAGGCCCGGTGGAGCACGCCAGGTTCGGCCCCGAGCCCTGGCCGCCCAGCCTGCCGTTCTCCGCCGCCCATACCGAGGCCGGGGACGGCGTACGGCGGCTGCGGGGCAACGCCGGCCCGTACACCTGGGACCTGACCGAACACCCGGCAGGCGAGCCGCTCTACACCTTCCCCCGCTGGGCCTGGCACCACGGCGGGCTGCCGGCCGCGCAGATGCTGCCGGCCGCCGCCTCCCGCTACACCGGCACGATCAACCACCCCGGCGGCGTGCTGCACCTGGACAACGCCCCCGGGGCGACCGCGCGGATCCACGGCCACGGCAACGCCGAGCGATGGGCCTGGCTGCACGCCGACCTCGGCCATGGCGACGTCCTCGAGGTCGTCGCCGCCGTCTCCAGGAAACCCGGACTGAACCGGCTGCCGCCCCTCGTCTTCCTCAGACTGCGCCACCGCGGGCGCACCTGGCCGCGGAGCGCGATGCGCCCGGCCGTCGGATGGGCGGGATGGGGCCGGTTCATGGCACACATCGCACTGCCGACCTGGACGGTGACCGGCCGAACCCTGCTGCGCCGCATCCGCGTCACCGTCACCCAACCGGAAGAACGCACCCTGGCGCTGGAGTACACCGACCCGGACGGCGGCCGGGCGGTGTGCCGCAACAGCGAGGCCGCCGACGCCGAGATCGTGCTCGAACGCTGGTGGGGCCGCTGGCGCCCCGAGGCCTCCTGGACCCTGGCCGGTACGGCGCACGCGGAGGTGGGCGACCGATGAGCCGCAGCCTGCGAGGCCTGACCGCAGCCCTGCTCGCCGACGACGGCGACGCACCCTGGCCCGCGAACGTCCCGGCCCGACTGGACGCCCTCCTCGCGAACCTGCCGCGCGCTGCCCGGGCCTCCCTCCACGCCGCTGCCACCGCCCTCGACGCCTACGCCGCTCTGCGCACCGGCGCCCGCCTCGACCGGCTCACCCCGGCCGAACGCGAAACGGTGATGGCCGCGCTGGCCGCCCGCCCGGCGCTGCTACCCCTGCTGGACGCAGTGAAAATCCCCGTCGTCCTGGCTGCCGGCACCGAACGCCTCCTCCACCACCGGACAAGCCCACCCGTTCTGCCCGCCGTGCCCGAAGACACCACCAGGGCATCCTGATCGAGGCCACCGCCCCACCGCCCGGCATGGGATCCTTCGTCCCCCCGGGCCTCGGCCGACGGCTCCGCGCCGAACTCGACGGCGCCGACCACCTGGCCACCCTCGGCGCGATGATCGCCGACCGACCGGGCGGCCGCGTCCTGGACCGCACCGGACGGCTGGTGCGCTACCGCCTGGACGCGCGCGACGGCCGCACCCTGCTGCGCGCCGTCGCCGCGATGGGCGAACTGCTGTTCGCCGCCGGCGCGACGGAGGTGCTCACCGGCCTGCCCCGCCGTCCGAGCGTGCGCACGCCCGCCGAACTCCACCGGGCACTCGACCGCAGCACGCCCGCCGACCTCCACCTGTCCGCCTTCCACCCCACCGGCACCGTCGCCCTCGGAGCCGACCCGCAGAAGGCACCGGCCGACGAGCACGGCCGGCTGCGCGGCATCCACGGCGTCCTGGTCACCGACGCCTCGGCGCTGCCCAGCTGCCCCGAGGTGAACCCCCAACTGAGCATCATGGCTCTCGCCCTGGCCGTCACCCACGACGCCGTCGAACGCCTGTGACACGAAACGCGTGGGCTGTACCCCACCGGGCGCCGCCAGGGCGTCTGCACCGCCACCACCGGCGCGCCGACCACTGCCGTCCCGTCTTCGGTACGGGCCTTGACGGTCCGTCCGTCACCGGCTTGACTCCGGACCAGAGGCCGAGCCGCTCAGCCACGGCAGCCGAAGAGCAAGGAGATCGATGCCGGTGCCCCCCGAGACCATCCAGCGCCAGTCCGTGGTCGACCTGCTGGCCCACCGGCTGCGCCATGACATCCTGAGCGGCACCCACCGCCCCGGCGCCCTGCTGCCGCCCGAACGGGATCTCGCCGCCGGCTACGGCGTCACCCGGACCACCCTCAAGCACGCCCTCTCCCGCCTCGAACAGGCCGGCCTGCTGAGCACGCGGCACGGCATCGGCACCCGCATCCGCAACTTCCTCCACGAGGGCGGCGCCGACCTCCTGCCGATGCTCGCCGCCCACGATCCCGGCTGGCTCACCGAGGTGTTCGAAGTCCGCCGCCACATCGGCGCCCTCATCGCCCGCCGTGCCGCCGCCCGCCGCACCGCCGACCACGCCCGCCGCCTCGACGAACTCCTGCAGGCGGTCCGGGACGCGCCGGACGGGGACGCCGCCCAGCTCGCCGACATCGAGGTGCACCGCGAACTGGCCCGCGCCAGCGGCAACCGCGTCTATCTCCTGCTCACCAACACCCTCTTCAACGCCTACCTCCCCGTCCGCGCCGCCCTGCGCGCCCCGTTCGAGGACTCGATCGCCGCCGCCGACCGGCTGGCCCCGATCGTCCGGGCGGTGGCCGACGGCGAGGAAGGCGGAGCCGAGCGGGCCGCCGAGCAGTACCTCCGCGCAACCGAAGAGATCATGCTCGACTCGCTCAAGGCGAACCGGGCCGGCTGACGACACGCGACGGGCGGCGGTCTCGGTGCCGCCACATCCCGCCCCCGGCGGGTCGGCTCCCCGCCGCAGTCGCGTTCACCTTCATTCTATTGCAACGGTCGCAATGGCTGACGTTGCGTTATCTCTCAATCCATTGCAACGATTTCTCGGTGTTGACCTGCATTAATGGTGACTTCTCGCAACGTGCTCGTTGCCAATATTATGAACGCAACGTAGCGTTTTCGATGTTGGAAACAGCGAGCGCACAGGAGAGCACGATGCAGAAGTTCGACACCCCCGCCCCCATCTCGGCCGTTCTCGGCGTCCCCGCGGGGCGGATCCGGTTCATCGCCGGCGACCGGGCCGACACCACGGTCGAGGTCCTGCCCGCGGACGCCGCCAAGGGGCGCGACGTGAAGGCCGCGGGGCAGATCACCGTCGAGTACGGCGACGGCGTCCTGCGGATCGAGGCCCCGGCGGCGAAGAACCGGGTCCTCGGTACCTCCGGGTCCGTCGAGGTCACCGTCCAGCTGCCCGCCGGCTCCCGCGTCGCGGCGAGGACGGCCGATGCCGAACTGCGGGGCGTCGGGCGGCTCGGCGACGTCACCCTCGACAGCGCCGCCGGCTCGATCAAGCTCGACGAGGCCGCGAGCGCCCACCTCACCCTCCTCGCCGGCGACATCGCCGTCGGCCGCCTCACCGGCCCCGCCGAGATCAGCACCACCAAGGGCGACATCCGGATCACCGAGGCCGTCCGCGGCGCGGTCGTGCTGCGCACCGAGGCCGGCGGGATCGAGGTCGGCGCCGCCCGCGGCGTCTCCGCCTCGCTGGACGCCGGCACCGCCTACGGCCGGATCCACAACGCGCTGAAGAACGCCGACGGCGCCGCCGCGGCCCTGACCGTCCGCGCCACCACCGCCTACGGCGACATCACCGCCCGCAGCCTCTGACGCCGGTGCCCGTCACGGCCGGCCGAACACATCCCCTCACCAGACGAGGAAACGACCATGACTGACATGCTGCGGACCGTCGCGGACGACGCCGGGCAGGACCCCCCGGAGCTGCAGAAGGCCATCGAGGAGTTCGTCGACTCCGGTTTCGCCGGGGTGCAGATGCGCGTGCGCGACGAGCGGGGCGAGTGGGTCGGCAGCGCAGGCGTGCGCAAGCTCGGCGACGTCGAGAAGCCGCCGACGGACGGACGGTTCTGGGTGGGCAGTTCCACCAAGACGTTCGTCGCGACCCTGGTGCTGCAACTGGTGGCCGACGGCATGATCGGGCTGGACGACCCGGTGGCCGACCACCTGCCCCACCTCGGGCTGGACGGGCGGATCACCGTACGGATGCTGCTGCAGCACACCAGCGGGCTGCACAACTACACCGGCGAGCTCGACCCCGACGGGGCGTTCGTGCCGGGAATCCCCGCGGGGGGCAAGGAATGGGTCGACAACCGTTTCCACACCTACCGGCCGGAGGAACTCGTCCGGTTCGCCCTCACCAAGCCGGCGCGGTTCCGGCCGGGGTCCGACCAGAGCTACTCCAACACCAACTACACCCTGGCCGTGCTGCTGATCGAGAAGTCCACCGGCCGCTCCTACGCCGAAGAGATGCAGCGGCGGATCCTGCGACCGCTCGGTCTGTCGGGCACCGCGGTGCCGGGTGGCTCGCCGGAGCTCCCCGGGCCGCACGCCCACGGCTACTACCGCTACCAGGACGCCGACCAGTGGAAGGTCGCGGACGTCACCCGCCAGAACCTCTCCCTCCTGGTCGGCGCCGGTGACCTGATCTCCACCACCCGGGACCTCGGCACGTTCTTCTCCGCACTGCTCGGCGGCAAGCTCCTGCCAGCCGAACTCCTGGCCGAGATGCGCACGCCGCACGGACTCCTCGGCTACGGCCTCGGGCTGTTCGTGCAGGACCTGGGCCCCGACGGCGGCACCATCGTCCACCACAACGGCGGCGCCCCCGGCGGCTACGGGGCACTGATGATCAGCACGCCCGACGGCAGCAGGACCCTCACCGCCGGACTGACCACCGGCGACGCCGCGATCGACCCGGCTCAGGAGTTCCCGAAGGCGCTGGACAGGCTCATCAAGGCGGTCTTCTGCGGCGAGCAGGCCAAGGGCTGACGGCCGCGGGGGGCACCGTGCACCTGAGACGAGTGTTCGCCGGAGGTCGACGCTGGTCGACGGCATGGTGTCCTCGCGTCGCCGGGCCGACTTCTCTGTGTCATCTGCCAGTACGGCAGTCGCCCAGGGCGGAGGAGGATTTCCGCAACCACCGCGACCCGGTGGGCCGCTGAGCCCGGAGGGTCCGCGGGACCGCGTACCTGGCGACGTACAAGAGGGGGCGGCACGTGAGCGTGCAGCAGTACGACGAGATCGGCGAGGCTTTCGAGGGGTTCAAGTCCCTTCCGTTGATGCGTTACGGGGAGGTGCCGAGCTTCCTGGGCATGGTCGGGGACGTGAGCGGCAGGTCGGTGCTCGACCTGGCCTGCGGCACCGGCTTCTACAGCAGGGAGTTCAGGAGGCGCGGAGCCGCGGATGTCCTGGGCGTCGACATATCCGGCGAGATGATCGCCGCCGCGCAGGGAATCGAGCAGCGTGACCCGCTGGGCGTGCGCTACGAGGTCGGTGACGTGGCCGAACTGCGGTCCTTCGAAGGCCACTTCGACGTCGCGGTGGGAGTGCAGTGCCTCAATTACGGCGAGGACGTCGCGGCGATGCGGCGGATGTGCCGCAACATCCACCGGAGCCTGGTGCCGGGTGGGGAGTTCTTCGTGCTCGCGCAGAAGCCCGACTACCGGTTCGACTGTCCGTCCCTGGAGACGTACGGATTCCGGTGCGAGCCGACCGGCGAGGAAGCCGAGACCGGTCCGCGGGTGCGGGTCACGGCTCTGCTCGACCCGCAGCCGATCAGCATCGTGACCACCGCGCCGCGCCGCGAGGTGTACGAGGACTGTCTGAGGGCGACCGGATTCAGCGCGGTCGAGTGGGTTCCACTGGAAGTGTCCGAAGCCGGCATCCGTGAGTTCGGCAAGGACTTCTGGGCGGACCTCCTCGCGAAGCCGCCGCTGGAGATGCTGCGCTGCCGCGCGTGATCCAGCCAGGGCTGCGAAACCGCCGCCCGCCCTCCGCCCCAGCCCTTGCTCAACATATCGAAAATCGATAGATTCCCATCGCAACTCGATGGAGGGATGGGTCATGGGAAAGCTGGCAGTGCGTGCGCTACGCGCCGTCCTCATGGTGGTGCTCGTCGGCACCGTGTTCGTGCAGGCGTTGATGGTGTGGGCGTTGGCCACCGATCCGGAGGACGGGTCGCTCCCGCTGACGCCGCTGCGCCTGATCACGATCCTGGGGCTGGTGTCGGCCCAGGTCGCCCTGGTCTGTGTGTGGCGGCTGGTGGCGATGGTGCGACGCGGGACCGTGTTCTCGCACGCCGCCTTCCGGTACGTGGACGGCGTGATCGGCGCGATCGTGGCGGCTGCCCTCGTGTGGTTCGCGGTCACGGCCATCAATGCGCCGGGTCAGCGGGACGACCCGGGCGTCACCGTGATCATGGGCGGCATCGGCGTGGCCATCCTGGGCGTCGCGCTCATTGTGCTCGTGCTGCGGATGCTGCTCGCCCAGGCCGTCGCGCGCGACGTCGAAGCGGCGCAGATGCAGGCCGAGCTGGACGAGGTGATCTGATGCCGATCACCGTCGACATCGACGTGATGCTGGCCAGGCGGAAGATGTCCGTGGGCGAGCTCGCGGACCGCGTAGGGATCACCCCCGCCAACCTGGCGGTACTCAAGAACGGCCGCGCCAAGGCGGTGCGCTTCGCGACACTCGCCGCGCTCTGCGAGGTGCTCAAGTGCCAGCCGGGCGACCTGCTGCGCTGGGAGGCCGAGGACGCCGCGAGCGGATGACGTGCCCCAGGGCGGGCGTGAAAACGCCTGGCACCACCGGCCCGTGACACGGCACGTGGACCGCGTGAACGTGGAGCGCCGATCGCCTGCAGCCCCGCGAACGTGGCCTCCCCACCGCAGACCCCCGTCCTTCCGGCAGTCGGAAGGACGGGGGTTCGTCGTCGGGCGGGCAGCCGGGGCCGTAGCCGCTTGACGTTTGATCCGTGACGGACTGTCGGTCTCCCTCGGTACCGGCCCGGATGGAGTGGGCGGGCCGGTGGGCGGTTCCGATATCGTTCCGGCAGATAACCGCCGCTCAGGCGCGGCGATTCCGGTACCGAGCGGGGGACTTGATGCAGAATCCGATGCAGGACCCGTCGCCGCAGCAGACTCCGCCGACCGACTACCCGACGGTCGGCCGACCGGTGACGGCGCACCGTTCGCCCGTGAAGACCTGGGGTGTGGTCGCCGCGGTGGTGAGCGCGGCGGCGGGCGTGGCGAGTGCGATCGCGGCGTTCACAGGCGGCGGCTCGGGCACATCGCCCGCGCCGAGGCCGGCGCCGGAGGTGACCGTCACCGTCGCCGGGCAGGGCTCGTCGGCGTCGACGGGCGGCGCCGCGGCGGCCGTCTCCCCGACACCGGCGGCCGCCGGCACGGCGGCTGCGGTCCGTTGGTCGGGAAAGATCCTCTTCGGCATGGAGGGCATCAACCTGTCGGCGATGCCTCCCCGCAAGGGCACCGACACCGTCGGCTGGCCCAGCGCACAGCGCAGCGGCAGCAGCGGGATGAAGATCAAGGGCCAGGTCGCCCCCTGGGACGGATCGGGCGATCCCACTGCGGAGGGCTGCCGGGACCTCCTGCTCACGCGGTCGCGCCAGGAGGTCGACGTTGCCGAGGGCGACCGGGTCTGTGTGGTCGACGACCGCTCGCCGATCGGCCTGGTGACCATCACGGCGACCCACTACGACCAGGGCTCCTACGGCGAGCTGGACGCGAACCTGACGGTCTGGAACCTGCGGCTCGACCACTGACCCCCGGCAGCCCCCGCCCCGGCGCCCGTGTCCCGGCTGGGCCGCCCTCCACCTTCCGGCAGTGGGCTCGCCGGGCCGCGGCGGGTGATCGATTCCAAGGGGTCAGTGGTCGTAGGCGGTCAGGGCGCGCATGACGGGCTGCTCGGTGTGGTCGTTGTGCCAGGTCGCGCGGTGAGACCGAGGATGCGCTGCAGGACGCGGACGGCCACGCCGCCGGGGGTGCGGAGGGGGCCCTCCCGCCGAAGGCCGGGGGTGCGTCGACCGCCCGGAACAGGCAACCCCGCTGTCGCACGGACGGAGTAGTCCCGCCATGCTCCCGCCGTCCTCCCGCCAGCCGGTCGAGCGGCCGGAAAGCCGGGGTCCGGTTGTGGCGGCAGCCGGGCCATGGGGCAGGATGGCAGTCCGTTCGGAATGCGTACATCCGCTCCGACGCGGCTGCGCACAACACGACCTGACAGGCGACAAGGTGACGACACAGTACATACGGCGGCCGGCGGCGGCCCGTTCCCTCGCCCTCCATGCTGCGGGGGCGGGACGGTGACCCGGGACCTGGTCCTGCACGACTGGGTGGTGGCCGGCATCGCGCTGGCCTCCGGCTGTGTGGCCGGTCTGGTGCTGCGGGCTCTGATGAAGTGGCTGGGCAAGCACGCGGGCAGGACCAAGTGGAGCGGGGACGACATCATCGTCGACGCGCTGCGCACCGTCGTCCCCTGGGCGGCCGTGATCGCCGGGGCCGCGGTGGCCGCTTCGGCCCTGCCGCTCACCGTGCGGATCGGGGGGCTGGTCGACCAGTCGCTGACGGCCGTGCTCATCGTCATCGCGACGCTCAGCGCGGCCCGGGTGGTGGCCGGGCTGGTGCAGTCGGTGGCCGCGTCCCGGACGGGCGTCGCGGCGTCCGCGACCATCTTCGTCAACATCACCCGCATCGTGGTGCTGTCGATGGGCGTCCTCGTGGCCCTGGAGACCCTCGGGGTGTCCATCGCCCCGCTCGTCACCGCCCTCGGGGTGGGCGGTCTCGCGGTCGCGCTGGCCTTGCAGGACACCCTCGCCAACCTCTTCGCGGGTGTGCACATCCTCGCCTCGAAGACGGTCCAGCCGGGTGACTACATCCGGCTCACCAGCGGGGAGGAGGGGTACGTCGTCGACATCAACTGGCGCAACAGCGTGGTGCGCAACCTGTCGAACAACCTGGTGATCATCCCCAACGGCCGCCTGGCGCGGACGAACATGACGAACTACTCCCAGCCCGAGCAGAAGCTGTCGATCCTGGTCCAGGTCGGGGTCGGCTACGACAGCGACCTGGAGCACGTGGAGAGGGTCACCCTCGACGTCGTCGACAGCGTGATGGCCGACATCAGCGGTGGCGTGCCCGACCACGAGGCCGCCGTCCGTTTCCACACCTTCGCGGACTCCAGGATCAACTTCACGGTGATCCTGGGCGTCGGCGAGTTCAGCGACCAGTACCGGATCAAGCACGAGTTCATCAAGCGCCTGCACCAGCGGTACCGGACGGAGGGCATCTCGATCCCCGCGCCCACACGCACGGTCTCGCTGCAGCAGGACGGGGCGGGCGCACCGTCGTCCATTCCGCCGCTTCCGCACCAGTGGGAAGCATCGTCCGAGGTGCTGGCGGACCGGCGGCGGTAGCCGGCGCGGGGGCTAGCTAGGCCGTTTCTTTCCGATCACCGATTGTTGGTCCGACCGCGCCGTTAACTGACGCGCAGTGGGCGCGGACAGAGCCGTTGTTGCCGGACCGGATGCCGAAGCGGGGCGGGCGTTGGCGGGATCATCGCCAGGTGATCGACGCGATCGCGTGGACGCTCCACACCGGCTCGCAGCTTTGTCGGCGACTTCACCTGTCCAGGCCGTGGCACAACCCAATCAACGACCGCACCGCACCAAAGTCACCGGTATTGGCCCTAGCCCATCGGCGCCTGCCGCTGCACGGTCGGCGCCTCCGAGGGCGCGGCGGGCCGGCCCCCGGCCGCTGTGGGTGTCCCGGCGGCGACCGTCGGCGCCTCCGTACCGCCCACCGGCACCTCCCCGGCGGCGGCAGGCGCGTGTCGCTCGTCGGGGGGAAGCAGTGCGACGCCGTGCCGTAGTTCCACCGCACCCGGCAGGTCGAACATGCGCTGCCGCTGGGCGACGACGTGCCGGTCGACCGTGAGGGTGCCGGCCACGGTGCAGTGCCCGGACCGCACCGCCTCCAGCCGCCCCTCCCGCACCACCGCGACCAGCCCGGCCAGCGCGAACTTCACCGACAGCTCCATCGTGACGCTGCCGAGCTGGGCGCCGTCCAGCAGCAGGGCCACGCTCGGGCTGTTGGTGGACGAGATGCGGTGGGTGGCCATCGCCACCAGTTCCTCGCTGCCGGGGGTGTCGCGGGTCCGGCGGGCGGCGGCCCGCAGTTCGGCGTGGCGGCACCAGCCGCCGACCGCGACGTCGAGGAGTTCGAGTCCGAGGAATCGGTCCAGCATTCCGGCGACCTCGCCCTCGACGGCGCGCCCGGCGGAGGCGGTGAGTCCGCGGACACCGCCGACCAGGCTGCCGACCGTGTCGTGCTCGTGCAGCGATCCGGCGATCGCGTCGACCGGATTCTCCCGTCCGGGGTCGAACAGGAAGTCCCGTACGGTGACCGGCTCCGCCGCCGTGGTCGTGGTCATGGGTCCGCCTCCTCGATGGTGGGGGTGCCGGGGGCCGGGCGCGGTTCCAGCCGTACGGTGCGGCTGGGTCCGGCCTGGTCGGTGTGCTCGGTCAGGACCGTACCTGTGGTGCCGGCAGGGTGGGGTTCGAGCCGGATGTGCCGGTCCGCCCAGCGCGGCCCGCGGCGGCGGCTCAGCAGGTACGCGGCGCCGGCGGCCAGCAGCACCCCAGCGCCCAGGGCGGGGCCGACCACCCCGGCCGGGTCCGTCGACCCGCCACCGCCGCCGCCCCCGCCGCCGCCGCCCCCGTTATCGGACGGCTCCACCGTGAACGCGGCGTCGTCGGTCATCGCCGGGAAGTCCGGACAGGTGGCGGTGAGGATCAGGCTGCCCGCCGGTGCGTCGGCCGGCACGGACACTTCCACGGCGAACTCGCCCGCCTGGTCGACCGGGGTGCTGACCGACAGACTCGCGTCCTCCCAGAAGAGCTCGACGTCGCTGGCCTGGCAGGAGAACCCCGTGCCGCTGGCCTCAACCGGATCTCCCGCCGTCCCACTCCCGGGGTCGACGGTGAGGATCGGCTCGTCCGTCGACCCGCCGCCACCGCCCCCGCCACCACCCCCGCCGCCGTTGTCGACCGTGAACGTCTCCTGGTCCCCGACCTCCGCGCGCTGGGCGCAGTACGCCGCGACGGTGTGGTCACCGGGCGATGCGTCCGAAGGCACGGTGACCGGCAGCTCGAAGTCGCCCGTGCTCCCCGTGACAGACGTGGCGAGCTCGTTGCCGTCGTCCCAGGCCAGCACCACCTCGTCGCCCGGGCAGACGAATCCGGTGCCGGAGGCGGTGAAGGGGTCGTCGGCCTGGCCGCGCCGCGGGTCCAGCGTCAGGTCGGCGTTCGCGACCGGCGTCTCCTCCACGACGAACGGGGCGGTGCCCCTCACCCACTCGGCCGGCTCCGAGGTCTCCTTCAGCACCGGCTTGACCAGGCATTCCAGGGTGATGGAGTGCCGGCCGGGGGAGGCATCCTCAGGGACGATCATGGTTTCGGTGACCGTCTCGGCAGTGGTGACGGCGGCGGTCGCACCCGGGAGGGGCGCGCCGTCCCAGAGCAGCCCGGCGGACGCGCCGGCAGCGCACCCGGTGAAGCCGGTGCCGGTCGCAGTGACCTCGGTGCCGACAGGTCCGCTCGTTCGGGACAGCGACACCGACTGGGCCCAGGCCCCCGGCGCCAGTACGGCAAAGGCCACCCAGACCACAATGCTGAGCAGCAACGCGGTCAGACCACGGCCCACCGGCCGGCCGGTCCGTAACAGCAGCATCGCGACCACCCGCCGGGCGGTCCCGGGCCTACCGGGCGGAGAACCCGGGGCGGGAGTCGACGTCAGCGGACGGCCTGGCCGGGCCGTACGAGGCCCCGCCGGCCGAGCGGCGCAGGTGTCGGGTCATCACCGACCGCCCTTCCTTGCTTCCTACTCCCCATCATCACCTACCAGACGTGCACATACCACCTCTTTGTGGAAAGAACCGGCCCACCCCGGAGAGTGGCCTCCCCGCTCAGGATTGACGCGTCGTCGGTCGACGGCACCGTTCAAGCGGCTTCCTTGGCGGCGCTTTGTGGACACAGCGTGACCCTGTCGACGCCGGGGTGACGCTGTGTCCATGCCCCGGCGGCACATCCCGGGCCAGACCGACCGGGGCGACGACCCCTGCATGCATAGGATCGCCGGCATGGCACTGCGACCTGTGATGGTGAACATCAAGGCTCTTGATCACTCGGCGGTCGGCCGGTTCTGGGCGGAGGCGCTCGGCTGGAGTGCGTACAGCCCCGGCGTGACCACCTACGTCGGCCCCGGGGGCGGCCTCGTCTGGCCGGACCCGGTCGCCGTCGGCATCGACGTCGTTCCCGTCCCGGAACCCAAGACGACAACGAAGAACCGTGTGCACCTCGATCTCGCCACCACCTCCGCGGCCCATCAGGCCGAACTGGTCGCGCGCCTCCGGGCTCTCGGTGCGACGCCGGTCGACGTGGGCCAGGGCGAAGTGCCGTGGACGGTCCTCGCCGACCCCGAGGGCAACGAGTTCTGCGTACTGGAGCCTCGGGAGATCTACCGGGACACCGGGCCGATCGCCGCGGTGGTGGTCGACTGCGCGGATCCGCGGGCCATGGCCCGGTTCTGGGGCGAGGCGACGGACTGGACCGTGCACGAGGTGGCCGACGATCACGCGAGTCTGCGTGCAGCCAAGGGCGGCGGCCCGTATCTCGAGTTCCTCCGCACGTCCGACGTGAAGACCGTGCCGGACCGCGTCCACCTCGACCTGCTCCCGTACCCCGGTGACGACAGAGGAGCGGAGGTGGCCCGGCTGCGGGCCCTCGGCGCCACCGACCTCGACGTCGGCCAGGGCGACGTACCGTGGACGTGCCTGGCCGACCCGGAGGACCACGAGTTCTGCGTCCTCGCCCCGTCCTGACGTGGAGCCTTGACGACAGCGGGAGCCTCAACGACAGCGGAGCCTTGACGACACCCGACACCCGACACCCGACACCCGACACCCGACACCCGACACCCGACACCCGACACCCGACACCCGACACCCGACACCCGACACCCGACACCCGACACCCGACACCCGACACCCGACACCCGACACCCGACACCCGACACCCGACACCCGACACCCGACACCCGACACGTGAGCCTCGCGTGCTCATGCGCCATGACGCTAGGTGCCTGCCAAGGGGCGTGTTCGGAGCCGCCGCCGCGGTCGCCGGCCTGCAGCCAGGAGCCGGCAGACGATCAGGACGAGGATCTGCCCGATGGCGCCGGGACAGCTTCCGGAGTCGCGTGAGGCCCCGGACATCGTCCCCGGTGACGCCTCCTCAGCAGTGTTTGGGGGAGTACGGCCCGGAGGGGCCTTGGTGCGGGCCGCAGTCGTCCGAGCATTTGGCGACCTCCGCCATCACCTCGTCCACCGTGTGCTCCCGGAGCTGCTTGCACTGCTCCTCCCGCCCCTGGTCCTTGCACACCCGGACGGCCCGCCAGCCCTCCAGGGTGGCCACCGCCTCCCACCCCTTGAGGATGTACAGCAGCGTCCGGCACAGGCACTCGACGTACTCCTGGACACCCGTGAACCCGTGCCACACGCCCTTCACCTGCCGGTCGAGGACCAGGAGGCGCACGTACAGCTCCAGCGGGCTCCGATTCGGGTCGGCCGTGTCCGCCGCGAGCTGTGCGGCGTCTGCCTTGAGCCTGGCGGCCCGCTGTGGCAGGTCCGTCTGTTCCTTCTGCAGCTCCTGGAAGTAGGCCGAGGCCAGGGCGACCTCGCCCCGGTAGTGCGCGATCAGGCCGTCGAGCTTGGCGGCCGGGTCGTCCTCGTGACCCTCGGTGGTGAAGTCGCAGGGAAACTCACGGCAGCCGGGCTCCCCGACGCACTCCTCGATCCGGGCACAGACCTTCTGCTCGGAGCGTTCGGCGCAGTCGCGCTGCTCCTCCTCGAGCCGGCAGCGCAGCTGCTCGCGGATCGCCTTCAGCTGGTCCTCCGCGGCCTTGGCGTCGCGCGCGGCCGTGTCACTGGCGCGGCCGTAGTCCCGCTTCGCGGGGCCGAAGGCGGTCCTGAAGGCCTCCAGGGTGGTGAGGCTCTCGTGGGTGACCTCGGCCCGCCGCTGGATGCCTGCGCCTTGCAGTGGAGCGCGTCGATGGCGTCGGTGTCACAGCATCCGGGGTGTCCGGGAAGCGCCCAAGAAGTGGATCGGGCCCACCCTGGCCGGCAAGGGCGGCGGCGAGGTCGCGATGGAGGAGCTGCACCTCGTCGCCGAGCGGATCGACTTCGCATCGCTATGAGCGGTCCGATCAGCGTCCCGGCAGGTGTTCCGACCAGCGTCCCGACGAGTGGTCAGATGAGCGTCCCGGCTGTTCGCGGGGCGTCCCGATGAGCGCCCCCGGCCTGCGGCTCGGCACGCCGGGCGTCTACCGGGACACCCGCCGCCCGGCGCCCGCCTTCCGGCCGGTCCGCCTGGACGTGGCCGGCTTCGTCGGGGTGGCGCCGCGCGGCCCGGTGGACCGGCCGGTCGCCGTCGACCGCTGGGCGGACTACCGCCGGCGCTTCGGCGGCTTCGAGGGCCCGGGCCTGCTGCCGTACGCCGTCCGGGCGTTCTTCGCCCAGGGCGGCAGCCGCGCGTACGTCCTGCGGGTCTCACCACTGCCCCGCGCCCCCGATCCGGCCGCCGTCTCCGCCATCGCCCGGTACACCGTCCGGTTGGCCGGCCCGGACGCCGCCGCCCCGATCGAGGTCGGCGTCCGCGCCGCCGACGAGGGCAGCTGGGGCGGACGCCTCGCCCTGCGCTGGGAGTTCGACGCCGCCGGGCACTTCACCGGCCGGGCGGACGGCGACCGCCTCCCACTGCCCGACGCGGTGGCCGTGCCGGCCGGCTCCCTGCTGCGGGTCCGCGGCCCGGGGCTGCCGCCGGCCGGCGAATTCCGCCTCGTCCGGTCGGTCGAGGAGCAGGCGCCACGCGGCCGCACCGCCGTCCTGGACCGGCCGCCCGGCAGCACGCCGCCCGGCGCCGACCTCGAGGTGGGCGTCGTCACCACCACCGTCACCGTCACCGACGCCGCCCCGTACCTCGCCCGCCAGGAGCGCTTCACCGGCCTCGGTCTCTGCGCGGCGCACCCGCGCTTCGTCCGGGACGTCCTCGCCGACGAATCCCGGCTGGTCACCCCCGACGGCGGCTGGCCCGACCTGCTGCTGCCCCCGGACGCGTCCCTCCCGGCCGTCGACGCCACCCGGGACCGCCCCGGCGCCGACCGCTGGGCGGCCGTCACGGCGGACAGTTTCTTCACGGACATCCCGCCCGAGCTGTTCCCGGTCGGCGGCGACCAGAGCACCGACGACGGCACCGCCGCGTTCATCGGCCTGGACCGGCTCGCCCTGGAACCCGAGGCCGCCCTGCTCTCCGTGCCCGACCTCTTCTGGGACTACCCGGTGCCGACCGGCACCACCGACCTCCCGGAGCAGCCACGCCCGAGTGACGGCGGGCCCTGCCCGCCCCCGCCCGTCCCCGTGGTCTACCCGGCACCGCCGGAACGGGCGGTGCTGCTCGACGGCCGCGACCCGGGCGCCCTCGCGGAGATCGTGCGCCGCCAGCGCCGGCTCGTCGACCTGGCGGAGCGCCAGCGCCGCTTCGTCGCCCTGCTGGACGTCCCACCCGGGCTGCCGCTGCGCCTGACGGCGCGCTGGCGGGCCGGCTTCGACAGCTCCTACGCGGCCGCCCACCACCCGTGGCTCGGCGTGGTCGACCCGGAGGATCCGCAGCTGAAGGCCGTCCTGGTGCCGCCGTCCGCGTTCGCCGCCGGGATCACCGCCGACCGCGGGCACCGGCTCGGCCTCCCGTGGGGGCCGGCCAACGCCATCGCCGTCGGGGCGGTGACCGCCGCGGACCTGCCCGGACCGGCCGAACGCGACGAACTCCACCTGCTCGGCATCGACGTCTTCGCCGCCGAGCGGGACGGCTTCCGGCTGGCCTCCGCCCGGACCCTCTCGCGCGATCCGGACTACCGCCAGCTGAGCGTCCGACGGCTGATGACGATGCTCCGGCTGGTCGTCGAACGCCAGGCCCAGAGCCTCGCCTTCGAACCGAACTCGCCGCAGCTGCGCAGTGAACTGCGGGGCGCGGTGACGCAGCTGCTGCGCGACCTGTTCCGCGCCGGGGCGCTCAGCGGCGCCACCGAGGCACAGGCGTTCTTCGTCCGCTGCGACGACGAGCTCAACCCCGGCTGGTCGCCGGGGCTGGGCCGGCTGGTGGCCGAGATCGGGGTGGCGCCCGCCCAGCCGCTGGAGTACCTCGTCCTGCGGATCGCCCAGGACGCGGACGGCGACGTCAGAGTGACGGAGTGAGCGATGCCCGATCTGGTTCAGGGATTCAACTTCCGGGTCTCGCTGCGGCGGAGCACCTCCGCAGGACCGGCCTCGACGCCGCCGCCCGCACTGACCGACAAGCCGGGCGAGGCGTCGCGCACCGGCCCGGTGGCGGGTGGCGCGGCCGCGGGCCCGCCCGACCAGCTCGGCGACGGCGGCTTCCAGGAGTGCACCGGCCTGGAGCTGGAGATGGAGCTCGGCGACCACCCCGAGGGCGGCCGCAACGACGGGCTCGTCCGGGGGATCGGCCGGGTCAAGCTGCAGCCGATCGTGCTCAAGCGCGGAATGCTCGTCCCGACACCCGGCGGCCGTGCCGAGACCGCCCTGTGGGACTGGCTGCACGGCATCGTCGGCGGTGAACGGCGGGCGGCGCGCTACGACGGCGACATCGAGGTCCTGGACGCGACCGGGGGGCGGACCGTCGCCCACTGGCGGTTCACCCGGGGGCTCCCGGTCAAGATCACCGGACCGGCGCTCAACGCGAGGACCGGTGAGATCGCCATGGAGGAACTGCACATCGCCCACGAGGGCCTGCGACTGGAGGGCTCCTGATGGCGGAACTGGCACACGCCACCCTGCAACGCCTCAGGGTGGCCAAGGCCGGGGCGAAGGACCGGCCGCCGCTGGTCAAGGGCGAGGGGCCCGTCGTCGAGGTCCAGTTCAACCCCGTCTCGCTCCGGCTCAGCCGGAACAACAACGTCGACCGCGGCGGCACCAGCACCCGGACCCAGAAGCGCCAGGACCCCTCGCAGGAGGGCGCCACCCTCACCTTCGACCTGGCCTTCGACACCGCGGAACAGGGCGATGCCGGCCAGTACGTGGACGTGCGGGACTGGACGGCGGTGGTCCGCCAGTTCGTCGAGCCGCCGCCCGAGAAGAAGGGCGACCCGCCGCCGATCGTCCGCTTCGTCTGGGGGACGTTCCGCTTCAACGGGATCGTCACCCAGCTCAACGAGGAACTGGACCTCTTCGCCCCGGACGGCACCCCGCTGCGGGCCAAGGTCGCCGTCACCATCGCCGAGCAGGACTTCAGCTTCGAGGCGAACGAGAAGGGCGCGGGCGGCCGCGACGCCCGGGCCGCGACCGACCCGGGCGCACCGCGGGCCGGCTCCACCCCCGGCACCGCCGGGACGAACCGGCCGCAACAGCTGGTCCAGGCCCAGGCCGGGGAGAGCGCCCAGCAACTGCTGGCCCGGCTCGGGCTCGACCCGGCAGCCTGGCGCGGGGCGATGCAGGGGCTGGACGGCCCGCTCTCGCTCAGCGCCGGGTTCAACGTCCAGCTCGGGGTCGAGGTCGAGACCGGCGGGGGCGTTGGCCTCTCGGCCGGCTTCGCGGGCGAGATCGCGGCCACCTCGGTCGCCGGGCTCGCCGGGGCCCTGGGCGTCGGCCCGGAGGCCGCGCCGCCGGGTGCCCCGGCAGACCGGGCCGGTGTCGCCGGTGGCACCGGGACGTCAGGGGCGGTGACGGGCGCGGCGGCCGACGACGCGACGGCGGCGGGCTTCGCGCTCTCGGCCGGCGGCGGGATCGCCGCCTCGGTGAACACGGTGGCCGACGCCCGGGCGGCCCTGGCGGTCGGTCAGGCACGCGGAGCCTTCGCCGTCCCGGGGCAGGCCGGGCTCTCCGCCACGCCCGCCCCCGCCACGCCCGCCCTCGGTAGTGGCGGCCCGCGTTACGGCGGGCGGCCCCCGACCCCGGTGCGTCCCACCACGGCGAGCCCCACCGGGGCCGGCCCCACCGTGGCGCCTCCGGCCGCCGATCCGCGCGCCCTGACCTACGGCCGGGGCGTGCCGCTGCGCAGCCGCGCCGACCCGGGCACGCTCGCCGAGGTGGCGGCCGGCGGCGCCCGCAGCCTGGCCGGCCGGGCCCGGGCCAGGGAGACTCCGCCGCCCGACGGGACGACGGCCCCATGGGAACGACTGCCGCCGGTGACGCCCGCGCGCACCGCGGCGGACTGCGAGCAACGCCGCCGTGACGCACGGCCCAGCACCCTGAGGTGGCGACCCCACGGTGTGTCCGACCAGGGAGGCCTGCCATGAGTGTGCACATCGGCGAAGTCCACACGGATGTCGTCCCCGTCGGCGCCCCGGGCCGGCCGCCGACCAGGGCGGCCCCGTCAAGGAGGCGGAGCTGGTCGAGCGCCTGCGCGCGGCGTTCGACCGGGCGAGGTGGCTCGCCGGACGGGTCGCGGCGGAGGGCTTCGATGACTGAGCCGGCCGTCACCGCGGTCTCACCGGTCTTCACCGTCGGCGGGGACCTCGTCCGGGACCTCGGCCGGGACTGCGTCCGCCTGGAGGTCTGCGAGGGCGTCGAGGGCCTGCGCACCCTGCAGGCGACCTTCCTGGCCAGCGGCGTCGGCGCCAAGGGCCCCCAGGAGAACCTGCTGCACCTGGACGGGAGGACGAACGACCTCGGCAGCGGGCTCAAGGTAGCCCTAGGCCCAGACGCCCGGCAGCGGACCGTATTCGAGGGCACGGTCTCCGCGCTGGAGCTCGTCCTCGGCGACGGCGACCCACCCGCGGTCGTGGCCCATGCGGAGGACGCCCTGATGCGGCTGCGGATGACCCGCCGGATGCGCACCTACTCGCAGGTCACCGACGCCGAACTCGCCGTGGCCGTCGCGCGCGAGCACGGTCTGCGGGCAGACGTCGACGCGCCGGGCCCGCGCTACGACGTCGTCCAGCAGCTGAACCAGAGCGACCTCGCCTTCCTCCGCGAACGCGCCCGCCTGATCCAGGCCGAACTCTGGTGCACCGGCGCCACCCTGCACCTGCGCACCCGCGACACCCGGCCCGGCACCGCCGTGACCCTCGTCCTCGGCCGCGACCTGCTGTCCGCCCGGCTGACGGCCGGTCCGCCGGTCGGGCGTGCGCACACCCGACCGGCTGGCGGCGGGTGGCTGACCGGCGGACCGGGCCGCGGGCGTATTCCAGCCGGACCGTGGCAGAAATTTCGCAGCCGGGCATATTGTGCCAAGGTAGTTCAGTGATGACGAACGTGGTCGCCGTGGTCGGAGGCAGGGCTGCAGCCTTCGAGTTGGGTGTCCTGTGTCAGGCATTCGGCCTCGACCGCTCCGACGACACCGCCGGCCTGCCGAGCTACGACTTCGCGGTCTGCTCGCCCGACCCAGGGCCCGTGATGACCACGTCGGGTTTCCCGATCCAGGTCGACCACGGGCTGGATCGGATCGCGGAGGCCGACCTCATCACCGTCCCGGCATGGCCGGAGATGGACAGTGCAGCCCCGCCGCTGCTGCTGGAGTCACTGCGAAGTGCGGCCGGCCGCGGGGCCCGCGTGCTGTCCGTGTGTACGGGCGCCTTTCTGCTGGCCGAGGCAGGCCTTCTCGATGGGCGCAGGGCCACAACGCACTGGCAGTTCACCGACCGACTCGCGGAGCGATATCCCGAGGTGAAGGTCGACAGTGACGTCCTGTACGTCGAAGACGGACCGGTGATCACCAGCGCGGGAGCAGCTGCCGGGATCGACGCCTGCCTTCACCTCGTGCGCCGGGAGCACGGTGCCGCCACAGCCAACGCTGTCGCGCGCCGCATGGTGATGCCGGCACACCGCTCCGGTGGGCAGGCCCAGTTCATCGAGATGCCCATGCCCACCCCTGCAGCGGAGGGTGGCCTCTCCGATTTGATCGACTGGATGCAGGCCAATCTCGACCAGCCCCTGACCGTGGACGCGCTGGCCTCCCGGGCGGCGATGTCGCCTCGGACGTTCGCCAGACGGTTCAAAGCGGCCACCGGCACCACGGCGCACCGCTGGCTGCTGGACCAGCGACTGCAGCTCGCCGAGGAGCTTCTCGAACGGACCGACCTGACCGTGGACGCGGTGGCTGGACGCGCCGGCTTCGGCAGCGCCGACACCCTGCGCCACCACTTCGCCGCCCGGCGCGGCGTCGGCCCCGCGACCCATCGGCGCACGTTCCGCTCCGCATAGCGCCTTCATACAGTCCGCCCGGCAGAAAATTCCCGCACCACGGCATCCGTGCCGCTGTTTCCGAGGGACGCCGGGAGCCGAGACTTCCGGCATGACAGCTATCCGACCGAACACCGGCCGTGACCTCCCGCTGCCGGGCACCTCCCCCGCGGTCGTGGCGGTTCCGGCACCGAAAGCAGGACCGCAGCGCTGGGCCGGAGCACCGAGTGCCGCTCTCGACGTGGACGGGTCGGTACTCCTCGCCTACCGCGTACGAGCCGGAGAGGACTTCAACGTCATCGCCCGCTCCGGCGACGGGGAACGCTTCACCCCCGTCTGCACACTGACTGGGGACCACCTCGGCGCGAGCATGGTGGAGCGCCCGGCACTGGTGCGCACCGACGAAGGCCGATGGCGGCTGTACGTCAGCTGCGCCACCCCGGACAGCAAGCACTGGTGGATCGGCCTGCTCGAGGCCTCCGATCCGGAGGGGCTGGCCGATGCCGATGTGCATCACGTCTTCGACGGCGACGAGGCCACAGCCGTGAAGGATCCGGTGATCCGCTACGACGGTCGGGTCTGGCACGCATGGATCTGCTGTCATCCGCTGGACGTTCCGGGAGCCGAGGACCGGATGAGCACTGCATACGCCACCAGCGAGGACGGACTGACCTGGCACTGGCACGGTACGGTCCTGGCCGGTCGCGAGGGTGCCTGGGATGCCCGCGGCGCTCGAGTGACCAGCGTCCTGCCCGACGGCCGCTTCTCCTACGACGGGCGAGCCACCGCGCAGGAGAACTGGTTCGAACGCACGGGCCTGGC
This sequence comes from Streptomyces sp. TLI_235, assembly GCA_002300355.1. NCBI lineage: Bacteria > Bacillati > Actinomycetota > Actinomycetes > Kitasatosporales > Streptomycetaceae > Streptomyces > Streptomyces sp. TLI_235. The sequence continues at coordinate 259,514 of NSGV01000004.1, forward strand.
GGCACCCGCCGTGAGTACCGGGGGCTCGCCGCTCACGGCGTTCCCGGGGAGCCCGGTCGCCGACGTCCGGTATCTCGACGTTCTGGCGTTGCCTGCAGGCGGTCACCGGATCTACTACGAGGCGCGTACCTCGGACGGCAGCCACGAACTACGCACCGAGCTGATTTCCGAGTAGTAGGCGCCGGCACGGATGTGCGGTCCGTCGGTAGCGGCCCGGTACCGGATGCGGTGGCGGCACCCCGGGCGCCATGGGGACACCGGGTGCGGCTCGGCCGGGTGCGGAGAAGCCCGACCGGAGGCGCTCGGATGGCATCCCCGGCGCGCTGTGCGGATCGTTGCCGTGAAGGAGGACGCGAACCGGGAGGCACACAGTGGACGACCGAGACGGCGACGAGCCGCGGATCGTGGTCGGAGTGGACGGTTCGGAAGCCGCCCGGACGGCCCTGCTCGGACCGGTGGGGCAGCGCTGCGTCCGGCATGCGCAAGGCCCCGTGGCCGTGGTACGCGCCGCGGACCGTCCACAACCTGCGACGGATCGGTGATCGACTATCGGGCGGTCTTCCAGGCCCTGCCCGGCATGGTCGCCCTGCTCACCCCGGAACTGGTGTACGCCGACGCGAACGAGGAGTTCGTCCGGCTCTCCGGCCGGACGCGCGACCAACTGGTCGGCCGCTACCTGTTCGACGTGTTCCCCGACAATCCGAACGATCCGGAGGCGACCGGCGCCCGCAACCTGGAGGCGTCCCTGCGGAGGGTCCTGGAGACCGGCGAGCGCGACACCATGGCTCTGCAACGCTACGACGTGGAGAGCCCGGAGCGGCCCGGGGAGTGGGAGGAACGCTACTGGAGTCCGGTCAACGTCCCCGTCCTGGGAGCGGACGGCAGCGTGGTGCTCCTGGTGCACCGGTCGAGGAGATCACCGAGCTGATCCGGGCCCACGGCCTCCCCGAGGGAAACCGTGCCCGTGTCCTGGAGGCGGAGCTCTACACCCGTGCCCGGGAACTGCAGGAGGTGAACGAGGGCCTGCGTGAGGCGCACGCACGTGAGCGGGAGGTCGCCCTCGCGCTCCAGGCGGCCATGCTTCCCACCCCGCCGGCGATCGGCGAGGTCCGCGCGGCCGTCCGGTACCGGCCCGCGGTCGGCACACTGCACGTGTGCGGGGACTGGTACGACCTGGTCGCCCTGCCCGGGCATCGGACGGCCGTCGCCGTCGGCGACGTCGTCGGGAGCGGACTCGCCGCCGCAGGGGTCATGGGCCAGCTCCGAAGCGCCCTCAGCGCCGCGTCACGGGTCGCCGACGGGCCGGCCCGGTCGCTGGACGTACTCGGCCTCTACTCCCGCTTCGTGGACGGCGCCGAGAGTGCGACCGCCGCGACCGCCTTCATCGACCACGACACCCGGACGGTCGCCTACAGCAGTGCCGGGCACCCGCCCCCCGCACTCCTGCACCGCGACGGCGTCGTCGAGTTCCTCGACCGGGCCACCGACCCGCCGCTCGGAGCCCGGCCCGAGCACGTACCGCGCCCGCAGGCCGAGGTGCGCTTCGACGACGGTGACACGCTCGTGCTGTACACCGACGGCCTGATCGAGCGCCGCCGGGAGGACATCGACGTCGGACTGGACCGCCTCGCCCGGTCGCTGTCCGCACGACCGGCCGCCCCGCCCGAAGCCCTGGCCGACAGCGTGCTGGCCGAACTGCTACCGCCCGGAGGCGCCACCGACGACACGGCACTCGTCGTCGTCCGGCTCTGAACCCGCCGGAGGCCGCACGCAGCCGCCGACCGGGCCCGGCGACAGGCCTGAAGCGAGCAACCCGCACCCGTGGGAGCCCGAGTGCGACGCGGAGGGTGCCGGGCTCTGTCCGATGGAGGGGGCTTCGGTCGGCTCAAGGCAGCCGATGGTCGTCCCTCCTGCCACTACCGCCGGGGTGCCCTGAAGCTGCCCTCCGCGATGGACGCCCGTCCGCCGCCCGCCCCGGCGAACGGCGGACGGGGCGCCCGAGGCTCACCCGGTCACGGCTCGACGGGAACTCCGATGGTCGGGCGGGCCCGGTCCAGGGTGGCGTGCATCCGCCGCACCTGCCCCTCCGTGAACATGAACATGGCCACGTCGTCGACGTAGTCCATGTAGTTCGTGAACATGTCGCCGTCGCTGCCGTTGCAACCGTGCCCGTCGTCACCCCGGATGTGCCGGAGGTTCAGCCAGTGGCCGACCTCGTGGGTGGTCGTACGGCCCAGGTTGAACGGAGCGGTGGCCGAGCCGTTGGTGCCGAACGCGGTGTGCGTGATGACCACGCCGTCCACCGCCGAGGGGGCTCCCGGGAAGGTGGCGTACCCGAGCAACGAGTCGCCGGTCGGGAGCTCGCCCAGCCGGCACACCCAGATGTTGAGGTACTTGTCTCCCCGCTCACCCTCGGCGTTACCGCGAAACCCGGCCCACGGATCGACGAGGACGACTACCCGCGCATGGCCACACTCGCCGGGAGTGCGGCCCTCCCTGCCGAATGCACCTGACCGTGCCGGAGGGGCCGTCCTCAATCGGTGAAGGTGTGGAACACACCGGCCGCCCGCCGGTCCTGCCCGTGGTGCTCGAAGTGGTGCAGCTGGGTGTCCGGGCCGGGGAAGAACATCGACACCCGGCCGGTCTCGGACCAGCGCACGTCCCACGGTGGGCTGCCGTCCGGGTGGTGCAGCGCCACGATCTCCCCGTCACGGCGCGCGGCGCCGGGCCGGGTGGCGTTCACGATGACCCGATCTCCGATGTCGGCCTTCATGGCGGGCCTCCGCCCTCGAATGGTCCCGGGCGATCCGGGCCCCTCCTCGGGTCCAGACCAACAGAAGCCTCGACGGTGCCACCAGGGCCGGGTGGACCCCTCACCCGGGCCGAACGGCCCGTCGACCGGAGGCCCCGTCCGCCCGGGGACTGGAGCCGGTCGGCACTTGGGACCGGACGGAGCCCGGACGAGGCTCGGAGTCGGGGACCGCCCGGCAACGACAGGAGACGGCCATGGCCACCCGGACGAGCGATGTGCCGGTGCCGCTGCTGGCCGCCACCGGTGTCCGCAAGGTCTACCGGACCGGCACCGTCCAGGTGACCGCCCTGCGGGACCTCGACCTCACCGTCCTGCCCGGCGAACTCGTCGGCGTGATGGGCCCGTCAGGATCGGGCAAGACCACCCTGCTCAACTGCCTCTCCGGTCTGGACGACATCGACGCCGGCCGGGTCGAGGTCGACGGCCGCGATCTCTTCGCCATGTCGGACGCCGAACGCACCGAGCACCGCGCCCGCACAATGGGCTTCGTCTTCCAGGCCTTCAACCTGATCCCGGTCTTCTCCGCCGCCGAGAACGTCGAACTTCCGCTGCTGCTCACCGGCACCGCACCACGCGAGGCCCGCACACGGGCCGGGGCCATGCTGGAACGCGTCGGCCTCGGCCACCGCACGACGCACCGGCCCAGCGAACTCTCCGGCGGCGAACAGCAGCGGGTCACCATCGCCCGTGCCCTGGTCGCCCGCCCGGCCGTGGTGTGGGCGGACGAGCCCACCGGCAACCTGGACAGCACCATGGCCGCCCAGGTGATGGACCTGCTGCACACCCTCAACCGCGACGAGGGCCAGACCATCGTGCTGGTCACCCACGACGAGGCCATCGGCGCCCGGCTGCCCCGCGTCATCCGGATGCGCGACGGGCGGCTCGTCTCCGACACCCGGCAGCCTGCGCTGCAGTCGGCGGACTGACCCATGTACCCGAACCTCCTCCTCCCGCTCCTCGCCGTCCTCGGCGTCGCGCTGCTGACGCTGCTGCTCGTCGCCGTCCGCAAGCCCGTGGTGCGCCGCCTGGCATTGCGCCAGGTCGCCCGGCGCCGCACCGAGGCAGCCCTGGTCGTGACCGGCTCCGTCCTCGGCACGGCGATCATCGTCGGCGCCCTGGTCGTCGGTGACACCCTGAACTTCTCGGTCCGCCAGGAGGCGTACCGCACCCTCGGGCCGGTGGACGAACGGATCGTCAGCACCGACCCGGCGGCAGGACGCGCGATCGCCGACCGGCTGGTACCCCTGGCGGCCGATCCCGACGTGGACGGTGTCCTGACCGCCGAGGTCGCGCAGGCCGCGGCGGTCAACACCCACGCCGCCCAACCCGTTGCCGAACCCCGGGTGCTCGCCTGGCAGCTCGACTTCGACGCGGCCGGACGCTTCGGCGCCGACGGCGGTCCCTCCGGGCTCGCCGGACCGACACCACCCCCGGGCCAGGTCGTCCTCAACGAACCCCTCGCCCGCTCGCTGAAGACCGGCGTCGGCCGTCCCGTCACGCTGTACCTGAACGGGCACGCCGCAGACTTCACGGTGGCCAGGATCGTCCCGCAGCAGGGCCTCGCGGGCGCCGGACTCGGCGGACGGGTCAACCGCAACGCCTTCCTGCCGCCCGGCACGCTGGATGCGGCCGGAGCCGGCCAGACACACTCGGTGACCCTGGTGTCCAACCGCGGCGGCGTCGAGGCGGGGGAGAAGCTCACCGACCCCGTCACCGCCGAGATCCGCAGCGCGCTGGGCCCCGACGCGGGCCGGGCCGCCGTCGAGACCCCGAAGCACACCGTCCTCGCCCAGGCCGACGCGACCGGCGACGCCCTCGGCGCCCTCTTCCTGATGATCGGCAGCTTCAGCATCATCGCCGGTGCGCTGCTGCTGGTGAACATCTTCGTGATGCTCGCCGAGGAGCGGAAGACCCAGCTGGGCATGCTGCGGGCGGTCGGACTCAAACGGGCCCACCTGGTCGGCTCGTTCAGCATCGAGGGGGCCCTGTACGCGCTGGCCGCCGCACTGCCGGGCGTGGCCATCGGCATCGCGGTCGGCTGGGGCGTCGCCGTGGCCGCCGCCCAGATCTTCCGCAGCTGGTCGGTGGACGGCAGCGGCCTCGACATCGCCTTCGCCGTCACCCCGACCAGCCTGGTCAACGGCGCCGCACTCGGCCTGGTGATCGCCCTGGCCGCGATCGCCGCCACAAGCGCCCGGATCAGCCGCTTCAACGTCATCGCCGCCGTGCGCGACCTACCGGTCGAGTCCGGCCGCCGCCCGCGCCGCCGACGGGTGGCCGTCTGTACCGCCCTGAGCCTGCTCTGCGCACTGGCCGCAGTCCCGGCCCTCGCCCGGAGCCAGGCCGAACAGACCTATCTGCTGCCCGCCCTGGCCGTCGCCCTCGCAGTGCCCGCCGCATCGCGGGTGATGCCGCGCCGGGCTGCCACCAGCATCGCGGCGGCGCTGGTCCTGCTCTGGACGCTGGTGGCGAGCGTGATCCGCCCCCGTGTCTTCGACACCCCGTCCATGGCGGTCTACGTCATCCTCGGCACCCTGGCCGCCTTCTCCGCCGTGGTCCTGGTCAGCGAGAACCAGCAGGCCGTGCTGCGACCGCTGCGGCGCCTGACGAACCGCCCCACCCAGCAGGGGCTCGCCGCGCGACTCGCCGCGGCGTACCCGCTGGCCAAACGGTTCCGCACCGGCTCGACCATGGTGATGTACACCCTGATCGTGCTCGTCCTCGTGCTGCTCACCGAGATCAGCGGCATCATGAACGCCAGCATCGACCAGGCCGCAGCCGACGCCACCGCCGGCTACACCCTCCGCGTGGACTACAACCCGCAGACGGCAGGTCCGAACCCCCTTGCAGACCTGCGCACCGGCCCGCTCGCGCGGCAGATCGAGGCCGTCGCCCCGCTGCTGGAGGCCCGCGGGCAGGCCACCGACCCCGGCCACCGCACCGCCAAGCCGCTCGAGACCGCCGTCATCGGCGTGCCCGACGGGGCGGCGAGCGGATTCGCCTTCCGCGACCGCCTGCCCGGCCTGCCGGACGACAAGGCCGTCTGGGCGGCCCTCGCCACCCACCCCGACTACGTCGTCCTCGACAACTTCTTCGGCCACACCGGCGGCCCCAGCGGCCGGTTCTACGCCCCCGGTGACACCCTGACCCTGACCGACCCGGTGACCGGCCGCGCCGAGCCGAAGACCATCGCCGGCGTGCTCACCAGCGGGCTCGCCTTCTACCCCGGCACCGGAAGCAGCGCCACCGTCTTCCCGCTGGTCATGGGCGAGCAGGCAGTCCACGCACAGTTCGACCCACAGGCGCAGACCGCCGCCGCCCTGATCCGCACCGCCCCCGGCACCTCGCCGGAGGACCTCGCCGGCCGGCTGCAGGGCGGCCACCTCTCCGCGAGCCTGGTCGCCACACCGATCGCCGCCGACGTGCACCGGCTGTTCGCCGCCAACACCGCCTTCTTCCGGCTGATGCAGGGCTTCCTCGCCCTCGGCCTGCTCATCGGCATCACCGGACTCGGCGTCGTCATGGTCCGCGCCGTCCGCGAACGACGCCGCACCATCGGCGTCCTGCGCGCCCTCGGCTGCCAGGCCCGCACGGTCGAGCGGTCCTTCCTCTGGGAGAGCGGGATCGTCGCACTGGAGGGCACCCTGCTGGGCGCCGTCCTCGGGGTGCTCACCACCTGGCTGATGTACCAGAGGAGCTCCGCCTTCACCGGCCTCGACGGCGGCTTCCCCGTCGAGTGGACCCAGATCGCCGTCCTCGCCACCCTCACCCTCGCCGCCTCCCTCCTGGCCGCCGCCGGCCCCGCCCGGCACGCCGCACGCATCAGGCCCGCCCTCGCCGTCCGCATCCCGGACTGACAGCGCTCGGCTGCCTGCCGTCGCCGTGGGCGCCGCGGCGACGGCCGCCGTCCACGCGGCCACCTCGCCCCAGTCGGTGTGTCCGCTGTACCACCCGCCCGCTCCTGCACCGGCTTCCCCGGGTCCGTCCCGTCGCACCCCTTTCCCGCCCTGCCCGAGCGGGGTCCGTTCGGCCCTCGGATCGGGGCGGCCCTGTCGCCGCCGCCCGCGGCGGGCCGAAGCTGGAAGCGCAGCCGGTACCGCACCCGTCCGGGAGTCGACACCGTGGGAGGCACGCCATGACGCAGCAGCGGGTCCTCGTGGCCTACGGGAGCAAGCACGGAGCCACGGCCGGCATCGCCAAGGAGATCGGCCGAGTGCTGGACGAGGAAGGGTTCGCGACCGAAGTCGTCCCGGCCGCCGAGGTCCGCACGGTGGCGGAGTTCGACGCCGTGGTCCTCGGCAGCGCGCTCTACCTGAACCACTGGCAGCGGGACGCGCTGGGCTGCGCCCACCGCCACGCGGACGAACTGGCGCGGCGGCCGGTCTGGCTCTTCAGCAGCGGGCCGGTCGACAGCTCCGCGGAGCAGCACGAGATCCCGCCGGTCGCCCAGGTGGCGAAGGAGTTGGAGCATCTCGGTGCCCGCGGTCACGTCACCTTCGGCGGCAGCGTGACCGCCGAAACGCCGGGCCTCGTCGCGCGCGGCATGGTCAGGCACGAGAAGGGCGGCGACTTCCGCAACCCCGAGCACATCCGGCGCTGGGCGCGGGAGATCGGCGCCGCGCTCCGCGCCGGCGAGGACCGCGGTCCGACCGGCGCCTGACGGTCCGTTCGGGCCGCGGACAGTGCCGCGGCAGTCGCCGCGGCAGACAGAGGAGGCGCGCCATGCCCGCCGCATCCACCTCGCCCCGTCGGGCCGCTGCCGGCCGAGCGTTCCGGCGCCATCTCCGTCGGGCCGCCGGCCTCGACCACAACCCGCTCTGCCGCAGGGCGGACCGGGCGCGCAGCCGGCTGCTGGTCGCCACCGTCCTGCTGGCCGTGGTGTCGGTCGCCGCCGCGCTGGTCACCGCCCAGGTGCTGCTGCACGACCTGCGCGTCGACGCCCGCCGAACGGCCGAGCACCGCCACCGGGTCACCGCCACGACGCTGGCAGCGGCCGTCGGCGACCCCGACCGGCCCCTCGGCACGGCGCATGTGCGGGCCACGTGGACCGCCGCCGGGGCCGATCGGACGGGAACCGTCGAGGTGCCGGGCGGCACGCTGCAGGGCGCAAGGGTGCCGCTGTGGGTCGACGATGCCGGATCGCCCGCCCAACCGGCCCCGCCGGACAGCCAGTTGGCGGTGTCGGCGGCCGGCTACGGCCTCATCGCGCTGGCCGGCGCCGGCACCGTGTCCGCCGTCGTTCTCGTCCTGCGCCGCGGCGTCCTCGACCACCGGGCCGCCGACGCCTGGGAGGGCGACTGGGACATGGTCGAACCGCTCTGGTCCGGCCGTACGGACCGGCCCGGCACCGGCGAGCGGTAGGACGGCCACCGGTCCCGTTCGGTCAGAGGGAGAACGTCCGGCACTCGCCCGGGCGGACAGCGGTGGTCGAGCCGCGCAGGCGGACCCGGATCGGCTCCTGGCGGCTCTCGTGCAGCGAGACGGCCACCGTGCGCCGGTCCACGGTGACGGTCACCCCCCAGTGACCGCGGTAGCGGAGGTCGAGCTCCAGGCGGCCGAGGGCCGAGGGCAGCCGCGGGTCGAGCCAGAGCGCGTCCTCGCGGATCTCCAGTCCGGTGTAGCAGCGCTGCAGCAGGTCCACGGTGCCGGCCATCGCGCCGAGGTGGACGCCCTCGGCGGTGGTGCCGCCCTGCAGGTCGTCGCGGTCGGCGGCCAGCGCGCCGCGGAAGAACCGCCACGACGCCAGGCGGTTCGACCGGGTCAGCACCCAGGCGTGCACCACCGCGCTGAGCGTGGAGCCGTGCACCGTCCGCGGCAGGTAGTGGCGGACGGTGCGGCGCAGCAGCTCCTCACCGGCCCGGTAGCCGAGGCGGCGCAGCAGGTTGCGCAGTTCGTGGGTGGAGAAGAGATAGCAGAGCATGAGCGCGTCGGCCTGCTTGGAGGCCTTGTAGCGGTTGACGGTGTCACCCTCGGCCTCCAGGATCCGGTCGAGGCGCCGGAGGTCGGGGTAGTGGCGGCGGTAGCGGTCCCAGTCGAGCTCGTCGAGGCGCTCGTAGCCCTCGAACTGGCTGAGCACGCCGTCGTGGAAAGGTACGTGCAGGCGTCTGCCGACCTCCTGCCAGCGTTCCAGTTCGCCCTGGTCGAGGGCGAGGCGCTCCAGCAGTTCGTCGCGCCGGTAGCCGGGCAGGGCGTCGACGGTGTCCAGGCCTCGGGCCAGCACCCAGGAGGCGAGCACATTGGTGTAGGCGTTGTCGTCCAGGCCCGGCCGGTCGGCCCACGGGTAGGCGTCGTGGTACTCGTCCGGCCCGAGCACACCGCGGATCGAGTACCGCTCGCGCTGCGGATTCCACTCGGCGGCCGATGACCAGAACCGGGCGATCTCCAGCAGCGTCTCGGCGCCGGTGGTCGCCAGGAAGTCGAGGTCTCCGGTGGCCTGGTAGTACTGCCAGATGTTGTACGCGACGGCCGAGCCGACGTGCCGCTGGAGATGGCTGTGGTCGGGCAGCCAGCGGCCCGAGAGCGGATTGAGATGCAGCTGCTGCGACTCCTCACGGCCCTCGCTCGCGCTCTGCCACGGGTACATGGCGCCGCGAAGGCCCGCCTCGCGGGCGGCCGTCCGGGCCGCGCCGAGCCGGCGGTGCCGGTAGCGGAGCACGGCGCGGGCGAGCTCCGGGAAGCGCAGGTTGAGCAGTTGCAGCACGAAGAGCTCGTCCCAGAAGACGTGGCCGCGGTACGCCTCGCCGTGCAGTCCGCGGGCGGGAATGCCGACGTCCAGGTCGACGGAGTGCTCGGAGTAGGTCTGCAGCAGGTGGAACAGGTGCAGCCGGAGCGTGCCGATCCCGTCGAAGTCGGCGTCGATCCGGCAGCGGCGCCACAGCTCGGCCCACCGCAGCGCGTGTTCCGCCAGCAGCTGTTCGAAGTCCCCGGCCGAGGCCGCGAGGGCGGCCGCCGAGCGCAGCGGCGCGCCGACGGCCGGATCGCGGTCGGTGAAGACCGCCACGGTCTTCTCGACCGTCAGGGGCACCCCCCGTGTGATCTCCGCGGTGAGCACCTGTGCCGCCCAGCCGGGCCGGGTCCGCACGGCCGTCGCGGTGGACACGGGAGTGCCCTCCCGGAGCAGCCGGGTGCGGGCGGCGAGGGCGATGTACCGCGGCGAGTTCACCGTGGCGACCTGCAGCAGGAGCAGGCCGTCGGGGCCGGCGCCCTGGTCCACCGGCCGGAGATGGCGACCGGTCAGGCCGCGGTAGCGGGCGACGCCGGCGTTGGTGACGGTGCCGTCCAGCGCCGAGCGGACCTCCAGCGGCCCGGACCAGTTCTCCGGCAGGAGTTCGGTTTCCAGCGCCGCCAGGTGCGGCTGGGCCTGGCTGGCGATCCGCCGTTGGACGAGCCGGGTCCGGCGTCCCTCGCCGTCCTCCACCAGGGCGTGCCGGGTCAGGACGCCCCGGCGCAGGTCGAGCTCCAGGCGCTGGGCGGCGGGCGGCCCGGTGAACCAGGCGCCGCCGGCCGGCCGGAAGGTGAGCGGCAGCCAGTTCGGGCAGTTGACCAGATCCTCGTTCTCGACCTGCCGTCCGCCGATCACGGTGGCCGCGCGGTCGTAGCAGCCGGCCAGGTACGTCCCCGGATAGTGGGTTCCGTCGGCCGTGGACTCCGGTGCGGCGCCTCGGGTGACCAGGTAACCGTTGCCCACCGCGCAGAGCGTCTCGCGCACACCCTCCGCGGACGGGTCGAAGCCCTCGTGGACGAGGCGCCATGCGTCCCCGGGAGGGCCCATGCACGCCACCTCCCGTCTGCGCCGACACCCGGGCAGCCACGCTATGCCGCTGCCCGGGTGTCGGCATCCGCTGGTCGGCCCACCCGTGGTGCTCCCGATGGTGCGGGCGGGTGCCCCCGCCGCGACGGGCGCGGTCACAGTCGGCACCGTCCTCTCGCCACCCGTAGGCGGCCTTGACGTCCACCTCGCGGACGCCCGCCGGGAGCCGGACCTTACGGCCGGACACGCCGTAGCGGAGGCGGGTGGTCAGACCAGCGCCGCTCCCCACGTCCTGGCACGGTCGAGTTCGCCGGCCCGCAGCGGGCCCTCGGCGTCCTCGACGATGAAGCCCTCGGGCTCGGCGAGCACGTCGTAGTGGTGGTGGGCCAGCCTCCGGGCGATCCCCTCCGCGGCGCCGCCGCTCAGCCGGAAGTCGGCGCGGGTGTCGAAGGCCGCGGCGTGCGTGCCGCTCTCCGTTTCCGGCAGCCTGTGGAACCAGGCGCGCAGGCCAGGGCTCTCGTCCGGCTCGGGGTCGGACGCCAGCGCCCCGCTCTCCCGGGCGGCCTTCTGCGCCTGCGAGCCGTGGGCCAGCCTGCGGCTGAGCCCGGAGGACATCCCGTGCATGTGGGTGGGGCCGCCGACCACCAGCAGGTCGGCCGCCCGGGTCGCGTCGGCGGTCGCCTCGGCGACCGGCAGGCAGCTGACATCCGCGTCCGGCGCGGCCTCGTGCACGCCCGCGGCGATCGCCTCGGCGACCTGCCGGGTGTTGCCGTACATGCTCTCGTAAACGATCACTGCCTGCATGACTAGGTCACCTCGTCGTGTATCCGGATCTCCGCCGCGCGGCACGGTCCGGGCGCTGTCTGCCGTACTCATGAACACGGCGGCCTCCGGTGCGGCTCGGCTCGATCACCTACCTCCATGGTCGGGCGGTGGGGCGGCGGCCGACAGGGCCGACCGGACCCGATGGGCGGGCCGTGCGGGTCCCGGCGTCCCGGGCCCGCCCCGGTGGACCGGCCACCGGGGCCGGTCGGCCCTGTCGATGCCTCCCGCGGCGGAGGACGGTGGAAGGAGGGAGCCCGGGGCCCGTCGACCGTGCCACCGGACCGGACCGAGGGAGCCGCCATGTCCATCACCGAGCCGCCGGTCTCCGCGGCCGAGGCCCTGCTGACGGACGGGACGACCGTCCTCGTCCGTCCCGTCGAGGCAGGAGACCGCGCCGCCGTCCTCGAACTGCACGAGCACGGGATGTCCGACACGAGCCGCCGCATGCGGTTCCTCGGGGCCAGCCGCCTGGCTCCCCAGATGGTTGCCGACCGGTTGTGCGGCCCCGGCCGGTCCGGGGTGCTGGCCCTCGGAGCCTGGGCGGACGGCCGCCTGGTGGGAGAAGCCGACTGCGAGGCCACCGCCCCCGGCACCGGGAGCGCCGAGCTGGCCATGGCGGTCACCGACGCCTGGCACCACCGCGGAGTCGGCACCCTGCTGGTCGAGCACCTCGTCCACGCCGCCCGCAAGCGCGGCATCCGCGAGTTCGTCGCCGACACGCTGGCCGGCAACCGGGCCGTCCACCGGGTCTTCTCCGACCTGGGGCTGCCGGTGCACCGGCACCTCGACCACGGCGAGATCCGGGTGCGCGTCCCGCTCGACGAGGACGACGAGGGGTACCTCCGCGCCGTCGACGAACGCGGCCGGACAGCCGACCTGGCCAGCCTGGCCGCGCTGCTCCGCCCGCGGACGGTCGCGGTCGTGGGCGCGTCCCGCCGCACCGGATCGGTGGGCCGCACGGTACTGCTGAAGATCCGCCGGGGCGGCTTCACCGGGTCACTGTGGGCCGTGAACCCGCACACCGGGGTGATCGCCGGCGAGCCCGCCTACCCGGGCATCGCCGAACTGCCCGGGGTACCGGACCTCGCCGTGCTCGCCGTGCCGCCGGCGGCGGTACCGGGCGCGGCCGAAGACTGCGGACGGGCCGGCACCAAGGCGCTCGTGGTGCTCACCTCCGGCCTCGACGCGGCGCAGGCGCGGCGGCTGATGCACACCTGCCGGCGCCACAGCATGCGTCTCGTGGGCCCGAACAGCCTCGGCATCGCCCAGACCGATCCCCAGATCCGGCTCGACGCGGAGTTCGGCGGCGCCTTTCCCCTGCCGGGCACGGCCGGCGTCGCCGTTCAGTCCGGGGGAGTGGGCATCGCCCTGCTCGAACGGCTCGCCTGGCTGGGCATCGGCGTCTCCACCTTCGTCTCACTCGGGGACAAGTACGACGTCAGCGGCAACGACCTGCTGCAGTGGTGGGAGAGCGACGGCCGGACCGACCTGGCTCTGCTGCACCTCGAATCCTTCGGCAGCCCGCGCGCCTTCGCGAGGACGGCACGGCGCGTCACCCGCACGCTCCCGGTGCTCACCGTCGACGCGGGTCGCTCCGACGCCGGCAGGCGCGGCGCCGCCTCGCACACCGCGGCCGCCGCGACGCCGACCGTCACCCGGGAGACGCTCTTCCGCCAGGCGGGGATCACCGCCGCGCACAGCGTCGCCGAACTCGTCGAGGCCGCGGCCCTGCTCCACACCCAGCCGCTGCCCGACGGACGCGGACGCGTGGCGGTGGTGTCCAACGCCGGCGGGATCGGCATCCTCGCCGCGGACGCCTGCGCCGAGGCCGGGCTCCAACTGCCGCCGCTGCCCGCGGACACGGTCGCGGAGCTGCGCGACCTACTGCCGGCCGGCGCGGGCACGGCCAATCCCGTCGACACTACCGCGGCCGTCGGCCCGGCCGAGCTCAGGGCCTGCCTCGACGCACTCGCGCGGGCCGACACCGTCGACGCACTGCTGGTCTGCCTCGTGCCGACCGCCCTCGTCCAGGACGACGCCGACCAGCCGCTCCACGCGCTGCTGCACGGCCCGGGCCGCCGGCACCTGCCGGTCGCGGCCGTCCTGCTGGACCAGGAGGTGCCCGTCCAGTACCGGACCTGCGCGGACGGCGGACGGCTGCCGTCCTACGCGGACCCGGCCGCGGCCGCGCGCGCCCTCGCCCACGCCCGGGACCGGGCCAGGTGGCTGGCCGAACCGCCGTCCGCTCCGGCCGCGCCGCCGGCCGCCGACACCGACCGCGCCCGCCGCCTGATCGACGCGTTTCTCACCACCCACCCCGACGGCGGATGGCTCGACCCCGAGACCACCGCCGACCTGCTCGACTGCTACCGGCTGCCGCTCACCGCCTCGATCCGCGCCAGGAGCGAGCACGAGGCCGTGCTCGCCGGCCGGACGCTGCGCCCGCTCGGCCACGAAGGCCGCGTCGCGGCCAAGGCCTACTGGCCCGGCCAGGTGCACAAGAGCGCCGAAGGCGCCATCCGCCTCGGCATCGGCAGCGACACCGACGCGCGGGAGTGCTACCGGGACTTCCGCGCCCGCTTCGGCGACCGGATGGCCGGCCTGGTGGTCCAACCCATGGCCGCGCCCGGCCTGGAACTGCTGGTCGGCGCGGTCCAGGACGAGGTGTTCGGGCCGCTGGTCCTGCTCGGCCTCGGCGGCACCGCGACCGACGTCCTCGGCGACCGCACCGCCCGGCTCGCCCCGCTCACCGAACGGGACCTGGAGACCATGCCCGCCGACCTGCGGGCGGCCCCATTGATCCTCGGCCGCCCGGGCACGCCGGAGACGGACCTCACCGCGCTCCGCCGGGTGCTCGCCGGAGTGTCCGCCCTGGCCTGGGACCAGCCCCAGGCCGTCGAGGTCGACCTCAACCCGCTCATCGCGCGGCCCGACGGCGTCGTCTGTGTGGACGCCCGGATCCGGGTCGAGCCCAGGCCCTCCTACGATCCCTACCTGCGGCGACTGCGCCGTCCGGCCCTGGCCGGCGAGGCGAGCGGGCCGTGAGGCGGGTGCGGACCATGAGCGCCGCGATCCGCCCGAGTTCGGTGTGCATGCTGGTGGCCGTCACCACCGCCACTGCCTGGCCGCCGGTGCACGCAGAGCCGGAGAACACCAGGTCGCGGGCGTCCAGCAGCGGCCCGGAGATGTCGAGGGTCTCCGCGGAGCGGAAGACCGGGAGGGACTCGCCGGTCAGCGCCGAGAGGTCGACCTCCACGCCACCCGAGACCAGCCTGGCGTCGGCGGACACCCGGTCGCCCTCCTCGACCATCAGGATGTCGCCCGGTACCAGCTCCGTCGCCGCGATCTCCCTACGGACACCGCCGCGGACCACCGTGGCCAGGTCCGGCAGGTAGTCGGCCAGCGCCTCAACGGCCTGCTCGGCCTGCCGTTCCTGCACGAAGGCGAGCAGGGCGTTCAGCACGATCACCGCGGCGATCGCCACCGCCAGCGCCGGGGCACCGCTCACCACGGCGAGCACCGCCGCCAACGCGAGCAGGACGGCCAGCGGATGGGTGAGCTGCTGCACCAGCTCGCCGGGCCAGCGCCGTCCGCCCAGCCGGGCGAGCGCGTTCGGCCCGTGGACGGTCTGCCTGCGGCTCGCCTCCCGCTCGGCCAGGCCGTCGGGCGAGGTCCGCAGGTCGCGGAAGAGCAGACTGACCGGCTCGCGCGGGTCCGGCCCCGGCGCCTCGGTGTCCTCGCGAGGCGGCCGGAGGGTCCCGGCCCGGTCGCCGGACACGTCAGCGGCGGGCGTCGGCGGACGGCGGGACGGTGACGACCGGGCAGTGAGCCTGGTGCAGCAGCCCGTGCGGGACGGAGCCGAGGCGCATACCGGTGAACCCGCCGTGGCCCCGCCGGCCGACGACCACGGCCAGCGCGTGCGCGGACGCGGCGGCCAACTGTTCGACCGGGTGCCCGACCAGCACGTCGTGGGTCACCCGGACGTCGGGATGGTCACCGCTCCGCCCGGCCGTGGCCTCGGACAGCTGCCGGCGGAGAGTCTGCACGGCGTCGTGGTCGTCGGCCGGCCAGATCACGGGCCGCTGCCAGACCCGCACGGCCCGCAGCCGGGCGCCGCGGCGGGCCGCCAAGTCGAACGCGAAGTCCACGGCGGCCGCCGACGACCGGCTGCCGTCCACCCCCACCACCACGTACGGCGGCTGCTCGGTCACGTGTTCCGGCGCGCCGACCACGACGACCGGGCAGTGCGCCTGGGCGCTCAGCGGGACGGTGACCGACGACGCGCTCAGCCACTCCTCGACGCGGCTCAGCCGGCGCGATCCGACGACCACCAGTTCGGCGTGCCGGGACTCCTCGCACAGGACCTGATCCGTGACTCCCTCGACCGTGTCGGTCGAGATCTCCAGGGACGGGTGGCGTTCCCGCGCGAGGAGGGCCGCCCTGTCGAGGGCCACGCCGCCCTCGCGGTGCTGCTCCTTCAGACTGCCGACCCACTCGGCGCTCGTGAACCCGTACGGCGGGGGAGACACGGCGTGGACCAGCCGGAGCGGCCGGCCCCGTCGGACGGCCTCGTCCGCGGCCCAGGCCACGGCGGTAAGCGCGGGAGCCGGGGCGTCGACGCCCAGCACGATCGGACGGCGTGCGGCTGTGGATCGCATGGATTCCTCCATCCGTGAGCGGGCCGTTGCCTCGGTGCCACGCTACGGCCGGCGGCAGCCGGCCCGGGAGGGCCGACCGGCCCCGCCGCCGGGGCCGGTGTGCACAACCCGTCCCGGCACGGGACGGCGACACCGGACAGCCCGTACAGGTGTTCCTGCTGGACGACCACGAGATCGTGCGGCGTGGCGTGAAGGACCTGCTGGACGCCGAGCCCGACATCGAGGTCGTGGGCGAGGCGGGCACCTGCGCCCAGGCGCTGGCCCGGGTGCCCGCCCTCAAGCCCCGGGTGGCCGTGCTCGACGTCCGGCTGCCCGACGGCGACGGGGTCACGGTCTGCCGCGAGCTGCGGGACCGGATGCCCGGGCTCGCCTGCCTGATGCTGACGTCCTTCGACGACGACGACGCGCTGCTGGACGCGATCATGGCCGGCGCGGCCGGCTACGTGCTCAAGCAGGTCAAGGGCGCGGACCTGGTCAGTGCCGTCCGCACCGTGGCGGCCGGCCAGTCGATGCTCGACCCGGCCACCACCAGCAAGCTGATGGCGAACCTGCGCCACCCCGACGAGACCGACACCGAGGACCCCCTCGACCGGCTGACGCCCCGCGAGCGGGAGATCCTCGCCCTGGTGGGGGAGGGCAGGACCAACCGGGAGATCGGCAAGGAGCTCTACCTCGCCGAGAAGACCGTCAAGAACCACGTGTCGCGGCTGCTCGCCAAGCTCGGCGTCGAACGGCGCCTGCAGGCCGCCGTGCTCGCCGTACAGGCCGACGTCGAGTACCACCCGCCGCACGACCGACCACCGCACGCGCACTGAGCCGGTCGTCCCGGCGGACAGGGCCGCTCGGCCCATGTGTTCGGGCCGCCGCAGGCGGACCGTGGGGGTGAGGGCATCCGCCCCCGACCCGCCCGGACCAGGAGGCCGTGATGATGTACTGGAACGGCCACGGCATGAACGGCTGGGGCATCGCCCTGATGAGCCTCAGCACCCTGCTCGTCCTCGGGCTGCTGACCGCCGGCGTCGTCCTGCTGGCCCGCTACCTCGGCCGCGCGACCGTCGAGCCGCCCGCCCGACCGCCGGCCGAACCCCCGGCAGCACCGCACACCGAGCCCCGCGCCCCCGAAGCGCTGCTCGCCGAGCGCCTGGCCCGCGGTCAGATCGACGCCGACGAGTACCGGCAGCGCCTGGACGCCCTGCGCTCGGCCCACCGGCCGGCCTCCGGCTGACCCGCCGACGGACCGGAGGAAACACCATGCCCGCCATCGCCCTGGACGCCGCCGCCCTGGAGACGCTGGTCGCCGCGGCGGTCGCCGCGCCGTCCATCCACAACAGCCAGCCCTGGCACTTCCGGCTGCGCCCCGAGACCTCGACGCTGGAGGTGCGCGCCGTTGCGGAGCGGACCCTGCCCCGGACCGACCCGCGGGGCCAGGCCCTGCACATCTCGGTCGGCGCCGCGGTCTTCAACATCCAGGTGGCGGCCCGCCACCTGGGATGGGCCCCCGAGGTCCGGCTGCTGCCCGACCCCGCCGAACCCGACCTGCTGGCCGCCGTCGAACTCGACCGGCCCGCCCTCGCCGTCCTGCCCAGCACCGCCGAGCTGTACGGGGCGATCTGGCACCGGCACACCGTCCGCCGACCGTTCACCGGACCACCCGTCCCGGCCGCCGTCCTCGCCGACCTCGTCGCAGCCGCCCGGGCCGAGGAGACCGTGCTCGACATCCCCGGCCCGCAGGAGGTCCAGCGGCTGCTCCAGCTGACCGCCGAGGCGGAGCGGAGCAACACCACGGACCCCGGGCGGCGCGCCGAGAGCCGCGCCTGGATCCAGCCCCCCGGCGGCCCGCCGTACGGGATCCCGCGCAGCGCCCTCGGACCGCAGGACGCCGCAGGCCACCTGCCGGTGCGGGACTTCTCCGCCATCGACCCGGCCGAGCACCGGGCGCCCGCCGCCTTCGAGGCCCATCCGTGCATCGCCGTCCTGTCCACCGAACGGGACGACCCGGCGGACTGGCTGAGGGCCGGTCTGGCACTGCAGCACGTGCTGCTGGTCGCCACCGTCCACCAGGTCCGCGCGTCGATGCTGCACCAGGCCGTCGAGTGGCCCGAGCTGCGGTGGGAGATGCGGGACCCGTCGCACGGGCCCGGCTGCGTGCAGATGATCCTCAGGCTCGGCTACGGCCCCGAAGGCGCCCCGACACCGCGGCTCCCGGTCACCGACAGCATCGACAGGAACGACGAAGCGGAGTGAGCCCAGGCAGCCGGCGCGGGGACCCGCCGGACCGGCCGCCCGATCGGCCGGGTGGGCCGGGCCCGCTGCACCGTCCGCGCTCCGGCAGTCCGACACCGTTGCCCGCGACCGTGAGCACCAGGTCGGAGCGGGTGCTGAGCACCACCTCGACGGAGGTGGCCCCGGTGTGCCGGGCGGCGTCCAGCCTGGCCTGGAGTACGTCGAGGAGATCGTCCAGACGGAGCTGCGACAGGGGGATCCGCCCTCGTCGCGGGAGCTTGCCCCGTCTCCTCCCTCCCGGTCGGACGGCCGATTCCGGCCTAGGGGTGGTTGCCCGCACGCGCCGTGGCAGTGGGCCGCTCGACCCGCCCTGCGGGCCGTCCGGCCCATGGTGCCGGCACCGGGCCGGCACGACGCTGAAAGGGAAGCCCGGCAGTCGCCTTCTTCCGCACCCGAGGACCGTGGGCCATGAACACGAACAGCACGCTGCCCGCCCTGACCGGCTTGTTCGACGGCATACCGGAAGACATCACCCGACGGGTCGTCGCACGGTGTCGCCAACTCGGCCTCACCCAGGACGGCGCGGCCGCCCGCGCCGGAATGTCGCCCCGGTACCTCGGCCACCTCCTGGACTTCGGACCGGGCTTCGACCCGGGTGCGATGTTCCGCCTGGCGCACGTCCTCGGGCTGAGCAAGGAGGATCTCGTCGAAGGACGCCCCGACGCCCCTCCCGGCGGCCCACCGGCGGCCCTGCACCCCCGACTGCTCAGGCTCACCGAGAAGGAGTGCTGGGAGCGGCTGGGCACCCACGGCGTCGGCCGGATCGCAATGCCGGGCCGGCCCTACCCGATCGTTCTGCCGGTCAACTACACCGTGGACGGCCGGGCGATCGCCTACCGGACCGCCGACTTCGGAGTCGCGGCCACGGCCGCCGGCTCCGACGTCGGCTTCGAGGTGGATCGGGTGGACGACGCGAGCAGCTCCGGGTGGAGCGTCCTGATCGGCGGAAGGGCGGAGCGCGTCGGGGATCCCGCGGAGGACCACCGGCTCGACCGGCTGGCCGCCACCGAACCCTGGGCGGGCGGCACCCGGCACCTGTGGATCCGCATCGCGCCGGAGACCGTGACCGGCCGCGTCATCCTCCCCGCCGGGGGCGGAGCGGAAGTCGAACGCCGTGAGGGAGGCGGGTCATGAGACACCGACGGGTGGCCGACGTGATGACCCGGAAGGTGGTCCGCGTCCCACCGGACACCGGCTTCCGCGAGATCGCGGCAACGCTGGCCGTGCACCGGATCAGCGCCGTGCCGGTGGTCGACCGTGCGGACCGTCCGATCGGCATCGTGTCCGAGGCGGACCTGCTGCACACCCAGGCCCTCCAGGACGACCCCGCAGAGATGCGGGCCGCACCCCGGCGGGACGGTGACAGAGCCACGGCCGCCGAGCTGATGTCCGCCCCGCCCGTCTGCACCACGGCGGACGCCAGCGTGGTCGCCGCCGCCCGGCAGATGGAGCGGCACGGGGTGAAGCGCCTGCCCGTGGTGGACACCGACGGCCGACTGGTCGGCATGGTCAGCAGAGCCGACCTGGTGCAGGTTTTCCTCCGGGACGACCGGGCCGTAGAACAGGAGATCGTCGACGAGGTGCTCTGCGAGATCGAAGGCGTCGACCCCGCCGCCGTGAGCGTGAGGGTCGACCAGGGGCGGGTGACGCTCGGCGGAACCATCGACCCGCCCTACCTGGCCCCGATCGTCAGCAGGCTGTGCCGCTCGATCGACGGGGTCGTCTCCGTCACCGACGAGACCGAGAAGCGCGGTTGAAGCGACCGAGTCGTCGTGAGAGTGCAGACCGGACAGAGGAGGAGCGAGGACCATGCAGCACCGGAGCGTTCACGACCTCATGACCCGGGAAGTGGTGACCGCGCGGCCGGACACGCCGTTCAAGTCGGTCGTGGCCCTGTTCCACCGCAACGACATCACGGCCGTCCCCGTCCTCGACGACGAGGACAGGCCGGTCGGCATGGTCTCCGAGGCGGACCTGATGCGCAAGGAGGCGGTGCTGCCCGACCCCGAGGGCCACACAGCGGGGCGATGGCTGCCCCCGAAGGACCGCGCCCGCGCCGAGGCGGAGACGGCCGGAGGCCTGATGACCTCGCCGGCGATCACCGCCCGGACCGGCTGGTCGGTGCCGGAAGCCGCCCGGCAGATGGACAAGCACAAGGTGAAGCGACTCCCCGTGGTGGACGAGGCCGGCCGCCTCGTGGGCATCGTGAGCCGCCGCGACCTGCTGGAGGTCTTCCTGCGGCACGACGTAGCGATCCGTGAGGAGATCGTCCACGACGTGCTCGGCGAGATCCTCCGGACCTCCCCGGAGGACGTCAGGGTGACCGTGCAGGACGGCGTCGTCACGGTTGCCGGCCGCCTTCCGCGGCGCAGCCTGATCCCGATCGCCGAACAGCTGTGCCGGGCCGTCGACGGAGTCGTGGCAGTCCACCAGACGCTCGACTGGGCCGAGGACGACACCGAGGCCGGTCTCGAACACCCCCGCGCCTACCGGGCCGGCCGCTGAGCCGGTATACGACCGGATTCGGACCGCCTCGCCGTGACGGCGGTCCGTCACACGAGCCGGTGCCGCCCGTCGTCCACGGGCGGCACCGGCACCGGGCTCAACGGCCGCCAGCAGGCCCGTCGGTCCGGATGCGCCGACCGGTCACCGACGACGTGCGGATCCAGACGTCGCGACCGCGCCCGACCCACGGATCGGGGCGACCCGGATTCGTCAGACGACCACCTCGGGGGCGTCCAGCCGTACGGCGGTGCCCTTGACCAACGCGCTAGAACCGATGTGGCCGACCGCCGCGGGAGCCGCGCTTCTTGCGGTTGCCGATCTGGTCGCGGTTCTCGGGATTGTGCAGCCGATGCGGCGTCTGCGCAGGTAGACGCGGTTCGCGCGGGAGCCGTACGCCTTGTCGGCGCGGACCTTGTCAGGCCGGGTGCGCGGACGCCCCGGGCCGAGCCTGGGCACACGGATGCGGCCCAGGACAACCTGGAACTGCGGGGAGTCACCACGCTGTCCGGCCGTGATCACGAGCGACATCAGCTTCTGGGCCTGCTCGACCGCCAGGTGGATCTTGGTAGTCAGTCCGCCACGGGAGCGTCCTAGTCCGTGGTCGTCGGGCCCGGTGAAGACGCCGCCGGGTGGCTCGACCTGCAGGTCCCCCTTTTGCGCGCACCGGCTGCGTGCTGGTGGGCGCGGGTGATCGTGGAGTCCACGGAGATGTCCCAGGTGATCAGGCCCTTCGCATCGGCTCGGGTCTGGAGCTGTTCGAGGGATCCGGTGCCACGCGCCGTCGCGCTGCCAGCGGCGGAACAGCCCGTACACCGTCTCCCGCGGCCCGTACCGCTCGGGCAGATCCCGCCACGGTACGCCCGTGCGGGTGCGGAACCGTATCCCGTTTGTCAGCTGCCGCTTCGTGTGCACCGGCGGCCGACCGGCCTTGATGCCCTGCGGCAGCAGCGGTTCCAGCACCGCCCACTGCGCATCCGTCAGATCTCCCCGAGCCATGGAACGTGATCATCGCATGACCTTGATCCACTTTCGATGCAGACCCCAGGGTGTCGACCTTGCGTGGGAGGCCCTGCCTTTCACCTGGGAGGAAGCCGGTTCCGGCAGATGGCCGGTGAGCGGTTGCCCGCCCGGCACCCGCCTGCCTACCTTCGATTCATCGACCGGCGGCCAGAGCAGAGGTCGAGAGATCCCACCCGCCGCCGAGCCGAGTGCTCGGCTACGCTCCGGAAGGTTTGAAATGAGCATTCAGGGACGGAAGGTCGCCGTCATCACTGGCGCCTCGCAGGGCATCGGCGCCGGCCTCGTCGCGGCCTACGCCAAGCTCGACTACGCCGTCGTCGCCACCTCGCGGTCGATCGCCCCGACCGAAGACGCCGGTATCCTGACCGTACCCGGCGACATCGCCGACCCGGCCACCGCCGAGCGCGTCATCTCCGCCGGCATCGAACGGTTCGGCCGGATCGACACCCTCGTCAACAACGCGGGCATTTTCATCCCCAAGCCCTTCACCGACTACACGGCCGAGGACTACGCGGCCATGACCGGCGTGAACCTGTACGGGTTCTTCCGGATCACCCAACTGGCCGTCGGCCAGATGCTCGGTCAGGGCGGTGGCCACATCGTCAACCTCACCACCAGCCTGGTCGACAACGCCGACACCAGGGTCCCTTCGGTGCTCCTCTCACTCACCAAGGGCGGTCTGCAGTCCGCGACCAAGTCCCTCGCCATCGAGTACGCCACCCGCGGCATCCGGGTGAACGCCGTCTCCCCCGGCACCACCCGCACCCCGATGCACGCCGGGGAGCCCGAGGACTTCCTGGCCGGCCTGCAGCCCACCGGCCGGCTCGGCGAGGTCAGCGACATCGTCGACGCGGTCGTCTACCTGGAGAACGCGCCGTTCGTGACCGGCGCGATCCTCCACGTCGACGGCGGTATGAGCGCTGGCCACTGAAACCCGGCCACCCGACAGCGCACCGTCAGGACGAGTCTGACCCGTACCCGAGCGGCTGCGCCAGCAATCGAGGGCGTGATCTGGCGGTTCAAGACGGGCGGGCAGTGGCGGGAGATGCCGCAGGAGTTCGGCGCCTGGCAGGCCGTCTCCAATCGCTTCCGGCAATGGCGTGACGCCGGCGTGCTCGAGGCTCCCGCGGCAACCGCACCCACCTGCGCAGACGCCGCATCAAGGCAGTCATCCCGGAGGCGAGGGACCAGACCGCCAACCGGAAGAACGAGGGCTCCAAGGGCGGCGACCCATCAGCCACGACGCAGAGCTCTACAAGTAACGGAACACCGTCGAGCGCCTGATCAACAAGCTCAAGCCCTGGCGAGGCATCGCCACCCGGTACGACAAGACCCCGGACAGCTACCTCGCCGGCCTCCATCTGCGAGCCTCAATGATCTGGCTCAAAGCCCTCACCCGGACCGGACGATGATCGCGACTCGATACACGCCGCCAGGGTCCGTCTTCAAAGAGGATCAAGCGATGAGAGATCATGTCGGGCGTGATACGTCGTCATGAGCTTTCGGATGCCGAGTGGCCGTGCTCTCGCGGTTCCTGCCCAGTTCCGGAACCGCGGGCCGGCCACGCAGTGATGACCGGGTGGTGCTGAACGGGATCGTGTGGAAGCTGCGTATGGGTTCGGCCTGGCGCGATGTGCCGGAGCGGTACGGCGATCGTGCAGGCCCACCAGCACGCCGCCGGCGGGAAAAGGGATCCCTCGACCGGGACGAAGCGGGTGAGCACGCCCTCGGCCGATCCCGTGGCGGACTGAGCACCAAGGTCCACCTGGCCTGCGACGGACGCGGACGCCCGCTCGGCTTCGTCCTGACCGGCGGCAACCGCAACGACGGCACCCGCTTCGAAGCCGTCATGGCCGACATCAGGCCGCCGTCACCATCGCCTCGATCCTGCTCTGGATCTGATCTTTGAAGACGATCTCTACGCGAGCGTCGCCGAACTCGCCGCGCAGCAGAGTCGCGAGTCCGGGGTCCCCCGAGCGCGGCACGGACCGGCCGAATGTCTGGTAGTCCAGCGTCTCGCGGAAGGCAGTCATGGTGTCCAGTCTCCCCCGGACGGTGGGCCCGGCCTTTCGGCCGGCGAGTGTGTTCGCCGCCTGTCGGGCTCCGCGGCGCATCGCAGTCCCACAAGGAATCCACAGGATCGATCCGTACGCTGCGCGAAGGAAGTGGGGACCGTTCACGCGCCGACGCGTGTCCCGGTCGCGGGGCACGAGGCGCCCGGGAGGGTCCACACGTTCGATCCCGAGGGGGGATCTTGACCGCACCGTACCGCGGACGCCTGAGGGTCTTGGCCGCCGGGGGCGTCCTTGCCCTGGCTGCCGGCGCTCTCGCCACCGCCCCGAGCACGGCCGCCCCGCAGCATCGCGCGCCTGACTCCGTCGTCGCGCAGTCCGTGACCGACTCCGCACCGGTGTCGGACGCCGACACCGCGCCGCCCGGCGCGGGCGAGTACCCGACCGTCGTCCTGCCCGCTGTGTCCGGTCCGTCCGAGCAGGTCACTGCCGCCGCCAAGCCGCGGCACGACGTCGACGGCGACGGCCGCAGTGACATGATCGTCATGCAGTACGACCAGTCCACGGCCGTCTACCTGTCGTCGATCCAGGCCTGGAGCGACTACACGATCTCCAAGACCGACCAGGACGCGTCGTTCAAGGACCTGCTGCCGGTGGGCGATGTGGGCGGCACGACCAAGCCGGAACTGCTCTCCCTCTCCTTCGACGGCGTCCTCACGCTCTACGAGGCCGGCGTGAACGCCACGTCTGCGCCCCTGTGGTCCGGCGGCGGCTGGCAGAAGTACAACCGCCTCATCGCCACCGGGGACGTCACCGGAGACCGCCATCCCGACCTGCTGGCCCGCGACTTCGCCGGTGACCTGTGGCTCTACACGGGGACAGGTACGGTCACCAAGCCCTTCAACGCGCGGGTCAAGGTCGGCTCCGGCTGGGGGATCTACGACCAGATCGTCGGCGCCAGTGACGTCGACGGCGACGGCCTCGGTGATGTTCTCACCCGCACCCTGACCGGGGAGCTGTGGTTCCACAAGGGTGCCGGCAGCGCCACCGCCCCGCTCAAGGCCCGGGTCAAGGTCGGCACCGGCTGGAACGCGTACAACGTGATCAGCGGCACGGACGACGGCGACGGCGACGGCCTGAGCGACCTGCTCGCCCGCGACGGCGACGGCGTGGAGTACTGGTTCAAGTCGATCGGTGGCGGCCGCTTCGCCGCACCGGCGTACTTCGGCAGTGGCTACGAACGCAACAAGTTCATCGTCGGTGCCGGCACCACGCAGCTCTACGGCAAGGCCCAGAACCTCATGACCCAGACCGACGGCACCCTGGCCAAGTACTACGCCCTGGCCAACGGCACCTACCTGACGCCGCCGACCGGGGTCGGCAAGGAGAAGCCGGGGTCCCGCAACACGTACGCCACCGCGCTCAACAGCCACAACCACGCCAGCTATGTGGAGAACACCGGCAGCGACCTGTACATCCGCGGCAAGAAGGTCAGCTCGACGTGGAACTACAACCTGATGGTCGGCCCCGGCGACCTCACCGGCGACGGCAAGGGCGACCTGCTCAGCCGCGACTCGGCCGGAGTCCTGTGGCTGCACCCCGGCGACGGGGCGGTGGACACCAAGCTCGGCACGCCCATCAAGGTCAGCAGTGGCTGGAACGCCTACAACGCGCTCGTCGGCGCGGGCGACTACTCCGGCGACGGACGGCCCGACCTGCTCGCCCGGGACACCTCCGGCCGGCTGTTCCTCTTCAAGGGCACGGGGACGTCCACCGCGCCGTTCGCCGCCCGGGAACAGGTCGCCAGCGGCTGGGACGTCTACGACATGCTGATCGCGCCGGGTGACATCGACGGGGACAGCAAGGGCGACGTGCTCGCCCGCGTCAAGAACGGCGACCTGTACCGGTACTCCTCGACGGGCAACGCCGGCACCGCGACCTTCGCCGCCCGGGTGAAGTTCGGCGCCGGCTGGAACATCTACACGAACATGCTCTGATCCCGTCCTTCGGACCCCAGCGGCGGGCCCCAGCCGCGACCAACGAGCCGTACACGGTCACCCACCTGGGCGTCCGTGTACGGCTCACCGACGCGGCCCTCGGCCCGATCCGCCGCCCCTACCGGAGAGCGCATCGGATCACGACGAGGGCCGCGTCGATCAGCGTGATGTATCCCGGCGAGTATCCGTTGCAGCTCCTGGTGCAGGACCGTGGTGTCGGTCGTACTGATGATCCATGAGCGGCTACTGGAGTCGTCACGCGTCGTCGGCCCCAGGCGGGTGCTGTCGCCGCAGCCCCTGGAGGAGCAGTTCGATCAGCCGGCGGGGGTCATAGCGGGGGTCGGTGTCCCGTCCGATGCAGAGGTTGCCGATGCCGCGCATGAGTTCGTAGGGCTGAATACCTGGGCTGATGTCGCCGGCGGCGGCCGCGGCGTCGAGCAGCTGGGCGCACACGGGCATCAGGCGGTCGAGGAAGTGGGTGTGCAGCGCGGCGAAGCGGTCGCTGTCGGACTGCAGGGCGTCCGCCAGCCCGTGCTTGGTGACCAGGAAGTCGACGAAGAGGCCGATCCACTGGCGCAGCGCGTCGAACGGGGAAGCCGCGTCGGCCAGGAGGTTCGGGCCGGCCTCGGCGCATGCCTCGATCTGGTGGCGGTAGACGGCGGTGACGAGGTCCGCCCGGGTCGGGAAGTGGCGGTAGAGCGTCCCCAGCCCTACGCCCGCCCGGGCCGCGATCTCCCGGATCGGCGCATCGATCCCCGAGGTCACGAACACCTCCGCGGCGGCATCGAGCAGCGTCTGCTGGTTGCGCACCGCGTCCGCACGCTTGCTGCGGGCGGACGCCCCTTTGGACTGGCCTGCAGTGGGCACCACGCACTCCTTCCAGTGGCCGTTGACGAAACGGATCAGCGTTCCGTATCGTAAATGGAACAGCGATCCGCTTCCAGCGTAGCCGAAGGCGGGCGCTCCGCCATACCCGCCGCCAGCCGCATGTGACCGGCGGCAGGGGCTATCGAAAGGCACACTCATCATGAGCAATCCGAGCAATCCCGCTCACGCGACCGACACCCTCGGCTCGCCCACACCCGTCCTCTCGGTCAGCCCGGTGGTGCTGCCGGCTCCCGACCGCGCCGTGGACCTGCAGGTGCGCGTCTCCGCCCCGCTGACCGGCAGCGAGCTTCCGGTCATCCTCCTCTCGCACGGGCTCGGCTTCTCCAACAACCTCTCCTCCCTCAACGGCTACGCCCCTCTTGCGAACTTCTGGGCGGCACGCGGTTTCGTCGTGATCCAACCGACCCATCTGGACTCCAGGACGCTCAATCCCGACAGGCCCGGGGCTGTGGCGCACTGGCGCACCCGGGCCGAGGACATGAAGCGCATCCTCGACCGGCTCGATGTGATCGAGGCCGCAGTCCCGCAGCTCCTGGATCGCATCGACCACAGCCGAGTCGCGGTGGCCGGGCACTCGATGGGCGGGCACACCGCGAGCCTGCTGTTGGGCGCCCGCCTCACCGATCCGCACGACGGAACCGAGGTGGACCTGGCCGAGCCCCGGATCAAGGCCGGTGTGCTGCTTGCCGCGCCCGGCCGGGGCGGTGACGCCCTCACCGAGTTCACCGTCGAGAACTACTCGTTCTTCCTGACCACGGACTTCTCCACGATGACGACGCCCGCGCTCGTGGTCGCCGGCGACAAGGACGACTCCGCCTTCCTGACGGTCGCCGGCCCGGACTGGCACGCCGATCCGTACGCCCTCTCTCCGGGCCCCAAGTCGCTGCTCACCCTGTTCGACGCGGAGCACGGGCTCGGCGGGGTCTCCGGATACGACGTCTCCGAGACCACGGACGAGAACCCCGCGCGGGTCGCCGCGGTCGCGCGGCTCACCTGGGCCTACCTGCGCAGCGAGCTCTACTCCGAGGACCCCGCCTGGCAGACCGCGCGCGACGCGCTGGCCTCCGGCCCGGACCCGCTCGGACGGATCGAATCCAAGTAGGCGGTCTCAAGCGTGCGTGCCGCCCTCGTCATCGTCGTGCAGCCCGGCCTGTCCGGGTTGCGTAGCGGTCGCAGGCGGCCGTCGGCAGGCGTGGAGGCGGTGAAGCTGTAGCGGTTGCGGTGCATGAGCGGGGAGGGTCGGGCGACATCCTCGGCCCGGATCTCGTGGCCTTCTGCGCGGAGCCGGCCAACGGCAGCGTCGATGCACCGCGTGGTCCACAGCACCACAGGCGTTGAGGATCAGGCCGAGCGCGCCGAGCCGGTCATATCCGAACGTGTCCGGCGCAGGCTCGTGGTCGGAGTCGCCGCCGCCTTCCTCGCTGCGAGAAGTGGTTGTGAAGGATCACTGCGGCGGCTTACGGGGCGTTTCGTGCGTCGCTGATGAAGTGTCAGAGGGCGCCCGCAGGACTGCGAAGCCGGACCCTGTCCGGTCGAACCCGACGCCGACCGGCCAGGACTCCACGACGAGCACGCTACTGGCTCGACCGCCGACGCGCCCTGCCGGTGGAGGTCGGCCCCTGACGAACCGGCGCACGGGCCGCCCGTCTTCCGGAGGAGAGCTCCGGACCGACAGCGTCCGAAGCCACCCTTGATCGGCAACCACCAGAACGCCTGCCAAGAACGATCAGTGGATCCCCGGCGACCCCGAAGGGGAAATGCCCCGCAGCCCGGGAGCACCCGTGTCCGAAGGGTGCCCCCGGGCCGCGCGGGATGCGGCCGAGGCAGCAGGGGCCCACGTGCTCGGCCGGCCGGCCGCGGCGTCAGCTGGGGTAGGTGAACTCGTCGACGGGGACGGCGGGGGACAGGTAGCCGTTCACCAGCACCCTGATGTCGACGGTCTTGCTGAAGGGCGTACCGGACGACGGCGCCGTCGCGGTGACCCGGGTCGGCGAGACGAGCGTGGACGTCGCGAGGTTCTTCCCGAAGTACACGGTGGGATTGCCGGCGAAGCCGACGCCCGTGATGGTGACCGTCGTCCCGGTCTTCCCGTTGTCCGGAGAGATGCCGGTGACCAGGACGGGCTGCGGCCCGCCGTAGGCGAACTGGCCGGTCGGGACGGCCGGGGAGGTGCCCAGGCTCCCGGTGACCCTGACGTCGACGACGCCGACCCCCTCGGGTGCGGTCGCGATCATCTGGGTGTCGCTGACGACCTTGCTCACGCACGGGACCGGGCCGAAGTCGACGACGCTGTCCGAGCCGAAACCGCGTCCGGTGATGGTGATCTGCGTGCCCGCGGTGCCGACGTTGGGGCTGACGCTCTGCACCACCGGCCCGTTGGGCAGCTGCGGTGCCTGCAGCAGACCCAGGTAGGTGGAGTTGGCGTGCTGATAGGCGACCTGGGCCAGGAAGTCCTCGGTCGAGCTCTTGACCACGGTGGGGTCGAACGTGTCGTAGTTGGGGTTCAGGGGTGGCATGGCGTTGTTCGGCTGGACGTAGACGTTGGGTCCGGTGAGGGCCTCGATCTCAGGAATGAGGAGGTCCTTGACGTCGGCGGGCGCGGCCGGCCCATGGGTGGCGGGGTACCACTTCTTGGCGGCGTCCAGGTCGGCCCAGGCCCGTGGCACGATGTCGTAGTTGTTGACGTACCCCTGGTTCACGTTCCACTGCACGGAGTTGAAGCGGTCGGCGAAGTCCTTCAGCCCCGCGGTGGGGGCGGCGAAGGTGATCACCCCGAACTGCGGCGCGAGGCTGCCCCAGTTCTGGGCCTGCAGGTACAGCGCGAGCACGCTGGCGATGCAGCCGCCCAGGCTGTGGCCGATCACGGTGACCGTCGCCCGCGGGGGCGCATCCGTCAGGAGGAGGGTGAGCGCCCGCGCGAGGTTGGAGCCCGCCCCAGGGGACCCGTCGGTCATGCCGGCGACCTGCGTGAACGCCGTCATGGCGCCCTTCGAGATGGAGACCGGCGACGATCCGCCCACGGTGAAGGGGACGACCGTGCCGACGTCGAGGTCCTCGAGGGTGTCGATCGAGTTGGCGGCCGTCCCGCGGACGACGACGGCGAACGCGTTCGAACCGGAGGTGTCCTTCGCGATGTACGCCATGTTCGCGTTGTCCGGGCTCAGCGCGAGCCAGGCCAGCTGCCACGTGCCCTTCGTCGCCAGGCCGGGGTCGGACAGTTGCTGCTTGATGCCGGCGGCGACGCGCAGCTTCTGCGCCGTCACGTCCTCCCCGGAGGGGCGCGGGGTCGCCCCGGTCGCCGCGAGCGCGGCCAGGGTCATGGCCACCGCGGCCGTCGGCGCGGTCGAATCTACCGTCATGATCACTCCTCTGGCGCTCACATGAGCACCCGACAAGCCCAATGGGTCGTATTCAACCTATTTTCGGAAGTGCTCGGCCGAGGGCATTCGGACCCCTCGGGGACCGGGTTTCAGGCCATTGGGCTACTACTGCAACGGTGCTCAGCGGTCACCGAGCCTGCGGGTCTCCCGCAGACACGCCAGGTGGACGCCTCCGCAGCCCGGCCCCGAGCTGCTCGGTCACGGTCTGCGCACATAGGCGACCGTGAACTCGGAGTTGCCCGGCTGGCCGGCGGGCGTGTCGCAGTACACGTCGATCGCAACGAGCGGCGGGACACGGTAGTCGCCGATGTTGCCGAGATGGCAGTAGCTGCCGCTCCCGCTGGTCGAGCCGACCTGGACGTTGCCGCCGTACGAACCGCCGCTGTTCCAGGTGAGCCGGTACCAGCCGGTCCCGAGGCGGGCCACGGTGGGCTGCTCCCCGTGGCTGCTGTACGAGTGGGCGGCATCGACCACCGGGTTCGCCGGATCGCCCGACGTGGCCGCATAGGCGGCTGGCACCTGGGGGTCCCCGTGCAGGCCGACCTGGTCCGCGTACGAGAGCAGCCAGGGCGTGTCGGCCGGCTGGGGAGTGGCGGCGGTGCTGATGCTCCAACAGGCAACGGTGATCTGCAGGCCGTTCCCGGCCGGAGTGGTCTGCTGCGGGTTGCAGCGTGCCGGGCTGCCCGTACCGTACGGCGTCACCTGTACATGGCCGGTCCCGCGCGAGAAGGACGCTCCGTCGATCACCACCCGGTAGCGGCCGGTGCCGTCGTGGTGGACGTGCACTGCCCGCCCCTCCGAGTTGGACGTGCCGTTGTTGCTGACCGGGCTCAGGCTGCTGCTGCCGCCCTGCGCGTCGTAACGCACCGTGGCGTACGCCTGGCCGCCCCGGCCGGACGAGGCGAAGAAGACGGTGTGCCACCAGTTCACAGGGGCACCGGTCTTGTCGAAGCACCGTACCCTGACCAGTTCGTCCGGTCCCGACGGGCGATAGTCGGCGACCCCGCACGTCCGGCCCTGGTAGTCCGTTCGGTACGGGGGGCGTGAGCGATGCCGGCGGGGGCAGCGATGCCCGGTAGCCGTACCCAGTAGTCGCCGGTGGCGGTGCGGGTGACGGTGGCCCGGCGGCCGGCAGGGGCGTCGGTGGTCCACTGCCAGTTGACCGCCAGCTCGGTCTCGGTGCCGATCGGGGTCTCGGCGGCGCTCGCCGCGCTGACGTAGGCGTATCCCCAGCGTGGGCGGCCCACGGTGGGTGCGCCCGGTGGGTTGTCCTGGTCCGACCCGGTGCCGCCCCCGGCAGTCCCGCCGCCCGGGGCCGCGGGGTCGGAGTTCGGCGGGCCGACGGTACCGCCCGGGCTCCCCCCGGGGCCCTGGGGTGTGGCCGCCGACGGGTCGGGGGAGCCTGGTGCGGGCATGGCGGAGGGGTCGGTCGTGGGCACGGGCGACGGGTCGGTGGTGGGGCCGGCCGTGGGGAGGCGGGGCCGCCGCCAGACGGCGTGGCCGATGGCCGGGCGGCCGGCGGCGACCCGGGGTGCGGCGTATCGCCGGCGAAAGTCGCGGCACCGAGCACGATCAGCGCTACCAGGGCCGCCACGGCGCGTGCGGCCGGACCGGCCTGGGCGGCGGTGGCCGTGGCTGCCGCGGCCAGCTGCTGTGCGGCTGCCGGCGCGGCGCTCACCAGGCGGATGGGGAGCTGCCACCACGGCCCGCCGCCCACGACCGCGGACGGTGGCGGCGACACCTCCTGGGCGGCTCGCACGGCTTGCGCGGCCTGCGCCGCGGGTACCGCCTGTGCCGCCGGGACGGTCTGTGCGGTCGGACGGGCGTCGCCCGGGTCGCCGACCGCCGGGTGCAAGTCGCGGTCCCGCTGGGCGTACAGGGCCAGCAGGATCAGGGGAGGCACCACCGCGAGTTCGGCACGCGTGCACAGGTGCAGCGCGAACTGCTGCTTGGAAGGGGCCTTCCCCGCGCCGTCGGGCAGGGCGGACGCCGGGGCGAGGACAGCCAGCTTTCGGCGGAGCACATCGGCCTCGTCGAGCAGTTGCTCGGCCTCGCCCCCCAGCGCCTGCTCCGTGCGGTGCAGCTGGAGGTTGCCGAGCAGGGTCAGCAGCACCGGGCCGTGCACCCGTACGTCCCGCTCGGCCAGTCGGCGCTGAAGCTCGACGGCTGCGGCCATGGCGGAGGCTGCTCGGTCGGCACTGTCGTCGCCCGAACCCGCACGCCGGCCCGCCATGGCGGTGATCGCACCGTGGTTGCCCAGCGCCTTGGCCAGGTCCGGGCCGCACAGATCCGGCTCGGCCCCGGCCGACGTGCGCCAGGCCGCCACCGCCTCCGCTGCGGAGGCCTGCGCCTGCGCCCACCGGTCCCGCCCTGACTCGCGGGAGTCGTGGGCGAGCAGCACGGCGAGGTTGGTGAGTGCCAGGGCGAGGCCGGACTCGTGCTGATCGTGGGCGGAAGCGTGTTCGTCGTGGGCGGGCCCGGGCCGGGTGCGGGCCGGCTCGACCGCGTTGCGTGCCGTCTCGGCCAGGCGCCGCCACACGGCCACCGCCTCCTCGGTCGCGGTGAGTGCCTCCGTCCACCGCTCCAGCTGGCCGAGTTGGTCGCCGAGATTGGTGAGCGACATCGCGAGGTCGCCGCCATGGCGCTCGGGGTCCTCCTCGGCCAGGCGGCGGCGGATCTCCACTGCCGCCCTGGTCTCCGTCAGGGCCTCGTCCCACAGCCCCAGCTGTGCGAGGCGGTGGCCGAGGTTGTTGAGGGCGGCTGCGAACCCGGGTTCGTGTTCGGCGGGGTCGGCGGCTGCGAGCCTGCGGCGGATCTCGACGGCGGCCTCGGCGGGAGGGAGCGCCTCGGCGTGGCGTGCGGCATTGGAGAGCCGCCAGCTCAGTCGCGCGTGCACCCGCGCCAGTTCGGCCGGACGATCGGCGGCGTCCGTCAGCCGTTTTTCGGCGAGCCGGACGGCCAGGGCCGCGGCCCCGGCGTCGAGATCGGGGTGTCGGACGTCCGGCAACTGGGCGTCGATCTTCTCCAGCAGATCGGGTGACAGATCGGGGAGTTCGGCCAGGCCGGCCAGGGCAGCACCACCGGCGTGGCGGATGAGCGCCGGATACTCGTCCAGCAGCGGCGTCAGCAGCTCGGTGATGAGGTGCGGCCAGCGGCGGGCGGCCTCGACCAGGGTCGTCAGGGCGCTGCGATTCCAGGGAGCCGGCACGGTGCCCTCGGTCAGCAGGAGCCGGGGGGCGTGCTTGGCCCAGCTACTGCTGAGCGACCGGGGCTGCGGGGCGGCGTTCCGCTGCGGGACGGCGAGGCCGAGGAGGTCCTCGCGAAGGCGCCCCGGACGCAGCGGTTCGAGAACGGTGCCGGCACGGCCCGCCGGGTAGAAGAGCTCGTGGCGGTCGAGGAGCGCCGTGGCCTGCGCCCGGGTGTCCGCCAGGCCGGTACGGCGCAGGGCATCCCAGCCGTCCGTGAGTTCAACGGGCCCGGTGAGAGCCGCAGTGACCACGAGGCGGGTCATCGTCCGCGCATCGGCCGCGATCGGCCCGTGAGCGCCGTGGGACTGCCCGTCCCAGTGGGAGAGCTCGCGTTCCAGCAGGTGGGCGGAGGCGGCTGCCGGGTCGGCAGGCACGTCCTTCCTGCCGAGGGCGGCGTCGACGGCGGCCAGAGCGGCGAGGTGGATGGTCAGGATCTGGGCGTAGTCCTCGTCGATCTCCAGCGCGGCCGGCGGGCCGATGTGTTCGGCCCGCTCCGCCGGCAGGCCCAGCTTCTCGGCGAAGGTGTCCCGCGCCTGGCGGAACAGCTCCGCACGCCCCGCAGGCCCACCGGCCGGCGGCAGCAGCGGGACGGCGTCGGAGGACATCGCCAGCTCGGTCCTGATCCACTGTGCGAGAGCGGGCCACCAGACATCGGCCGACCTGGCCAGCAGCAGGACGCGGACCGGGGCGCCGCCGCGCAGCAGAGGTGCCCGGAGCAGCGTGCGGAGGGCATCCCCCGGCCAGCGGTCCGCGTGGTCCAGCACAAGCAGCACGCCATGGCCGACGGTTGCGTCGTCGGCCGGACCTGTGCCGCCTGACCGGTCGGCCGTCGCCGCCCACACGCGCCACCCGCGACCGCGCGTCGATTCGGCGAAGTGTGCGGCCAACCGGGACTTCCCGCAGCCGCTCGGAGCGCACAGCAGACGTATCGCAGGGCCGGCCGCCGGCGGGGCGTCCCGCCACTGCGCCAGCTCGCCGACCTCCCGCTCCCGCCCGGTGAACCTCACCACCGCATGCCGGGACCAGAGCAGCTGCGAGGGCCGGCGGCTCAGCTCCGCCGCCGCCGGAAGGGGAACGATGCCCTGTAACTCCGCAATCCGGTAGGGGAGTTGCTCTTGGTGTGCGATGGTCTGATGTTCGATCACAGTGACGGTCGAGTAAGGGCCGATCGCGTTGTTCATCACGTTCTCGCCGGCGGCGATGGCCCCCTGCCCGCGCGCTGCCACCCGCGCCCCGGAACCGCCCGGCGCACCGGCGTTCCCGGCCGCAGCCACCAGCACATCCGGACCCGCGCCCGATGCTGCCTCCGGCCCTCCGCCGTCGGACCCGGCGACCCCGGGACCGGCCGGGCGCCGCCACCAGGGCCACGGTCTCACCAGACCTCGGCGTCGTCGCCGACGGCGTTGCGGCCCATGGCGCCGCCTGCCGCGAGCCCGCCGTCCACGGCCTCCACCTGTCGCCCCTCGGCGGGACCGACCACAGGCGCCGACGGGCCCGCCGGGGAGCCGGGGGCCGAGCCGGGTGCCGAACCAACCTTGCTGCGTGCCCCGAAAGCGTTCCGAGTCATGTCGCCGCCCGCCGCCACGCTGTGGGGCCCGGTTGCCTGCACACGGATCCCGACCTCCGCTGCGCCGGATGCCGGGAGGAGTTGCCAGACCGAGAGCGTCAAGCCGGCCAGTGCGACAACCACCCCGACGACGCTCGCCGCCATGTTCGCCGCTTCCAGGTCCACCCACACGGCCACACCCACCAAGGCCGCCGCGACAGGTGCGCACACCGCCGCGACCGCCCGCCACACCCATACCCGTCCGTACCCCGCAGCCACAACCGCCCCCAACCCTGGCCGCTCTCCTCAACTCACAACTCAAGCCTGGCATCGTTAACTTGACGATGCATCACGGACAGGAATCCAGCAGGTGGGATTGTTTCGACAGCGCAGGCGCCGCGCGCCTGAACCGACGACGCCTACAGTGCCAACCCGAATCCACCGCCACCGGGTCGTGTGCGCCTGCAGGGACGGGCGGCAGGTGGCGGACAATCGCGGTGGTCGACGAGACGCGGGTGAACCCGGCGCTGGACCACCACACTGGTGAGGGACTGTGACCGAACGGTGGGACGCCGACCACCTCGGTGCTGAACTTCGCCCAGGGGGACCAGCGCCAACGAGGTCGTCGTGCCGGTCGACGCCAAGGGGCATGCCTACCTGTACAACGCGTTCGGCAGCGTCCACCTCGTCGCCGACCTGCAGGGCTACGCCCCGTCAAGCCCGAGATCGCCGGGTCTGCGGGGCGGTGGCCGACGTGCAGGCGCACCGTGCTCACAGGCCCCTGGGCGGGGCCGCCAGAAAGCCGCTGCTGTGTCCAGGACTGCGCTGACGAGCAGCAGAAGGCGGCCCCAACAGCGTGTCCGACGATCACGTAGGCGCATTCGGTCCCGGTTGCCGTCACAGGCTCAGCAGCAGGTCGCGGACGGCTGCGGGCTGGGACAGGAACGGGTGGTGGCCGGCGTCGAGTTCGACGGTGCTACCGGCCCGGCGGGCGAACTCGCGCTGCAGCGGCGGCGGGGTGCCCCGGTCCTGAGCGCAGACGAGGTACGTCGAGGGCACCTGCTGCCATGCGGCCGCCCCGACAGGCTGCCCGGTCACCTGCACGCTCTGCCGGGCGAGGTGGTCCCCAGCCTGTGCCTGGAGGTCGGGGTCGCAGTCCTGCAGGAACGTGTCCACGAGCAGCTCGGGGCGGACCCCGAACGTGCCGGAGTCGGGGTCGACGTCGAGGAACGGGGCGGGGCTGCCGTCGCCGAAATCGGACAGGCTCTGCCCGACCTCGGGCAGGTAGCTGGAGACCAGCAGCAGGTGGTGCACCGACCCGATTCCCGCTGCGGCTTGCGCGGTGACGATGCCGCCATAACTGTGGGCGACCACGACGGTCGGCTCGTCGCCGGCCTGCAGCACCTGTCGCACCGCAGCGACATCCTCGGGCAGCCCCGGACCGCCGGCGCCGCCCGGCAGGCCCGCCTCGCCGCAGCTCGGAAGCGCCGGCGCCACGCTCGGCACCCCCCGCTCCTGCAGCAGGTCGGCGGTGCGGTGCCACCACCACGACCCGTCCCGCACGCACGCCCCGTGCACGAACACGACTCGCATCGCCACCTCCGGTCGGCCACTCTCGGGAAGAACAGACCTGCCATCAGAGGGTCCCACCGGCGCCGCCCTCGTGGGCGGCCACGCGCCATGGACCGGTGAGCCGCAGTTCCTCGCTGACCTGATCGGCGAGGCTTCGACCTTCTCCACTGCCGTCCCTGCGGCTTTGGGCCGTCCGCCCGGGCGGGCCGCGGGTGGGCCAGGGTCACACGCGGGAGATCACGCATACGCGTCAGCTCACGGGCGCACGGTGGGTGCGGGCGGCACGTCGGCGTCGGGGAACCGGTCGGCCACCAGGCGGGCGGCCCAGTCCTGGATGAGCCTTCGGACCGGCGGGTGGGTCAGCCCGGCGGCGCTCGCCAGTGCGTCCGCCGAGGCGGTCTCGTAGGTGTCCTCCGAGAGGAAGGACAGCGTCTCCGGGTCGACGCCGGTCAGCGCGCGCGGCAGCCGGCGGACCAGGCCGACGGGCAGCACGAGCCGGGGCGGGCGCAGGCCGAGGCGTGCGGCGGCCAGGGCGACGAGTTCGGGCAGCGGCGGCGTGGCGGGGTCGAGCACGGTGTGCAGGTGCAGCGGCTGCCGGTCGTGGCGCGGCACTTCGGCGAGGAAGGCGGCGAGGTGGTCGACGGCGACCACCGGCACGACGGTGCGCCGGGTGCCCGCGAGGGCGGGCAGGCGTCGCGTCCAGAGCTGTTCGACGAGGGTGGCCAGGCCGAGGTACTGCCCGGCTTCGCCGGTGCGGGAGTGCCCGATCACGGCGCCGGGGTTGACCACCGTCAGCGGCAAGCCCAGCCGGGGTGCGAGGGTGCGCACGGCGATGTCGCCCTCCGTCTTGGACGCCTCGTAGGCGCCCAGTTCGCGGTAGAGGCGGTCGGCATCGGCGGCGGGCAAGGGGTGGCACTGTCCGGCGCTGCGGCCGACGCGGTAGCCGGAGAGGTGGACCAGTCGCCGCAGCTCCGGGCGGCCGGCGGCCCAGCGCAGCGGGTGGATCGCGCCGTCCACGTTGGCCGCGCGGGCTTCGTCGCGGGTGAGGCCGAAGGCGTAGCGGGCCGCCAGGTTGACGACGTCGCGGACGCCGTCCAGGCTGTGTTCGTCGGCCGTCGGGAGGGCGAGGCCGGGTCGGGTGATGTCGGCGGCGATCGTGGTGAGCCGCTCGGCGAGCGCGTCCGGTGCGGCGCCGTGGGCGGCCAGCCAGGTGCGCAGCTCGCCGTCGCGGGCGGCGCCTCCGCGCAGGCCGATGGCGACGTGCTCGCCGCGGCCGAGCAGGTCGAGGACGTACCAGCGGCCGATGAAGCCGGTGGCGCCGAGGACGAGGGTGCGGGGACTGGACATGGGGATCCTTTCAATGGACCGGTCTACATATTCCTGGGGCATAGCTGTGGGGCGGCATGGACCCGCGAGGCCCGGATCAGGCGGGGTCGGCGCGGAGCAGCAGCTCGGCGGCCCGGGCGGCCCGGGCGAGTGGGGTGCGGCTGTGCGCGACGCGGGACAGCAGCAGCGCGCCCTCCACCAGGGCGAGGACGGTGCCCGCCGTGGCCTCGGCGCCGGCGGGGTCGTGGCCGTGGCGGACCAGCAGGCCGGCCAGCTCCTGCTGCCAGGACTCGTAGGTGTCGGCGCACACCCGGCGCAGCCGCTCGTGGCCCGCCGCGGTCTCGAGGGCGACGGTCGCCACCGGGCACCCCTTGGCGTAGCCGGACTCCTCCATCCGGTCGCCGAGCGCCTCCAGCAGCCGACGGACCACATCGACGGGGGGCGCACCGGACTCGGCGGCACCCGCGATGAGCGCGCCGATGTCCTGTCCGGCCTCGGCCAGCGCGAGCGCGACCATCTCGTCCTTCCCCGCGGGGAAGTGGAAGTACATCGATCCGCGGGGCGCGCCGCTGGCGGCCAGGACGTCGTTGAGCCCGGTGCCGTAGTAGCCGCGCGCCTCGACGAGCTCCCTGGTCGCCTGCACCAGTCGCGTCCGCGTCTCCTCGCCCTTGGCTCCCATGCAGCCAAAGTAGACCGGTCGTCATATTCCTGTCCAGTCGCCCGGCTGTCCGCGGGGCGCCGTCGTCGACGGTCGCCGGAAGGGGCGGTCCGGTCCCGGGAATGCCGCGCTCCCAACGCTGTTGACACATGTGGGCAGGAGCGGCAGAGTCCGACGGTCGAGGAGTCGGCGCGGGCGGCGCCTGGGTGGGGGAGCGCATGCGGGAGACGGTCGGCATGGTCCTGTTCGTTGCAGGCCTGGCGGGCCTGCTGGTGGGCAGGCACGGATCGCCGCTCGGGTCGCTGGGGTGGGCGTACTGGAACCGCCGCCAGCGGATCATCTGCTCGATCTCCCTGGGCGTCGCCTTCACCGGACTGATCCTCATCGGGTAGCCGCGCCTGACACCGGGCTCGACGGAGGCCGGACTCGGCAGCGTCGAGCGTCCGTACTCTGGTGGGCCGCCCTCCGTTCCTGTCGGACGAGCCGGCCGCGAAACAGGCACTCCGGCCATCCGAGCCATGGCCTGGTCCTGCCACGGAGGCTCTCCACGGACTCCCACGGGCCTGC
Source organism: Streptomyces sp. TLI_235 (assembly GCA_002300355.1). Classification (NCBI taxonomy): domain Bacteria; kingdom Bacillati; phylum Actinomycetota; class Actinomycetes; order Kitasatosporales; family Streptomycetaceae; genus Streptomyces; species Streptomyces sp. TLI_235. Next base: position 298,561 of record NSGV01000004.1, read on the forward strand.
GGAGCCGTCCTCACCCTTCCCCGGTCACCGTCTTCGACCAGGCCACGACGGCCGCCGCATGCACCCAGGGGTCCTCCGACGCGGGCAACTCCTCCAGGCGCCCGGCCAGCAGCGCCGGCAGCGGCGCGACGATCGCCTCCGGCGCCGCCGGGACCGGAACCGGCGGCGGCACCGGCACGTCCACCGCCCCGCCCTGGCCGCTCCACCTAGTCGCCGAGTTCCACTGGTTCCCGGGGCGGCCGAGGGGGTCAGACCTCGAGGTCTGCCTCGATGCGGCGCGCGTGGTGGCGGGCCATGGCGAGGTTGGAGCGGTTGCGGTCGAGCATCAGGTAGAGGAACAGCCCCGGGTGGCGGGTGAGCGGCCGGATCAGGTGGTACTGCCCGGTCAGGCTGATCAGGATGTCCTCCAGCTTCTGATTGCCCTGGCCCACCAGCTCCAGGGCGCGCATCTCGGCGCGCAGGACGTCGGTGCCGGCGGCGGCCGCGACGGACAGGGTCTCGGTCGGGCCGGCGGTGCCCAGCGCCATGCCGCTGGTGTAGTCCCCCAGGGCGGCCCCGAGAGCGCCGTCGATGCTCATTGCGTCCTTGAGCGAGGTCTCGATTCCGGCCACGTTCTCCTCCAGCCGTTCGTGGCGCAGGGACGTGTCCCGGCGCGCTGATGTCCACTTCTGTCGGGCGATCCTAGGAAAGCGAACGGCGAGGCTCGCCGACATGACCGCAAGCGATCGGCTTCTGCCGGAAGCGGGCCACCCCGACCGCAATGCATGACATGTTGAGTTGATGAATTCTTCATGTTGTTGATCCTGAAGCTGGTGTCGCCGCGCATCGGCGATCCCGCCAACGCCGACGCGGACGCCCTTGGGTAACGCAAGGAAGTAATCCATGAGCACCGCCGACGGCTGCCCGCGGTCGATCTCGAGAGCGCACGGTCCTGCCAGACTGCGACGGGTGGGGAACCGTGCCCACACCCGACCACTGGGCCTACGTCCCGTGCCGGGCATGCCAAACGGGACAGCGCGACACACCCGCGAGACACGCCACCCGCCTTGCACCGCCACCCGGTGTCGAGAACGCGCCGGGAGGCAGGACGAGGTCTGCGGTGAGCGGCGCACCGAAACCGTGGGACCGAGCAGTAGACCTCGTGGACGGCCGGGCGCCTTCTGAGGCCTTCTCCCGGGTGGCTCCCGCATACCTGGCGCTTGTTGGCCGTGCACAGCGGCTGCGCAGTCGGCCTCACAACTCCGTGGGAGAAGGCGACCGCGCCGGTGCCGTCCGGGAAGGGCCGCCCACGGCGGCAGAGTATCGGCGGTCGGCAGCGGGCGCAGTTGTTGGTCGGCGCGCAGTTGGGGACGGCCTGTCGGGTACGGCCCGGACGGACCGTGGGCTCCACCCGGTGGCCGCCAGCCAGGATCCGGCGATTCGCCAGTGGAATCTCGTCGCGGTGAGGTTCTTCCTGCTTTCCTCCGGTCCGGGACGACTCCCCGGGTACCGTCGAGCAGTGCGGCCACCTCGCGTACGACTGCGAGCCCGGCGCTGCGGCCGTCCGAGCCCGGTGGACGCACGGGCAGGCCCGGCCCGTGGTCGTGGACGGCTACCCCAGGGCGGTGGCGTCTGCCGTGAACGTGATGGTGAAGTGCTTGCTGGCGGCGTGGCGGGCGGTGTTGGTGATCAGCTCGGTGGTGATCAGCAGCAGGGCGTCCATGGCGCAGGACTGCGGCGGGTCGCCCCACGCCGTGAACACGGTGCGGGCGGTGGGGGAGGCGAGCGGGATCGCCCCTCGGACGCTGGAGAGCGTCACCGTGTAGGTCCGGGCAGGCAGCTGCCCGGGGTGCGGGACGACGGACCCGGGCCGGGAGTGTCGCCTGAACTGCCGCACTGGCTGCTCACCGCTGCCCCTGTCGCTCGGGAGGCATCAGTGCCTCCTGCCCGCGGCGTCCGCGAGGACGGCCGACAGGTGGCTTCGGGCGTAGGCGATGGCCTCAGGTGTCGCCTCGAACACGCGGTGCTCGGTGTGCAGGCGGTCGAGCACGCCGAGCGCGTCGAGGGTCTTGAGGTGGTCCTCGCGGACGCCGGAGACCAGGACGAGGATGCCCCGCCGCTCCAGTTTGCCGATGGCGTCGCCCAGGACGAGGGCCCCGGTCGCGTCGATCGCGGTGATCCGCGACAGGCGCAGCACGACCGCCTTCACGTCGCCGGTCTCGGCGAGTTCGAGGAGGAAACGGTGGGCGGCGGCGAAGAACAGCGGCCCGTCGATACGGTAGGCGACGATGTGCTCGGCCAGCAGTGCCTGTTCCTCGGCGTGGTGGTCGGCGGGCGGCAGGCCTTCGTGCAGCGGTACCCGGGTGAGGGCGGCGGAGCGGGCGACCTGGCGCAGCGCCAGTGCGCCGGCGACCAGCAGGCCGACGATGACGGCGGTCACCAGGTCGAAGGCGAGGGTCGCGGCCGCAGTCAGCACCAGGATCGCGGCCTCGCCGCGTCCGGCGCGTGCCAGCGCCCGTAGGGAGGCGACCTCGACCATCCGCACTGCGGTGGCGATCAGCACGCCGGCCAGCGCCGCGAGGGGGATGCCCTCGACGAGCGGGGCGGCGGCGAACACCACGGCGGCGAGGACGGCCGCGTGGACGAGCGCGGCCAGCCGGGAGGCGGCGCCGGAGCGGACGTTGACGGCGGTGCGGGCGATCGCGCCGGTGGCGGCGACGCCGCCGAACAGCGGCGCGGCCAGGTTCGCCAGGCCTTGGCCGAACAGCTCGCGGTCGCTGTCGTGCCGCTCCGAGACGCTCATCGCGTCCGCGGCGGTGGCGGACATCAGTGACTCCAGCGCGGCGAGGGCCGCCACGGCGATCGCGGCCGTCGCCAGCTTCGGTACGTCGGCGACGTGGAAGAACCCGAGCGAGGGGGCCGGCAGTCCGGAAGGCAGGTGCCCGATCGTCGCCACGTCCAGGCTGACGCCCGAGGCAATGAGCGTGGCGGCGACCACGGCGAGCAGCGAGAACGGGACGCCTGGCCGCAGTCGGGCTCCGACCAGCATCACCACGGCCACGCCGGCGGCGAGCGCGGGTGCCGCGAGTCGCGGGTCGGCGACGAAGTCGGCGAGGGCGTCCCAGGCGGCGGCGACGACGTTCTCCGCCCCCGACGGCTTCACCCCGAGTGCCGCGGGCACCTGCTGGAGACCGATGACGGCGGCGATGCCGAGGGTGAAGCCCTCCACCACCGGCGCTGGGACGAACGCCATGAATCGCCCGGCGCCGCCGAGCGCCGTCGCCACCAGCAGCAGGCCGGCGAGCAGGCCCACCGTCAGCACCCCGTCGGTGCCGTAGCGGTGGACGATCGGCACCAGGACCACGGTCATCGCGCCGGTCGGCCCGCTGACCTGCAGGTTGGAGCCGCCGAACAGGGCCGCGAGCGCGCCGGCGACCACTGCGGTCGCCAGACCCGCCTGGGCGCCCGCGCCGGAGGCCACACCGAACCCGAGGGCGAGGGGCAGGGCGACGATCGCCACCGTCACCCCGGCCAGCAGGTCCCTGCGCGGTGAGCGCCGCATCGTCGCCCACACTGCGTGATCGGGTAGCACCGCCCGCACCCGCACCCCGAAACGGCGTGCGGCCACGGCCACCGTGCCGCTCATGCGCCCGCCGCCCGCCGCCCGGGCCCGCCGAGCTCGGCGAGTAGCTCCGACTGGTCCGTGATCATCCTGGAGAGGATCCGCCGCGCCGCCTGCAGCAGCTCCGCCACGTCCGGCGTGCTCAGCGCGTACACCACGGTGTTGCCCTCCCGCGTGGCCGACACCAGCTGGGTGCGGCGCAGCACTGCCAGCTGCTGTGACAGGCTCGAGGGCTCGATCCCGATCTCCGTCAGCAACTCGCGCACCGGCCGCGGCCCGTCCTGCAGCAGCTCCAGCACCCGGATGCGCACCGGATGACCCAGCGTGCGGAAGAACTCCGCCTTCGCCTGATACAGCGGAATCGTCATCAGTCCTGCTCCTCCTCATCCGCCGCACGGTCCAGCGCAACGCCGTGGTGGGCCGCGATCCGCAGCAACTGCGTGATCCGCCCCGCGTATGCCTGCGCCCGGTCCTGATCGCCGACTTCCCGAGCCTGCGCCCGCAACCGGCGGGCCTCGGCCAGTTGCTCGCGAGGTTCCGCGTCGAACACGCCGCTCATCGCCGCCGTCCTCCACCCGCAGGCCGTGGCACCGCACGCACGGCCTCTCAGTACAAGGATGCAGCATGTATGAATATGAAGAATTCTTCAAATGGCTACTATCGCAATCCTTGTCCCGGTGGCGGGAGTCTGAGGATCGTGTGACCTCGAGCGGGCGGCCCGGGTGTGCGAGGAGTCTGCCGGAGGCGGGCCTGCCGGCGACTCCCGCCGACCGGGCTCGGGACCGTCCGGGCATCACTGCCTGCCTCCGCCTGTCGCTCGCCATGGAGGGCAGTCGCGACTGGTGACACCTTCCGTCGGGCCGGACCGGCAGTGGTGCAGGTGGCCGGGTCAGTCGGTGGGGCCGGGGCTGAGCTCGCCGAGGAGTTCGGCGCGGTCGGTGATGACGTCGGTGAGGATGGAGCGGGCGACGGCGAGGAGTTGGGCGACCTCGGGGCTGGTGATCCGGTAGATCACGGCGGCGCCGTCCCGTCGGGAGGTGACGACGCCCGTGCGGCGCAGCACGGCGAGCTGCTGGGAGAGGTTGGAGGCTTCGACGCCGACGTCGGTGAGGAGTTCGGCGACGGCATGTTCGCGCTGGCTGAGGAGTTCGAGGACGCGGATGCGCACCGGGTGGCCGAGGGTTTTGAAGAACTCGGCCTTGATCTGGTACAGCGGCACGGCGGTGACGGAGGGTTGCGTATCGGCAGGCATGGGGTCACCGTCCGTGTCGGGGGCCAGGGGTATGGGGATTCGACTCTAGCAATGCAGGTGGGGCCACGATCGGTGCCGACCTGCGCCCGGCAGGTGTCGGCCGGGGCGGCGGTCGTATCCGGAACCGTGTCGCCCCGGGCGGTCCGAGCGGCTGGGACTTGCAAAGATTCGCAACTGATAAACTCATTATCTCGGCGGCTCCCCGGTGGTGCCGCTGGAGCGGGCTCGCAGTGCCAAGGGGGTGCAGCGGGCCCGCACCCTTTCCCGAGATATTGCGACAGACAGGGAAGACCGGGTCCATGAGCGAGAACCTGCCCCCGTGCCCGAAGTGTTCGAGCGAGTACACCTACGCGATGGACGCACTGGTGGTGTGCCCCGAGTGCGGACATGAGTGGGCTCCCGCCGACAGCGGCACGCAGGCCCCCGGTGGCCGGCTGGTCAAGGACGCGGTCGGCAACGTGCTGAGCGACGGCGACACCGTGACCGTCGTCAAGGCGCTCAAGGTCAAGGGCAGCGCCTCCGGCATCAAGGCCGGCACCAAGGTCCGCAACATCCGCCTGGTCGACGGAGTGGACGGCCACGACATCGACTGCCGGATCGAAGGCTTCGGCGCCATGCAGCTCAAGTCGAGCGTCGTCAAGAAGGCCTGACCCCCCTGTCCTGCGCGCGGCACCGCCGCCGGGCCTTGCCTCATCGGCCCGCAGACCCGGGACCGCAGGCAGATGGGCCGCACCCGCATCGGGCTCGCGTCGGCTGCGGAACGCCGGCACCGCTTCGTGCTTGCGGGTCACCGAGGACAGCTGCTGCGCCGGCGCAGCGCGAATGTCTTCTCGTCGGCGTCCCGGCCGCTGCGGGGGGCTGTCGTGCACCGGGGGTGTCGCAGGAGTGCCTCGGTTTCCCGGCCCCGCGGGGCCGGGAAACCGAGGGTGCGGCCGTGGTGCGGTCAGATGCGGCCGTGGTGCTTCAGGGCGCGCCTGGTCTGGGCGAACAGCATGCCGACGTTGACGGACTTGCGGCAGACCACGACGGCGACCACGTCCTCCTCACCTTCCATCCGCAGGAAGAGGTGGGTCAGGTTGTCGCTGTTGACGAGGATCTCCTGGAAGTAGTGCCGGTCGGACACCACGCCGCGGCGTTCCTTGAAGATGCCCTCGATCATCGCCACGTTGCGGCCCTGGAACAGGTCGAGCGTGGCGGCTGCGAGCAGGTCGAGCACCTCCGACGGGTGCGAGTCGACGGTTTCCACGGCCAGCAGCATGCCGGTGGTCATGTCGATGACGCCCGAGGCCACGCAGTCGGGCACGTCCGATCGAAGGATCTTGACGAGTCCCGACACCCGGTCGGACATGCTGGTTCCCTGTGTGTTCACTGCGCTCCTCTTCTCGGGCCCGGGCGTGCGCCGTCCGGGCCGGTGGTGGTCTTCAGCGGTGTGCGGCTGGTGTGCGCGGGGCGGTGAGCAGGCGGTCGATCCGCCGGACGGCCTGCTCGCACTGGCCCTCCAGCCGGGCCAGGTCCATGTCCTTGCCGCCCAGCAGGGTCAGCACGCCCATGTCGCCGACCGGGCGCACCACGAGGTAGCCGTCGCCGTAGCGGGCGGCGCTCCACCGCAAGGCGTCCCTCCCGGTCGCTGCCCCGGCGCGGTGCGCCAGGCCGAGTACGGCCGCCGCCAGGGCGGACAGGCACTCCCCGTCGACCCTGTCGCCGGTGTCCGCGGCGACGAGAAGGCCGTCCACCGCCGAGACCACGACCCCGGTGACACCGGTGCCGTTGTCGCGCAGTTCCCCTATCTCGGCGATCAGATCATTGCTCGTGTCGGTCACAACTCTCCTGTCGATCGAAGAACGTTCACCTCGCCGGTCCTCGGCCGGCGAGGTGGGACCCGTGCAGCCGCGACACTGCGGCCCGGGTGGAGCGGATGCCCGCAGTCCCGCTACGGCGCCCGGTCGGCCGGCCGGGCGTGACGGGCGGAGACGGGTCGCAGCGGGAGGACGTCGTTGATCCCGCTGGCGCCTCGGCGGCGCATGGGAAGGTGGCCCAGCGCCCTGGTCGATGGCGGCTGCCGGTCCGTCGGGACACCGCCGTGCCTGTCCGGTGCCGGATCGGATGCCACCACCTCGACCAGTCCCTCGCCGGCCATGCGGGACAGTTCGGTGGTCACGGCGAACAGGCCGCGCCCGAGCAGGAGGGCGATGTCGCGTGCACTGCGATGCCCGTCGGCGTACTGGAGGATGTCGCGCCTGGCGCCGGACAGTTCGGGCGCACGAGCGGCGGGTGCGGCACGCACCCGGTCGGTGAACGGGGACAGCGGAGTCCGTAGGGACACGAGGGCGGCCAGGCGCCGCTCCGTCTCCCGCAGCAGCCAGTCGGAGTCGATGCCCTGCGGGGCGGACAGCAGGGGAGGCGGGCGGTCGGCGGCCGGGGCACTGCCCTCGATGCGGCCGGCGGCCATCGCGAAGGCGCCATCCGCCGCGGACATCATGCACATGACCTGAAGCTCCTGCGGGCCCACGAGCGAACGGGACAGCAGGGCCGGACCGAGCCCCCCGGCGGCCTCGTGCCGCAGCGCCGACACGTCGTTCTCGCTCACCCGGCCGGACGCCAACAGCACCCGGACGGCATCCGGCGCCCCCGACGACACCACCGCTGCGACCGCCCCACAGGACAGGTGGACGACTCCACCCGGATCACCCGCCACGACCAGCGCACAGTGCCGCGGCGCCCCCGACGCCGGCGCCAAGGCCCTGGCAAGTCCGCCTACCCCGCCGGCCGGCGCGACGGCAGGTAGTCGGGAACCTCTCGTGGGCCCCTCACCCGTCACCCGCACACCCTCCCCACGTCGCGATCCATTCGAAAACAACCAGGCAGAATGCCTGAGGCCGTGCCAGGTGCAGGTCCCGACCGAAATCGCGGAAATGCCGGGCCGTCCAATTACTGACCTATGCAATCGCAGAATTGTGCAACAGTCAAACTAGTCACATTACGTGAAGGTGCTGTCATATTATTTCACGGCCGGTCGGAAAGGGATCGAAATTATTGTGTCGCGATAGGGGCCTTCGAGGAGTGCCGCGGCGGGCGCCGCGCGGTCGGCGATGGAGTCTCCGACGGGCCGCGGATGCCGACCCGCTGCGGGTGTGCTGCTCGCTGGTGCGGTGTGGAATGCGAGGGCCGGCACCGGGCGATCCGGTCCGGAACGGGGTGAGGGGCTCCGACGTCGTCCGTCTCCGCCGTCGAGGTCGCCGACCCTGCGGCAGGGATATCGGTGGCCGCGGCAGCGTCGAGACAGTCGTAGAAATGAAAGAATTGCATGCCGGGATGGTTGGGGCTGCTGAAATTAGTTCGATAATGGGCGAGCATTGGTCCATTTTTTGGCGAGGCGGTCGGCTCCGGAACGGACTGCGCCCGTCCGCGCTTCGAGTTGCAGGCCGGGGTCGGATCGGATCAGCCAGAGCCGCGCCCTGCCGCCGTCCGGACCTGGCCTACCGCGGCAGCGCAGGTGAGCGCAGCCGCCCGCAGGGAGTTGCCATGGCGCCGGCCACCGGCAGCATCCGAGGGCGAGGGCCGATACGTCGTGAGCCCCGCCGCGCTCGGGTCCGAGGCGAGGCCGCGTGGTCCCAGACTGCGCGCAGCCATCGTCTGCGCGTGAAGCACAGCCGGTCAGGGGCGGCGCCCGGCTGTGCTTCACTCGCTGTGCCTACCGGCGGCCGGACTGCAGGTGTCGTGGTCCCGGTCAGTCGGGCATCATGCCCATTTGGCGCATCATGGCGACGGCGTCCCAGCTCCACCAGCCTTCCATGGCCTTGCCGTCCTCGAACCGCCAGATCGTCATGCCGGACGACTCGATGGTCTTGTTGCTGGCCGGGATGCCCATGTACTCGCCGATGTGGGTGCCGCGCCACATCCAGCGGGTGGCGACCTGATCGCCCTCGGCGATCTGGCTCTGGATCTCGAAGGTGAAGTCGAACGCGCGGCGGTAGCCCTCGATCATCTCCTTGACGGCCGCCGGGCCGACGGTGTCGCCGTCCATGGACGGGTCGTGGTCCCGGTAGTCCGGTGCCACCAGTTCGTCGATGGCGGACATGTCCCCGGTCGCGGGTCCCATCAGCAGTCGGCGGGCCGCGTCCTTGAGGAGCTGCTCGTTGCGGACCAGGTCCAGGTTGGTGAAGGTCGGCGGCTCCTGGCACAGGGCCACCATCTCCCGGAAGATCCGGTCGGTCTCCGGCAGGCCGGAGTTGCGCATCGCCGCCTCGTACGAGGGAAACTCGACGATCTCCACGATGTGCTGGGCGTCCTCGCGGTCCGACCCGAGCATGGTGTGAGTGGCGGTGCGCTTGCCCTGGGTCTGCTCGATCCAGGTGTCCATCAGCTGGTTGAGCTCGTCCGGCCGCTCCGTGCGGCACTCGACGATCTGCACAAACGTCATCGTGAACCTCCCGATTCCGTGCCCCCTCGGATGCCCCGCCGCTTGGATGTGCTGACTCCACTGTGCCCCGGGCGGTGGCGGGCCGCGCTTCGGTGCAGAGCCGATGCGGCTGCCGTGCGTGCCGTCGCCGGCCCGGCGCGCGGTGGCGCTCCGCACTGGTGGGCTCCGCGGCGCCGCCCGCCGACCGGCAGGGCGTCGGGGTGGGGGGCGGACACCGCGGGTTGCCGCGGTGAGCAGGGCCGGCAGCACCGGCATCCTGTGCCGGCTCCTCACCGCGGCGGGCCTCGATCTGAAACGAGTCTCAAGACCGGTCAGGATTCGAGAAGCCTCGGCGGCGGTGCACCTCCTAGCGTGATGGTCATGGCAACCACCGCTTCCACCACAGTCGACACATCCCTCGCGTCCGTCACCGTCGAGGTGACCGACCTTGAGGCTGCCCGCCGCTTCTACAGTGACTTCGGCGTGGACGCATACATCCGCCTGCGGGCGTCCGAGACGCACTCGACCGGATTCCGAGGCTTCACCCTGGCGCTCACCGTGTCCGGGCCGGCCACCGTCGACGGCTTCGTCGGCGCCGCCGTGGACGCCGGCGCCACGGTGCTGAAGCCCGCCGCGAAGTCGCTGTGGGGCTACGGTGGCGTCGTCCAGGCCCCGGACGGGACGATCTGGAAGATCGCGACCTCGGCGAAGAAGGACACCGGCCCCGCCACCCGCGCGATCGACGAGGTCGTCCTGCTGCTCGGCGTCGAGGACGTGAAGGCCACCAAGCAGTTCTACGTCGGCCGGGGCCTGACCGTGGCCAAGAGCTTCGGCGGCAAGTACACCGAGTTCGCCCCCGGGCAGGCCAACCCCGTCAAGCTGGCGCTGTACAAGCGCAGGGCCCTTGCCAAGGACCTCGGCGTCCCCGCCGACGGCACCGGCTCGCACCGCATCGTCCTCGGCAGCACCGCCGACACCTTCACCGACCCGGACGGGTTCGCCTGGGAGGCTGCCGCGCCGCTCGCCCAGACGCCGTCCTGACGACCGGCCCATCCCGATCCCAGCGGCCTGAGGGCCGTACACACCCATGGGCCGCCCCAGGGCAGCACCGGCGGTGGCCCGGAGATCTCGGGAAGGGGCATGGGGTGATCGGGTGTGGGCCACTGGCCGGGCGGCGTGCGCGGCCGCAGGCAGCGCCGGCGGGGACCTGCAACCCGAAGGACGCCCTCCTGCACGGTGCGGGACGGTGTCGTCGGTGTCGACCAGGTGCTGCCCGGGCCGGTTCCGCCGTCGGTCGGCCGGGTGCAGCGGGCCGGGGAGCCGGAGCGTGTTCGGCGGCGTCCTGGTCGACGAGTGCCGGGGCGCCGACAGCCGTCGGCCAGCCGGGCGGCGGGGCATTCCGCGCCGCCCCTGAGCGACTGCGCAGCGCCCGTCCGGTCCGGGGCAGGGCTCCGCAGCCGCCCCCGGCAGCCACTGTCAGGGGAGGCTGTTCCCGGTGCCGGTGCTGGCTGGCCGGGAACGCCGGAGAGGTGCTAGAAATCCCTGGTGGACGTTCCCGCCGCGCCCTCGACCCTGCGCGTTTTCGTGGCGCTCGCTCCGCCCGACGACGCCAAGGACGAGCTGGCCCGGGCGCTGCAGCCCGCCTACGCCAGGTACCCGCGGCTGCGGTGGAACCGGATCGAGGATTGGCACATCACCCTGGCCTTCCTCGGTGAACTGCCCTCCACGGCAGTGCCGTTGCTACGGTCGGTGCTGGCCGGCCGGGCCGCGTCGCACCCCGCCCTGCAGCTGGTCCTGCGTGGGGGCGGCCACTTCGACGAGCGACTGCTGTGGAGCGGGATCGACGGGGACCTGGAGGGACTGCATCTGCTCGCCGCCGACGTCCGGGACCTGGTCAGGTCCTGCGGGATCGAGTTCAGTGACCGCCCGTTGCGCCCTCATCTGACGCTGGCACGGTCCCGTCGCGACGATCCCACCAGCGTGCCGCAGGCTGCGGCCGGGCTCACCGGGTTCGTGGGCCGACCGTGGCGGACCGAGCGTCTCCACCTGGTCGGCAGCAACATCGGCCGTGGGCCCGGGCCGATCCGTTACCGCGACATCGAGGCGTGGCGATTCGGCGCCGAGGTCCGGGCCGGGGACAACAGCACTCCCGCCGAGCCGTAGCCGACAGGCGGGCGCCTCCTCGTGCCCGTGGCGTGCCCGCCGGTCGGCCGGGTGCGGCGGGCAAGGGAGCATCGGAGGCGTCCTGGTACGCCGACACCCGGACTTTCAGTGCCGGTCCCCGTCCGGTCCGGCGCGGGCAGGGTGGCCGGGCGCCCTGGCAGCCGCCTGCCAGGGATGGCTGCGTCGCTGGTGCGCTCTGCCTGTCGGCCAGGGTGCGGTACGGTCCCGCCCGCACCGAGGAAGCACCACTCCCGCCCCGCGAGCAGGTGCGGGGCGGGGCCGGGGTGTTCTTCCGTGAACGCGGTGACGACGGCGGCGCTCGACGGCCGAACCATCGCGGTGAGCGCCGCAAGCGACCGCACGGTGCGCATCTGGGACCTGGACCGCGGAACGCAGCTCGGCGACCCGGTGACCTGCCCCACCGGAGAGGTGCGCAAACTGACGGTCGGGACGGTGGGCGGGCGCCCGACCATCGTGACCGGTGACTGGCGCGGGAAGGGGCAGGTCCGGCTGTGGGACCTGGCCACCCGTGAAACCGTCGACGATCCGCTCACCGGGCTCGAGAGCGTCTTCATCGACTTCTTCGCGGTACTGGACGGCCGCCTCGTCGGCGCTACCTCGGGAGGGATCTACTGCCACTTCCGGGTGTGGGACCTCATCACACGGGAAGCAGTCGGCGGGCAGATCGGCAACGTGGGCGACGAGAAGGAGCGGGCCCCTGGCTGTGGGGATGGTGGAGGGCCGCGCCGTCGGCCTCACCGGGCTGACCACGACGGTGCGGGTGCGGGACCTGGACACCGGTGAGGAGGCGGGCCCGCCCCTGGAGGGGCACGTGGGCCCGGTCCGGTCAGCGGCGCTGGGGATGCTGGACGGCCGGACCATCGTCGTGATCGGCTGCGCCGACGGCACGGTGCGGGTAGTGGGATCAGGCCACCGGCCGGCCGATCGGTGCAGACATGCTCTTCCCCGTCAGCGTGCGTCAGGTCGCGGTCACGCCGGACGGCCGACTGGTGATCTCCTTCGGCAGAGAACTCGCGGTTCTGGCCCCCCGTTGACCCACCCGCTGCGCGTGCGATCCCCACGTGGTCGCGGCTTCCTGCCGGCCCGTTGCCGGTGGCCGCCATCCACAACCCACAACGGGCCCCGCCGCTCGACCCGCACGCGGCTGCAGCGGGCCGCGCGGAGCCGGCGGGAGCCGGACGCGGGCCGCCGCGGACCTGACACCACGTCGGACGGCCGGCGCCTTCAGGGCCCGGGGCACCGCGCGAGCCGGCGACTCGCGCAGGACGGGTCAGGACCGGACGAACGCCAGATCGCCCGGCCGTACCCACTCGCGCGGCCCCGCCGCCCGCAGCACCACGTCCAACACCCGCCCCGGATCCGCGGCATACGCGTGCGAGAACCACGCCATGTTGGCCTCCACCACCGCCCAGCGATGCCCCGGACGGTACGGGTCGAGCAGTTGTCCGACGTCCAGGACGACGGCGCTCGGCAGGGTGTGCCCGGCCGCGACGACCAACCGGCCGACGAACTCCGCGATCTCCGCACCCACGGCCCGGTCCGCACGGTCCGTCCCGTCCGTGCACAGCGGGCGCGCATCGAGCCGGCCGAACACCGCATACCGGCTCGCCGTGGCGATTCGCCCGTCCAACAGGAACAGCCGGTACTCGGCCGCGAACGTCACCACCTCCGAGAAAAGCGCCGGTGTTCCCGGGTCCAGCCCGGCAGGCAGCCGGGAGCCGTCGGCGTAGACGTCCGCCGGAAAGGACTTGTCGCGCGGCGGCTTGACGAACATCGGCCGATCGAGCGCCCACGCGTCCGCGACAGTCCCCACCCGGACCTGACGACCGGTGAAATCCTCCGGCAGCTCGGCAAGCCAGTCATCCACCGGTTCGAGCAGCGCAAACCCGAGCCTGTCAGCCAGCTGCGCACCCGCGAGCGGCCCGCCGTACCAGTGCGCCGGACCCGCCACCGCGCCGAGCTCCTCCGCCGCCCGGACCGCCATCCCACGCCCCGCCGCCTCGACGGCCAACAACTCCATCGTCGACGTCCGCCGCCCCGGCATGACCAACACCGCAACCTCCCCCAGCCCGCAAGACCGCCACGCTAGCCGCACTGCCCCCACCACCGCAGCCCAGTTGTCGGACGTCCGAACGGACGGTGGTCGGGGGCAGTCGGGGAGTAGTCGGGCACACATGACGACGACCGGCCGGCCGGCCGAAGGGACGGCCCCGAGCGACGCCAGGTGCCGGCCGCCGGTCGCCGGAGCAGATCGACCCGTTCCGCCGACGGCCAGTACCTGCGCCCGGAAGCCGACCACGGCGACTACGCCCACGCCATCGACCGCATTCCCGCCCGGTTCGAAGGCCCCGCCTGCGGCCCGGACGGTGGCCCGCTCACCATCGCGTTCAACCGGTCTTCCTCGCCGACGCGCTGCGCGCCGTCGCCGCGTCCGAGGTCCGCATCGGCATCACCGAGCCGACCAAGCCCGTGGCGCTCGCCGGTGCCGGCGGCGACAGCACCAACCTGGAGTACCGCCACACCCTCATGCCGATCCGCCTCAACGGCTGACCCGGCCCGTGCCGGGCCGTCTGCGCATCACCGCGGGCGGCCGGCATCCCGCACACCTGTCACGTCCACGACCCTGACAGGGAGCCGTACCCCGTGAACCAGAACGCCCCCGGCCACGACACCAGCAGCGGCGTCACCGAGGCAGCTGCCCGCAGGTTCCGTGCCGCACCGATCCCGGAGGCTGGCTCGACCGGCACCGCCGTCGACGACCTCTCGACCGCCGAGCGCTGGGTCCGGGTGACCGCCTACGCCCTCGCCCTTGCCCTCGCGGCCCTGGTCCTCGGCACCGCCGGCGGCGTCCTCCTGCAGGCCGCGGCCACCGTGATCGGCGCCGTTCACCTGCCCGAGCACGTCCCCGGCGTCGGCAACGGCCTCGCCGCCACCATCACCCGCCCCGTCCACACCTACCTCCCTTGTGTGCGGGCGGTCATTGACCGCGGTGTGCTGAGGCATCGTTACTGTCTACGGGGGAAACGGCTTCGCTGTGGGGCCCTGGCGCGGGAACCGCCTCCAGGCCGAGGGCCACGGCCAGCTACCGAGAGTCCAACGCCTGCCCGCCCGACCCGCTCCCACCGGCCAGGATGTCCATGATCCGCCGGTAGTCCGGCGCCAGCACGCTGGCATCGAGCCCGTCCCGCCACACCGGCACCACCGAACCGGGCACCGCACCCGCGACCCGCGCCGGCCGTTAGCCGACCACCCCGACCGGCGACACCTCCTCGTCTCCCCGAGGACCCGCCAGGACCTCGCCGACCGTCTCCCGGGCGATCACGAACCGCTCCCCAGACGGCCTCCGCCTCCCGCAGTTCGACCTGAAGGGCCTCCACCCGCTGCCGAGCAACGCGCTCGCGCTCCTCCAACAGCCCCATCACCGACGCCATCCCGGCACCGCCACCGAAGAGACGGCACGACACCTCATCCCTGCGGCCGAATACCGACCCTATGCCTGACCTGCGGAGACGCAACCGTCACTCTCGGAGAGACAACGGCTCCCAGCGAAGGCCAGGCCCATGGGCCTGCGGAGCCCGGAGCGGCTCCCGCACCACTGGCCGGCCGGCCTTCCCGGGTCCGGCACAGCCCCGCTTCGGAGGGAAGCCTGTCGCCCACCGCGTACTCACCGCGCTCAACGGCGCTGCGCAGGTGGCCGAACACCGCTTCCATGGCGCTGACGTGCCGCGGGACGGTTCGGACCTGCGTTCGCGGTGGACGTCGCGGCAGCCACCAGGGCGTACACCACCGCCGAAGCGAACGCCATCTCGGGGTGCCACTGCACGCCCACGGCGAAGCGGTGCCGGGTGCTCTCGATCGCCTCGACGGTGCCGTCCTCCGCGCGGGCGGCCACGACCAGACCGGTCCCGAGGGAGTCCACCGCCTGATGATGGTGCGTGGCGACCTGACTGGTCGCCGGAAGAAGGGCGCCGATCCGCGTCCCCGGCACCGTGGTGACGGGATGGGAGAAGAAGTGGCCCTCGTGCGGATTGTGGCCGTCGTGACCCACCGCGTCGGGCAGGTGCTGGATGAGGGTGCCGCCCGCGTGCACGTTCATCAACTGCATTCCCCGGCACACTCCAAGGACCGGCATGTCACGTGCGAGGCCGGCGGCCAGCACGGCTCGTTCCCACTGGTCGCGTTCGCGGACCGGCGGTCCCGTGCACGGGTGCGGCTGCGCTCCGTACAGCGCGGGATCCAGGTCCTCGCCGCCGGTCAGGACGATCGCGTCGAGACGCCCGACGACATCGGCCGCGGCCTCCGGCGCGTCCGGCGGCAGCAGGACGGCGCGCCCGCCCGCCGCCTGGAGGCAGCTGGTGTACGCCGCGGGCAACAGTGCGGCGGGCAACTCCCACTCGCCCCACTGTGCGTCGGCGAGGTAAGTGGTGAGTCCGATGAGCGGCTTCGGCATACCACGTCCTTTCAGGACCTGGGAATCGATCGTCTGAGGCCGTCTCCTCCGCAGCCCACCCGTCCGACGGGCACGTGTGCGTGCGGGCTCCGGAGGAGGGGACAGGGCCCCACGGCGCACAGACGCGCCCGACGGCGGGAGAGAGAGGGATGGCCAGGGCCCGGGAGCGGAGGCTTGCGCATCCGGGCCGTGAGCAAGAATCCTGCTGTCGTTCCTCCTTAAGCACAAGAAAAGACGTCTTCGCGACAGATAAGTGAGCCTTAACTCAGTGCAGAGACTCGACCCCCGACTCCTTGCCACCCTCGAAGCCGTTGTGCGCCACGGTTCCTTCAACGCCGCCGCACGAGAGCTGGGCTACAGCGCGCCCGCGGTCTCGCAGCAGATTGCCGAACTCGAGCGTCGTGCGGGACTCAGAGTGCTCGAGCGCCGCCCCGTGCGGGCCACCCCTGCCGGCGAGGTCCTCCTAGACGCCGAACAGGGGGTCCGGAGCGCTCTGGCAGCGGCAGCCGTGGAACTGGACGCCATGCGTGCGGGTACGGCCGGACGGATCCGGCTCGGTGCCTTCGCTTCCGCCGCCACCCGCATCGTCCCGCAAGCGCTGGCGCAGCTGCACACGACCTATCCCGACGTGCAGGTCAGCCTCTCCCAACTGGAGCCCGAAGCCAGCTACAGCCGGCTCAAGCGGGGAGACATGGACCTGGCCCTCAGCTACGACTACGACTTCATTCCCCTGCCGCCGCCCCGGACACTGCGCCGGACCCTGCTCGCGCGGGATCCGGTCGTCGCGGTGGTCCCGGCCGACCACCACCTGGCCGACCGGGACGTCATCGATCTGGCCAGCCTCGCGTCGGAGACGTGGATCGCGGCTCCGGAGGCCGCACTGCGACTGGAACTGCTCGCCCAGATGGCCAAGACGCCGGGCTTCCGAGCCCGCCTGGAATACGAGGGTGACGACTTCAACACCGTGCTCGGCTTCGTGGCCGCCGGCCTGTGCGTTGCCGTCATGCCGCGGCTGGCCCTCCCACGCGGTAGCACCCAGGTAGTGGCGCGCCCCCTGGCCGAACCGGAGTTGACGCGCTTCATCTACGCCGTCCGCATCGACACCCGGCACGCCCCACGCGCCCTGGTCGCCCTGGAACAGATGCTCACGATGCAGACCTTGGCCGCCCTCTCATGAGGTGTACGCAACGCCTACGGTCGGGCCTGTCCATGGAGTGGCCCGGATCTGCCTTCGAGATCAAATCCGGAGCAGGATCGATGTGATGGCAACGGTGGCCTGGAAGGACTCGCGAATCGTGTCGCACTACTGGCTTCGGCTCGTCAGGGTGAACCTTCCCGAAGTCCGTGACGGGCTTGGTGTGGTGGCCGTATTCGATGGTGTGTGAGGTATGCGGACGGGGGCGGGCCGACCCGTCCGGGACGGCTATGCCGGGCGGGCGGTGTGCCGTAGCGGATGGCGTTGGTGGCGAGCTCGCTGAAGATCAGCTCGGTGGCGACGACCAGGTCGTCGAGGTCCACTTTTCCAGCACGGCTGCTGCCCAGGTGCGCAGGTCTGCGACGGCCTCCGGGGCGAACGGGATGTCGCGCTCGACCTTTTTCTCCGGCACGCCCACTGCGGTTCCTGCGCCTGCCACCCGTCCGCCACCGACAGGTTCCGCCGACGGCCACCTGGCGGGATCTGGGCCCGGACGGATGACGAGCGCGGGGTGTTCAAGGCGCCCGCGAACCAGAGCGTGAAGGCCGCCGACGCGCTGCACACGCCGCTGACCGACGACGGGCAGGCCCCGCTGAACGACCCGGCATCAGCTGCCTGCGCGCGTTCCCGGGCCGCGGTGTGGTGGTGTGGGGCGCCCGGACGCTGTCCGCCAGCCCCGACTGGCAGCACCTGAACGTCCGTCGCCTGGTCGGCCACGTCGCCGAATCCCTCCGCACCGGCACCGACTGGGCCGCTTACGAACCGAACGACGAGCAGCCGCAGGCGAGGCTGCGCGGCTCCGTCACTCGTTCCTGACGGACCAGTGGCGACGCGGCGCGCTCCTGGGCCAGGCCCCGGACCAGGCGTTCTACGTGATCTGCAACCGTACCAACAACCCGCCCGACTCGACGGACGGCAAGGCGGTCATCGACATCGGCGTCGCCCCGGTACGCCCCGCCGAGTACATCGCCTTCACCGTGACCCAGACCGGCATCGCATAGCCGGGGCCGGCGGCCGTCCGAGGAAGCAACAGGGGGCTGATGTCCAGAGATCGGCGACGGCCCAGCGCCTGCGCAGGGGGGGTGTGGGCAGGGTTTGCCAGGAGGCCGTACGCTGGGCGTCCCCATGCACATCCGAGGCGTGGACATCATGGCCGAGGAGAGCGATCGTGGCACAGGGACGTGGCGGCATCAGGGGTGCGCGGATCGGTTCAGGGCCGATGGGGGAGTCCGAGCGCGGCGATCTCGCCCCTCGTACAGCGGTGTCGTTCTGGTGCGGCAACGGCCATGAGACCCAGATCAGCTTCGCGATCGAGGCCGTGGTCCCGCAGGCGTGGGACTGCCGCAGCTGCGGTCTGCCCGCCGGCCCCGACCCCGACGACGTGCCTGTCGCCCAAGGCAACGCTCCGTACATGACGCACCTGGGCTACGTCCGGCAACGCCGCAGCCAGGAAGACGGCGAGATCCTGCTCAACGAGGCACTGGCCAAGCTGCGCGGGACCATCTAACTCCCGGCACGGCACCGCGGGGTGAAGGCTGTCCGGCCCGGTGACCACCAGGCTCCCGGCCGCCGCCCGGCCGGTCGACGACATCCCCGTGGCTTTAGGTTGACGCGGCTGCGGACGGCCAGGGCGGCCAAGCCGAGCAGGAAGGGCTCGCTGATCCGGGAGGCCGTCTCGCGACGTGTATGGCCCGGTAGCCCACGGGGTCGCTGGGCGATGGTTCTCACGCCTGTTCAGCCGTCGTGAGGCCGAGATCGGCAAGCTGTGAGACATCGGGCAACAAGTCGGCCGGGGGTCACTGGCCCCACAGTGCCCGTTCTTTCGCGGAGCAGGACACGGTGGTGGTGGAGCGGCAGGCCGGGTACCCCCATGGGCATCCGGCCCACGAGGACGCGGATCGCAGGCTGCGAGTGGAGATCGAGGACGGCGGCCTGGTCCTCGTCCTGGACGTGGTGGGCCGGCCGGTCCCGGAGACGCCCGTCCACGCCCATCCGCTGCACTGACCCGGCCGCCCCGCCCCTGCTGCTCCCCATGCTCCAGCGCCCCGCTGTCCTGCGGGCCGCCGCTGCGCCGCCGTCCTGGAGCCGTCGGCGTCCCGTGGGCGGGTCGCGCTGTCGGCGGCGTGGGGTCGTTGAAGCGTTCGTGACGGGTGCAGCGAGCGAGGGGCCGATGCTGTGCGTCGGCGGTGCGGGAGATGGACGACGGCGACGTGGTGGCGGAGGTGATCGTCGAGGTCGGCGAGGACCACTACGTCGCGCCCGCGGTGGATGCGTGGGGGAGCGGGTTCGTGTCCTCGGTGACGGACGCGCCGGTGACCACCGGCGTGGTCGAGGTCCGCGGGGGCCTGTTCGAGCGGTTGGTGCTGGTCGGCGGCCGGCAGGTCTGAGAGCCGCACCCGCGTACGGGACATGCGTCGTCCCGACCCGCCGGTCGCGACCAGGTCCCGAAGCGATGGTCACGGTCAGCGGCGCGGTCGGCGGGGTGGCCAGGGCCGTGACCGACGTCCACCTCGGCCAGCCGTGGGAGGCCCACGCGGTGTTCCGGGCGGACCGCCGCGGCACGGTGGATCTCGACTCGGCGGCCCCGCTCTACGGCGGCTCGTATGCCGCCGCCGACGGCATGGGACTGTTCTGGGCGGTGGATCCGGTCGGCAAGCCGGCAGGCCAGGCGGCGTTCATTCCGGCCTTCCCCGAGGTGCGGTCCTCCTTCGAGGTGCGGATCACCGTCGCCGCCCACGGCCGCAAGCTCGGTGCCCGTACACTCACCCGGCGGTGGACCGCCGACGGTGTCACGACCAGGGCGCTGGCCGTCACCGCCGACCACGTCGCCGGACAGCTGTTCGTCCCGCCGCCGGGAACGCCGGTGCGATCGGCGGTGCTGGCCTTCGGGGGATCGGAGGCGGCGACAGCCAGAAGTACACGGCCGCGCTGCTCGCCTCGCACGGCCATCCGGCCCTCGCCATCGCGTACTTCGCGGAGCCCGGGCTGCCGGCGACCCTGCACGACGTTCCGCTCGAGTACTTTCGGACGGCCGCGCACCTGCTCGCCGCGCAGCCCGTCGTAGGATCGGCTCCGGTGGTGGCCATGGGGTATTCGCGGGGGAGTGAAGCGGCGCTGCTGATCGCCGAGGACTACCCCGACCTCGTCCGAGGTGCGGTGGTCTACTCGCCGTCGGCCCAGGTCAATGGTGGCCTGCCGAACGGCGGGGATGCCTGGACCGTCGGCGGCCGGGCCGTCCCGCACCAGCTGATCCCGTTGGATCGGGTCAGTGGCCCCGTCCTTGCCATCGCCGGTGCGAATGACCGGCTCTGGCCCGCGTCCGGCTGGGCACAGTCGATCGGCGCGGCCGGACCCGGGGAGCCGGCCAGGCATGCCCTGGTGTACCCGGACGCCGGCCACGGTGTCGGCACCTTCCCGTACCTCTCGGCACCCACCCGATTCGTCAACCCCACCAGCGGCCGGGTCGACGAGCTCGGCGGCACCCGGGCGGGCAACGCCGCCGCCCAGGCCGCCGGTTGGCCGCGGGTCCTGGACTTTCTCGACCGCGTGCCGACATCACAGCCCCGGTGACGCCGGAACCGGGCCGCCACGGACCCGGCAGCGGTGACCTCGTTGACGGAGTGGCTCCCGGCCCGGCTTCCTCCCGACACCACGCCGATGCCCTCGATGGTTCCTACCGCCTCACCGGTGCCCGATCCCGAGCGGACCAGCAGGCGACTACTGGCGGACGGCGAACTGTACGGCGGCGGGTCGCGGGGGTCTCCGTGGTCTCCGGCCCTCGTGTCGGACCCGGCTGCGAAGATCACGCCCATGGACCTCGGTGACTCCTCACCGGCCTCGACGCCCACCCCTGGGCTCGTGTCTCGCACGCCTACGGACCCGCCGAGGACGTGCCCGACCTGCTGCGCGCTCTCGCCGAGGACGGGGAGAACGCGCGGCCCCGCACACGGCATCATTCGCGAGGACGAGCGACTGCGCGCCATCCTGACCGCCATTGGACCGCGATTACCCCGACGTCGATGAGGTCCCGCCCGGCCAACTCGCAATCAGGGCCGGCCACAGCGCCGTACCGAGGGTCCGTCCACCGGCCGGGCCGGGCGCCGAGGCAGACATCTCCGTGCGGGGCCGCCGCGCGTTCGTCGCGATCCGAGCGCCGGACGACGCGCGGGCGGCCGGACCGGCCACGCCCCGCCACCGGCCCCCGCTCTCCGGAGGAGCGGCCGCCGCTGACGATCCGTCCGGCCGCTGGCCGCAGGACCGCTCCCACTGCCGCATGGGGCGCCCGACCGTTGCCGACGGGTCCGCCGCCGTCGCGGCCCCGTCCGTCTCCGACCCCGGAGGCGCGCTGCGGCTCTCCGTCCCCCGGACAGCCGCCGACACGCCTCTCGGGGCCGTCGCACCGGGCTCCGGCGGTCGGTGCGCCCGGGCCCAGCCCGACCGCTTCGGCCCCCGGGGACACCACCGCAGCCGGCCCCGGCCGGCCACGGAACCGACCGCTCCCGCCCGGACACTGCCCGCTGGCGACGTGGAGACGGCCTCTGTTTCGAACAGGTGCCGAATGCGGCAGAGGTGCCGGTGGTGCCGATGCCGGCGGCCGCGCGGACGAACCGGCCAGGGACGGTCACTGCCAGGCGCGCCCGCCGGCCGAGCCGGCGAACCGTCAGGGGCCGGAGCTGCCGGCGATACGTCGACGCGACCGTGGCGATACGGCGGCCCAGCAGCGTGATCACTGGGCGGCCAGGAGCGATCACCACACCGGGACGACGCCAGCCCGTCCGACGGATCGCAGCAGCGGACACGGAAGAGCAGGTAGAAACATGAAGAAGTTCCTCAAGCGGGCTGCCCTGAGCGCGGCGGTGACCACGGTCGCGGCCGCCGGTGTGGCCATCACCCCGTCGGTGGCCGAGGCCGCCACCTACAACGGAGCATGCGGCTCCGGCTACAGCGTCATCGACACCCTGCCGCTGCAGGACGGGACCATCTTCCTCACCTACAACCGCTCCAACGGCAACAACTGCGTCGTGACGGTCCGCACCCACCCGAGCTCCTATCTGGTGAACATCGAGGCGTCGATCAAGAAGTCCGGTACCTCACAGTGGAAGCAGGACCTGGACTTCTACACCACCTACGCCGGACCCGTGTACCTGCACGCGCCGGGCGCATGCATCGACTGGGAGGGCGGGATCAACGGCGAGGTCAACTACCAGTACAACTCCCACTGCGGCTGACCACGGCGCCCCCCGCGCACACCGTCCGACCGCCCGCACGGCCCTGCGGCGGTCGGACAGGTGGGTGTCGGGGGCGGGTCTCCGTGCGTCAGGAGGAGCCGGGCCGGTGCGTTTCGCCGTGGGTCGGGACTGCCCGTGTACGACGGGACCCAGCACCGGGCCGATGACCTGTACGGAAATGCTCAGCCACGGCAACGCCCGGTTCACCGCACCGCAGGTCACGAAAGAAGCCGCAGCCCCGACAGTGACCTTCGACAGGACTGTCTTCCAGGGCTCGGCGACACGGGCCTGCGCTACGCCCGCCTCCACCGAGCTTGCGACGCTGACCGCCCCCACCGCGGGGCAGGCGCGGCACGTCCCGTTCACCGAACATGGCGGCGATCTTCTCGACGAGAGCCTCCTCGAGGTCGGCGACATCCCGCCCGCGCGCAGCTCGCCCCCTGGAAGTCGTCGACGCCGCCCAGCCGGTCCTCACTAGCCTCGACCTGACGCACTGCCGGTTCACCGTGGCGTTCCGCCTGAAGCAGATCCGGATCGGATTCGGCTGCCGCCTCGCCGAGCCCCCGGCCAAGTGGCGCCACCGCGGCGTGCTGCCAGCCGAGTGGTCGCGGCGGACTCCTACTACGGCGAGCCGGAGATGCGCCCGACCGCAAGCGGCCGCGAGCCGAGAGGGGGCTGCTGCAGGCGTACTGGCTCGCCTCGGACCGGGGTGCCCGACGGGCTGCCGGAGCGGATCCGCGCGGTTCTCGACGGGCGGGTGAGCGACGCCCACGGCCCGACCTGGATCTGCTGGGCGGAGCTGGAGGCGTGGACCGGGACGAGCCGGCCGAGCGGGGTCCACCAGTACGGCGCGGGCCCGGACGGGCGCCTGGTCCTGCGCGGGAAGTCCCTCGTCGACCACAGTGGCCGCAGATAAGGAGACGAGTGGCTGGTCGGCGACCGGCTCTACCGGCTCTACCGGATCGAGCGCATGACCCGCCGTGGCGCCGTCCCGCCGACCGGGCACCACCAGTCGGCCCCCACCCCACCCTGAGCCGCCGCGGCCCTGTTCCCGGCCTGGGGCCGGGCCTGTAGGAGTGGGACGGGCCGGGTGGCTTTCGGCGGCGGCCGCGGCGCACTCGGGCGGCATCGGTTGTGGGCAGTGTCGTTCTGGCGGGCACGGGCACGGGCTCGCCTGACGGCGAGGCGGGCGTCCCGGTCACCCGGTGTCTTCCTCAAGGGACTACGGCCTTACCGCCCGGTGTGCTGCCTGGCTGGGCGGTGGACCGTGTGGTCGGTCGGTGTCGGCCGCGGCGCGTTGTCCGGTGGTCGGGCGGTGCGGCTTCGTGAGCGTCCCGGGTCGGGCGTCGGCCGGGTCGAGGTGATCGGGGGCGACGAGGGAGGGGAAGTCGTCCTCGGCCCGGGTACCGGATGTCCTGGTGAGCCCGCTGTGATCGGATCGTGGATAACTTCGAAGGTGGCTGCGGCAGTGCCGGGTTCAGCGCGCCGGCCGCCACATGGTGGCGACGACCGGTCCGGCGTCGGTGGTGATCCGTTCCCGGGGGACGAAGCCGGCGCGCTCGTACCGGGGGAGGTTGGTGGGGTTGGTCGACTCCAGGTAGGCCGGCGCGCCGAGCGCGTCGACCTGGTTCAGGACCGTCGCGACCAGGCCCATGCCCAGTCCTCGGCCGCGGTGATCCGGGTGTGTGGCGAGCAGGGTGAGGTAGAAGTGCGGCTCGTCGGGGTGTGCCTCCTCCAACTGGTCGCAGATCCGCACGATGTCCGCCGACACCTGTGGACCCGCGACCTCCGTGAGGAAGTCGCCGAGCCCGGCCGTCTCGGCGTCGGTCAGCTCGGTTCCGCCGGGTGGGATCCACAGTGCCATGGCTTCCAGACCTTCGGTGAGGAACATCCAGGGGTATCGGAGTGCGGAGGTCACGTACAGCCGCCACATCGCGGCGGCCTGCTCGGCGCGGCGGGTGCGGTCCGGGAAGATCGGGCCCCACACCGGGTCGTCGAAGAACGCGGCGGTCAGGATTCCGACGACGGCGTCGACATCGGCCGGTTTCGCGACGCGGGCCGGTACGGGTCGGTATTCGAAGGGCACCTCTCCACACTAGGCGGACGGGACTGCGAGCTCGCGGTCGAACACGCTGAAAGCGTCATGAGCGGCCGCGGCCCGGCTGGTCTCCGAGTGCGGTCCCGTGTTCGTCACCCGAACCCTGCCCGACCTCGCGCACGCCGCACCGCTCGCGACCTGCGGGGGCGTGGTGTACGGCCTGGGGGTCCGACACGCTGAACGGGCGTCACCGTGCACTGAAACGTGTATCAAGATGGGCATTTGGTACGTTTCAAGCCATGCTGAGGATGGTGGACGTGAGGGCGGGACTCGCCGCTGGACTCTCAGGCATCGCCGGGGCGGGCGCCGAGCGGCGTGCGGGGAGCGGTCAGGGACCGGCCGATTCGCCGGTACGCCGTTGTGACGCGGCGCGGGTCGTGGGTGCCGGCCCTCTGGTGGTGAGCGGGCACGGCCGCTCTCGTGCGCGGTACCGCTGGTCAGACGCGGTGTGTGCCATGGTCCTTGTCCTCGCATCGGCGCTGGCCTGGGTCGTGGCGGGTCCGTCCCAGCTCGCCCGGGCCGTGGGCGAGTGCACGGCGAGCCTGTGCGTCCTGAGTGCGAGCACCGCGAACGCCCTGTACGTCCATCCCGGCAGCCTGCAGGTCACCGGCAGCATCCTGGTCAACTCGACGAACAGTCAGGCCGCGCTGGTCAGCGGCACCACCACGGTCACCGCGAACGGGGGCACCATCGGCGGCCCGGCCGCCCCGGCCGGCTTCGCCACCTCGGGCGGCGGCTCGTACAACCCGGCACCGACCAACCAGAGCGCCGGCACCGACCCGTACGCCGCACTGGCCCAGTGCCCGGCCGCCGCCGCCTGCCCCACCACCCCGGCCACCCCGTACCCAAGCATCAACCACGTCGTCTCCGGGACCCAGACGATCAACCCGGGCGTCTACACCAACATCACGAACCTGGCCGGCACCCTCGCGCTCAACCCCGGCACCTACGTTCTCACCGGCGGCATGACCATCTCTGGCGGGAAGCTGACCGGCACCGGCGTGACGATCTACCTCGCCTGCCCGACCTACCCCACCGCGTGCGCGGCGTCCACCAGCGGCGCGTCCTTCGCCGACCAGACCGGAGGCAAGACCACCCTCAGCGCACCGACCACTGGGGCCTTCGCCGGCTTCTCCCTCATCGCCGACCGCAACAACACCGCGGCGGTCACGGTCTCGGGAAGCGGCTCTTGGCTCACCAGCGGCGGCACGATCTACACCGCCACGGGGAAGCTGGCGGCCGCGTCCGGAGGCAAGGCCAGCTTCACCCGGGCGGTCGTGGGCACCGTCGAGACCAGTGGCAGCAACAGCACGCAGATCAGCATCATCCCCACCACCGGCACACTGTCGATCACCGTACCCACCACCAAAGCCCTGGGTAGCGCCGCACCGGCCGGCACCGTCAGTGCGGCCCTCGGCACGGTGACCATCACGGACCAGCGAGGACTGGCCACCAGCACGTGGACGGCGACGGTGACCGCCACGAACTTCACCACCGGCGGTGCCACGACCGCCGAGACGGTCACCGCCTCGAACGTCTCCTACTGGTCCGGAGCTGCGACCAACTCCACCGGCACCGTGACAGTGACGCCCGGCCAGGCCGACGCCCCGGCCGCACAGGCGCTCAGCAGTGCGAGAACCGCCTTCAGCTCCACCGGCAACGGAAACAGCTCCGCGACCTGGAACCCCACGGTGGTGGTCACGCTCCCCGCCGCCGCGGTGGTCGGCACCTACACCGGCACCGTCACCCACTCCGTCGCCTGACTGTGAGGGTGTAGACGGCACCGCTCGGGGGTCTGCCCCCTTGCCTGACTGACGCTTCGGCTGTCATTTCATTGATCGTCGGCTGTCCGGGCGGTGCCGCTGCGCACGCGGTCGGTCGGGCTCCTGTGACTTCACAGGAGCCCCACCAACAGTCTCATCACAGTCTTGTCCTACCGCCCGACCGGCGCGTGCCATCCCTCGCACGTCGCACGGGAGGACAGTGGCACCGGCGTGGCAGACGAGACGGCGGTGGTCGGGGGCGTGGACACCCACTCCGACTTCCACCGGGCCGCCGTGATCGCCTCCGTCGGCCGGCACCCGGCCACCGCGTCGTTCCCCACCGCCCCCGACGGCTACCGTCGCCTGCCGAAGTGGATGCGCTCGCACGGCGACGTCATGGCTGTCGGAGTGGAGGGGATCGGCGCCTACGGAGCCGAACGCGCCGACGAACCCACCCGCCTGCGGCGAACCGTCCCGTAGCCGCAGGCGACCAGGAGCACGACGACCGCCGCACCCACGGTGATGCCCGGCATCACCGAAGCGGCGTCCGCCCCTGGAACCCCACGGTGTCGGCCGCGGCCCCAGCCGCCGCGGCCGACACCCACCCAGGCACCGTCGCCCACTCCGCCGCCTGACGCCGCACTCCTCCGGCCGACGAACGCGCGGGCAGGCGCGGGCCGGCCTTCAGCCCACCCGCCTGCGGCGAACCATCCCGTAGCCGCAGGCGACCAGGACCAGGACGACCGCCACGCCCACGGTGATGCCCGGCATCATCGAAGCGGCGTCCACCATGTCGGGTCTGACCGACGCGCCGGTCTGAGAGCCGCTGGGGAAGGTGAGGGTGGCCGTGACGGTGTGTTGGATCAGGCCGCTGGCCAGTGTGAGACGGACCTTCCAGGGGCCGTTGGGAAGCTGCCTGTCCAGGGGGACGGTAACGGGCTCCCTCTCGCCGACGCCGAGTGTGGTGCCGAGGTTCGCCTTGAAGGGACCGGCGCTGAGCGATCCCGGCCCGTCGGTCATCGTCAGGGACCCGGTCAGGTCGAGGGCCCGCTTGCCGGTGTTGTGGACCCTGGCCACCACCTTCGGGCTGCCGTCGGGCGCGCGCGCGGGAGTGAGCTCCTCGATCTGGAAGTCGGACGGCGGCTCCCCTCCGGGGCCGACATCGAGGTAGATCCTCACTCCCACGCGGTTGACCAGGCGGACGTTCGCCGTCGGGCCCGTGTGGCCCGCGACCTGCGCCCAGACAACCGCGTACCGCTCGCCGGCGGACGCCTTCGGCGGCACCCGGACGCTGACCCGGACTACGGCCGTGCCGTGTGCCGGGACGTCGCGCACGACGGCGGCGGACGGCGGCGAGGACGGCTGGATGGACGGCTGGGCGGCCGCTTCCTTCTTCGGCAGGCCGCAGTCCGTCGCTTCACCGGACACATCCTCGTCCGAGATGCAGTCGTCCACCGAGACCCAGGTCGTGAGCTCGTTCGGGGTGCGGTCGGCTCCGACGGTGAAGTTGCCGCCGTTGACCACGGCGGAGCCGGCGTAGAGGTCGACGCGCCGGTCGACGTCGGAGTCGTTCGTCACCTGCAGCCGACGGTGGATGACGCTGCCGGGCGCGAGGTGGTCCACGATGTACATGTGAGCGCGCAGGTCGTCCTCACGATCCCGCGGCGCGTCGAGCAGCTTGACGCCGATGCTGCCCTCGGCGGTGGAAGCCGGCGGCGCCTGGGCGGTTGAAGGCGGCGTCCCGCCAGGGCCGGCGGCCACGGCGGTGTTCGCGCCACAAGCGAACGCGAGCGCCGCCGCGACCGCGCACACCAGACGCGCCGAGCTATGCGACCGAATGTGTCACCGTCCCGGTGTAGACGCCGTTCACTGCGCCGGCGGGAATCGCGATCGCGAGCGTGGGATTCCACGTCGCGGAGTTGTTGCCGGTGCCCCCGGAGAGGGTGTAGGCGGTGCGGGTGGTGTCGAGCGTCTGGGCCTGACCCGACGTCGCCTGACCGGGCGTGAAGGTACCCGTACCGGTGACGCTCCCGGTTCCCGACCAGTAGGAGACCGCGCTGGCCGGGACCGTCTCCGCGGCCGTGCTACCACCCGTCGTGAAGCTGCCGGAGACCACGGACGCGGTCCAGCTGGCCGTGAGCAGAGCCCGCGCGTCGGTGACCGTGACACTGCCCAGCTGCCCGCCGACGGAGCCTCCGGGCAGCGCGCTGCCCAGACCCACCGGACCGGCGGGAACGGAGATCGCTAACGAACCACCCGAGACCGAGAACGTGACCGTGGTGTCCCCGGGCGCGGCGTCGGCCACCCCGGCGGCGGCGACAACAATCGCAACCCCGGCAGCCACGGAATATCGGATACGCATGGACCCTCCTTCGTCGTCCAGGACCGGAACGGCAGAGGTCAGGTTCCGCTCCAATAGTGACTCGTATGATTATCCGCACACGCACCGTGATCAAACACCATTCCCTCGCCCGGCCGAACGCGGGCAGCAGGGCGACAGTCCCGACCAGGGCCGAACGCGAGAGGCGAACACGCCGTCGACAGCGAGAAGGACTTGCGAAATACAGTCGCACAAGAAGGTGATGTACCGCGTGTCGAAGGAAAGAGTGCGAGATATCTTTCCCATCACTGTTTCTGACGATGACTCAGTGGGGATTGTACGTGTGCAGCGTGATCGCGAAAGCGATACGCCGCGAACCGCGTGTCGCCATCCTCTGGCGGCTGCGCCCCCACCTTCGATCCCGATGCCGGCAAGGCGGGTCATGCCCGACGCTCCGGCTCCCACCGTGTCTTTCGGAAGGTCCCTCATGTCCCACCGTCCCGGCCGCCTCAGGCGGCTCTGTCGCGCGTTCACCGTCCTGGCCTTGACGGCCGCGGTCGGCGCGCCCGGCACCGTCGCCCTCGGCGACTCCCCGCCCCGCCCCGGATCCTTGCGCCCGTGGGTGAAGTCCTGCGTCCGGCACCGGGGGCCCGAGGGGCTCGTGAACTGTCTCGGGAAACACGGCCGGCCGGGGGCGCCGTCCCGACCGGGCGCGTCGCAGACCCTCCGGACCCCCACCATCGACGAACTGGCGACGCCCACCGCTGATTCGGCTCCGGTCGGCATCACCGCGGGGCCGGATGACGCCTTGTGGTTCACCGAGAACGCCGCGAACGCGGTGGGCCGCGTCACCACGGCCGGCACGTTCACCGAGTACTCGGTGCCCACCAGCGGGTCCGGGCCGGCCGGGATCACCGCCGGGCCGGACGGCGCCCTGTGGTTCACGGAGTCGGGTGCCGACAAGATCGGCCGGATCACCACCGGCGGCACGATCACCGAGTACGCGCTCCCCACCTCCGGCGCCTACCCGTGGGGCATCACCGCCGGGCCGGACGGCGCCCTGTGGTTCACGGAGTCGGGCGCCGACAAGATCGGCCGGATCACCACCGGCGGCACGATCACCGAGTACGCGCTCCCCACCTCCGGCGCCTTCCCGTTGAGCATCACCGCCGGGTCCGACGGTGCCCTGTGGTTCACCGAGGTACTGTCCGGAAGCGTCGGGACGATCACCACCGGCGGTTCGGTCACCGAGTACGCGGTTCCCTCGTCGGGTTCGCTGCCCATCGGCATCACCGCGGGGCCGGATGACGCCCTGTGGTTCACCGACGCCGGAGCATCGCAGATCGGACAGGTCACCACGGCGGGTGTGTTCACCGCCTACGACCTGACGGATCCCGTCTTCTTCCCGTTCCCGTGGGGCATCACCTCGGGGCCGGACGGCGCCCTGTGGTTCACCGAGAACGTCGGCAACGACATCGGCCGGATCACGACGTCAGGGACAATCTCAGAGCTGTCGATCCCGACCTCCGGCGCCAGCCCGCTGGAGATCGCCACCGGATCCGACGACAACCTGTGGTTCACCGAGAACACCGTGAGCCAGATCGGAAAGGTAACCCCCTGACAAGGCGGAAAGGCAACCCCTGACGGGGCGGAAGTGAACCGCCGGCCCTCGGCATGTCCCACTCCCGCCCCACCCCCCACCCTGAACCCGAACGCCCGCCGCCAGGGTCCGTCTTCAAAGATGATCAAGCGATGAGAGATCATGTCGGGCGTGATACGCCGTCATGAGCTTTCGGATGCCGAGTGGCCGTGCTCTCGCGGTTCCTGCCCAGTTCCGGAACCGCGGGCCGGCCACGCAGTGATCACCGGGTGGTGCTGAACGGGATCGTGTGGAAGCCGCGTACGGGTTCGGCCTGGCGCGATGTGCCGGAGCGGTACGGCTCCTGGCCGGCCCCGTACACGCGTTTCCGCAGGTGGGCGCTGGACGGCACGTTCTCGCGCATGTTGCGGCACGTTCAGGCGGAGAAGGACGCGGCCGGGGACATCGACTGGCTGGTGTCGGTGGACTCCACGATCGTGCGGGCCCACCAGCACGCCGCCGGCGGGAAGAGCGGGCCCTCGACCGGGACGAAGCGGGTGATCACGCCCTCGGCCGATCCCGTGGCGGACTGAGCACCAAGGTCCACCTGGCCTGCGACGGACGCGGACGCCCGCTCGGCTTCGTCCTGACCGGCGGCAACCGCAACGACGGCACCCGCTTCGAGGCCGACATGGCCGACATCCGTGTCCCCCGGGTCGGACCGGGGCGAGCACGCACACGGCCCGGCAGTGAACGCCGACGCCCTCGAAGCCGGCGAGTCCGCAAAGTGCCTGGGCCTCGTGTGCGAGCGCGTTCTCTACGCCCACAGCAAGGATCAGCTGGACGCCCCGAAGTCCGGTTCCGACTCACCGCCGACATCGGCTTCCGCTGCGCTGATCACGCACGGCGGGAGCCGATGTCGTTCCGTTCCGGGGCAGGACCCGAAGGACCGGACGGCCGCGCTGCGCACCGCCGTCCGAGCAGCCGCGGCCACGGCGAGCAGACCGACCATCCTGCACCGGCCCGCTGCTGGCCACTCCGAGCCGACACCGTGCAGTGAATACCGTCAGATCGCTGGTTCCGTCCCCGTCGGGGCACCCGGTGCGCCGAGACCAGGTCCAGGGTTGTGCCGCCCCCGTCCATCGATCGCGGGCAGCACGGCGACCACGGCCGCCACGAGGCCGACCCATTCGCAACGCCCGATCCGACCAGCGCTGAGGAGCAACCGCAGGATGCCGAAGAACCCTGCCGGCCAGGTCGGCCCGACACCCGAGGAGGCATACACGGACGCCCCGGACGACGAGGTCTAGACGCTGGCGCTGATGAACCTGGCCCACGCCAACCACGGCACCCCGCAGGTGCACGGCCGGGAGTGGACGCTGCGCTACGCCGCCCAGCAGGACCGCACCGCGCTGCGCACCCCCGTGCCGTCGACCGGATCCGGCGACGGAGCCGCCGTCCGGCCGGGACGGCCACGACGGCCCTCACCATGTACCCCGCCGATACCCCACCCCCTACGCCCCTGGTCGGCCGGCAGGGGCGCTCGGTGGTGCCGCCCGGCGGCCGGCGGCCGGCCGCGGTGTTCGGCGTGCCACGAAGAGCGGTTTGGATGTTGGAGTGCACTTGAAGTCAACTGGTCCAGACCTCCGGTGCCGGGCCCCGTAGCGGCGCTACGCGGCTGATACGCGCCCTTCCTAGGGTGGTCCGGAAAGAGGCGACGCCGCCGGCCGCGGCCGTATCCCGGCCGGTCGGCCACGGCCGCCATGCGCCGACGACCGCCGGCGTGCCACTCCGCGGCGCGACGGCCTCCCGGAAGGACACTCGTGACACCGAGCAAGACCATTGGCTCCCCGGCCCCCAGGCGTCTCCTGCGCGCCGCCCTGATGGGGACGGCGATCGCCGGTGCGATCGGCATGACCGCCACCACCGCGTCGGCCGACGCCTCGGTCGCCAACTTCACCCTCGCCCAGCGCGACTGGACGTCCGGCAGCCACGCCTCGGCGGACAACGGCCTGGCGGAGCTGACCTTCCAGTCCGACGGCAACCTGGTGCTCTACAAGTTCACCGGAGCCGACGCGTACCCGGTCTGGGCCTCGGGGACCAAGGGCAAGGGCGTCGTCCGGGTGGACTGGTCGAAGTCCGGCTACGTGAAGCTGCTCAACGCCTCCGGGGGTATCGTCTGCACACTCGGCGCCCTCAACCCGGCGCCCGGCGGGCACGCCAAGCTCAAGGACGACGGCAACCTCGTCTTCTACAACACCAGCGGCAAGGCCACCTGGTCCACCGGCACCTCCGGTTCGACGCGGGGCAACCTCAACTACTGCTACACCTGAGCGGCTCCACCACCGCACACCGGGCGCTGCCCCGGGACACCTGCTGTCCCGGGGCAGCGCCCGGTGCGTTCGTCCGACGCGTTCGGCCCTGGCATCGGGCCGCAGCGGCATCGGGCGGAGCGGAACGCTGAAGCCCCGCCACCGGGCCGGACCGCTGTGGGGCGGGATCAGGGCCCGGTGGCGGGGCCACCGTCGGCGGGTCAGCCGCAGTGGCTCCAGGGGCTCTCGTACGCGCTCTGGTCGAAGTCGCTGAAGAAGCCGCCCCACTTGACGCACTTGCCCGCGGCGTGGGCGTAGACCGGGCCGGCGTAGGACTTGTAGTAGCCGGTGTCGGACTTCTGGGAGCTGCCCTGGACGGTGAGGTCGGCCGACATGTGCACCGGGTCGCCTCCGTTCCCGCGGATGGTGACCACGCAGTTGTAGCCGTTGGAGCTGTTGTAGGTCAGGTAGACCCACACGGTGCGGTTGATGAGCTGTTCGGAGTCGACGACCTTGTAGCCGGGGCCGCAGACCTCCGTCGGCGAGGCGGTGAGAGCCGAGGCCTCAGGCGCGGTCATCACGGTGGCGGCTCCGGCCATCGCGAGGGCACCGAGGACGGAGACGAGCTTCTTGCGCACGGGGAAACGTCCTTTCTTGCGCCGAACATCCAGTGGTTCGACACGGTCGGAAATGCGGATCTGTCGGGCGCCGGTCGGTCCGCTGGGGGACGGGCCCGCCGGAGCCGGGAACGGGAACCCGGGGGCGTTCCCGCGGCCCGTCGAGGGGGCGGGACGCGGGGCTCAGCAGCCCCGGGTTCCGCTCGACACGGAGTACTCGTGGCCGGCCCAGTTGATGTAGCCGTAGGCGTAGACGCAGTAGTTCGCCGTGCCGGTCACGCCGACCGGTCCGGCGTTGTACGCGTACGATCCCTTGTCGATGCGCGACGAGGCGTCGACGGTGCATCCGCCGCCCGAACCGGACTTCTGCAGGCACCGGTAGATCTCGACGCTGGTCGTCGCCGAGACGCCGTAGGACGCCCCGCGGTGGTAGAAGCAGGCGCTGTTGGTGCCGCCGTTGCTGCTGTTGTAGTAGATGACCAACTCGCCGATGGCACTGCCGTTGTGCGAGACGGTCTGGTCGTACGTGACGGTGCCGGAGCAGGAGGTGGCGGCCTGCGCGGTGGAGGACGCGAACAGGCTGACGCCGGCGAGCAGCGCCACACTGGCGAACACTGCGAGGACTCGGCGGAGGACGTGCATACGGAACCCTGTCTGAGGCGGATCATCGATGATCGATCGAACGTCGACCATGCTGGCGCAGCCGCGTAGCGCCGCCGTATCGCACGAGGGCCCCGCACCGGCTGACGGTGCGGGGCCGTCGCCGCGGTCCCCGGGAAGCGTCTGCTGCGGGCCGGCCCGACCGGGGCGGCCGCGCAGGGCTCGGACGGAGCCCGAGGCACCCGACCGCGTGGTGGAGAGGACGTGATCGCCGTGGCACCCGATACGGCCCGCCGGAAGCAGGACACCGTCATCGTGGAGCGCCAGGCCGGCTATAGGGACGGGACCACCGTCATGCTGAACACGATCATGTACGTGACGCTCTACGTGACCGACCCGGACCGCGCGCTGGACTTCTACACGCGACAGCTCGGACTGGAGAAGCGGATCGACTTCCCGAACCCGGATGGGCGCTTCCTCACCGTGGGTGTGCCCAGCAGCTCCGTCGAGATCGTCCTGTGGCCGCACGCCGCCGCCGCGGGGCAGCCGGCCGGGGCACTGCCGGACACCACGCCCGGCCCGGTCTTCCTGGAGTCGGACGACCCGTGGAAGGACTTCGCCCTGTTGCGCGACCGCGGGGTGACGTTCGACCAGCCCGAGCCCGTCGAGTACCCGTTCGGGGTCCGCATCGAGGCGGTGGACCCGGACGGCAACCGGATCTCGCTGCGTCAGCGGCCCCGGGCCGCCCGCGCGGACGGCTGACGTCCACCGGACCGGTGGGCCTGCAGGGGAAGGCGCGGCCCCACCGCAGACGGTCCCGGGAATGGCAGATTGCCGATCCGCGGCGGCGATCAGGGCGGAAGCCGCCGAACGGGCGAGGCGACGCAGGTGCAGGCGGTCGAATAGGACGTCCTCGGGCAGCCGCACCCGGTCCACACGCTCGTCGGCCTCCAGCCACCACCGCGTAGGTGCGCACTGCCAGGTGATCGGCCAGACCAGGCACATGTCCCCGTCATCGACAGCGACACGGGTGAATGCCCCCCGCCATCGACCGGATGGACGGCGACACCGAGACCACCGTCGACGGCGCCCGCGCAATGAAGACGGGCCGCGGTCAGCCGCAGTGCGAGTTGAAGCCGCCGCTGACATTGTCCTGGATCCCGCCTTCCCAGTCGATGCAGTTGTGCTCCGCGTGCAGGAAGACCGGCCCGGCGTATGACCGGTAGTAGCCCTCGTCGAGCTTTGTCCAGGTGGAAGCGCCGGCCAGGCTGAGCCCGGCGAGCATGAGGATCGGTTGGCCCGGGCTGTTGCGGACCGTGACCACGCAGTTGTTGCCGTTGCTGCTGTTGTAGGTCAGATAGACCGTGCCGCCGAGATTGAGGTCACGGTGGTCGATGACGGTGTAGCCCGAACCGCAGACGCCGTTGTAGCCGGCGGCCTGCGCGGCCGTCGGCACTGCTGTCGCGGCGGCGCCCGCCACCAGGGCCAGCGTGCCAAGGCGGGCAGCGGCTCGCTTCGTCGACCTGCGCATCGGTTCACTCCATCCGGTGGGGCTCGTTACGGCCGGTCCTGGCCATTTCCTGCGTGTGTTCTGCCGGTCCCGCAGGTTCTGAGCAGGGCCGGTTCGGCGCGGGGCGTGCCGGGCCAGGGGAGGTGCGCGGTGCGCACGGGGCATGGCGGCGGTTCCGGGCCGGTCGTGATGAGCAGACTGGCAAAAGCCCGTATCGCCGAGGTAACGCGGCCACGGATCGTCACCAGCGACGCCGACCCGGTGCCGCTCCTCCCCCCACTGCTTCGCACCTCCGCCCGGGAGCAGGCCCGCCCCCGCCGGTCTGCAGCTACGCGTGCCCGCACGGCAGCGGTGTACCGGGCGGCGGCGGGGGGCATGGGCGGGGACCTGACGGCCCATCACTGCAGCGCCCACCCTCACAGGGCGACGGAGGCGAGGCTCCGAACCCGGCGGGGCCGAGGGCGCGGAACCACCCGGGCTCAGCCCGGCCAGGAACCCGACAGAGGCGGTCCAACGACTGCGGGCCCTGCGGCTGGGCGGCACGTAGCCATCAGCGCGCGGGTCCGAGCCGCTGCCCCACCCGCGGTGGGCGGCCGCGAGTCCTCGATCCGATGGATCGCGTCGACCAGTTCGTCACCGAGCTGCAGGTGCCGGCGGTACCGGCGGGCGAGCCGGACCAGGTCGACCTACCGGTCTTCCGCCCAGGCGCGGCCAGCGTCCCCTCCGGACCTGGACCAGGTAGTCGTGCTCGGCAAGGACCTGCTGCAGATCGTCGCCGAGGCGCGCAGCTCCTAACGGCGCCGGTCGGCTGCGCCGGCGGGCACCGGCCCGAGGACCTGTCGGAGGTCGGCGATACGCGCGGACGCCGCGGCCCGGAGGCCGGCGGCGAGCTGCCGAGCAGGTAGTCGAATCGCCGTTGCCAAGGACCGTAGCCAGGTCTCAGCCTTCTGGGCACTTCGGCCCGGAAGGCCCGTCACATCACCAAAGCGTGAAGGCTTCGGTCGAGGGCGGTCGCTCATCGGCCCTGCCCCGTGATCGGCCTGGGCCGTGTTGTCCTCGGAGTTGATCCCCTGGACAACCTCGGTGCCTTCAAAGACGACGGCCTCGGTGCCGCGGGCGAACATGGCCTGCTCGTATTCGCTGAGCGCGGCCTCGACGTCGTCGGGTTGCGCGGCGAGGGCCTTGCCGAGTTCGGCGCCGTCGAGCATGGCCAGGTTGGCACCTTCGCCGTTCGGGGCGGCAAGGTGGGCGGCGTCCCCGAGCAGAGTCACCCCTGGCACCCGGTCCCACTGGTGACCGGTCGGCAGACTGTAATGGGGGCGCAGGACCGGTGCGGTGCCGGCGTCCGTGATCAGCGCGGTGAGCTCACACGCCCATCCGTCGAACTCGCGCGCGATCCGCGCGGTCGCGGCGGGGACATCGGTGAAGTCGATGGCGGCGAACCAGTCCAGCGGCCTGCACAACGCCACGTAGGCGTGGAGGGTGTCGCCACTCTCCCGGTGGGCGAAGATCTCCTTCCCCGGCGCGGGCGCGATCATCGACCCGCCGCCGACCACCTTCGCGGCGGCGGTGTGCCGCGTGTCTGCGTCGTACAGGTAGGTTTCGACGAACGACGTGCCAGCGTACAGAGGTGTGGCGTCGCAGAGCAGCGGCCGGATGCGCGACTACGCGCCGTCCGCGCCGACCAGAAGGCTCGTCACGAGGGTGGTGCCGTTGGCGAAGGTCACCTCGTGGCGGCCGTTGCCGAGGGTGCGGGCGTGGTTGACCTTGTGCCCCCACTGGACGGTGCCGGCCGGGAGCGAGTCGAGCAGGATCCGGCGCAGGTCGCCGCGCTGCACCTCGGGGCGTCCACCTGTGCCGTCGTCCGCTTTGTCGAACAGAACGGTCCCGTCCTGCTCGACGAGCCGCATCGTCTGGCGTCCTTCGACGGCGATGGCGTGGAACTCATCCATCAGGCCCGCTGTCTCCAGGGCGAGCTGCCCGTTGCAGTCGTGGATGTCGAGCATCCCGCCCTGCGTGCGTTCCGTCGGGGAGGACTCGGCCTCGTAGACCGTGACCGGCATTCCGTGAACGTGCAGGACGCGGGCCAGCGTGAGGCCGCCGAGTCCGGCGCCGATGATCGTGGCGGGGGTGTGCATGGTGGCTCCTCGGGATCGGGTTGGCCGATGAGCTGCGGCCTCACGTCTCCGGAAAGCGTGTCGGAGTCCGCAGACAGGCGGCTGTCATCGGACCGACAGGTGACCGACACTGCAGATCACTCCCGTCTGCCCGGAATGACGTTCAGTTCGGCGGCCCGGGGCGATCCTGGGCGCGTGCTCGCGTTCGTGGGTCGCTCCCCTGGCGGCCAACCGGTGGTTCAGAATGAGATTCGGAGTCGTCGCGGGCACACGATGCTGCGGGCGAGTCGGAGCGACGTTGGGCCAGAACCCGACTTACGGCAGCAGATGTACGCCTCACCGAGCAGCGCGTGGATGGCGGAGTGTTCGATGTTCACGAGAAATGACAGCGGTCGTGTGGCGGCTGTCCCTGTGGTTGCATCCACCAGTCGAGGGCTGTGCTCTGTCACAGCCAGGTGGCCAGCCAGATGGTCACAGCCGCGGTGGTGGTGAGCCCGACGTTGAGTGCGATCCGGCGGTCTTCGCCGGTCAGGTGGACGGCGATCGCACCGGCCTGGAGGAGTACGAAGCCGCTGGCCGCGGCCGGCGCCAGTGGGAGCGCGATGCCCGTCAGCGGCGGAAGGATCAGGCCGGTCGCGCCGAGTATTTCGATCGTCCCCAGCGCCCTGAGGGCGGTCAGCGATACGCGGTCGACCCAGGCCATCATCGGTCGGAGCTGATCGCGGCTGCGGATCACCTTCAGCGTTCCCGCGTAGAAGTAGAAGAGGGCGAGCGGTCCCGCGACGATCCAGTAGGCGGTGTTCATGGTTCCCGTTCATGGGTCACCGGTTCACGGGGACCCGTCGACTGCGTCAGGTGAGGTCGGTGGCAGGTTCGGTCGCGTAGCGGATCATCGCGTCGACATTGGCCTGTGGCGTCAACGGCCGGCCGCCGGCGAGCACCTGCTGGAGGTCCCGGAAGTACTGCACGTACAGGCCGGGGGTGAATGTGCTGAGCATGACGGCGGGTTGGTCGGTCAGGTTGGCGAAGGTGTGCGGGGTACCGGGCGGAACCATCACGAGCGTGCCCGTGGTGGCGTCGTGGTCCTCGTCCCCGACGGTGAACCGCACGGTGCCGGAGAGGATGTAGAAGCCCTCGTCGTGCTGAGCGTGGCGGTGCTGCGGCGGTCCCTGGGTGTGCGGGGCGAGGACGGACTCGGCGATCGCGAGGCGGTGCCCGGTGTGGCTGCCGTCCTCCAGGACGCGCATGAGCGTGGTGCCCAGAACGATCGTCTCGCCGTCGCCGGGACCCACCACCGATAGGGCGGGGTCGGCCTGCGGGGCGTTGGCCTCTGCTTCATCGGTCATGGTCACAAGTGCACCGCCGGGGGCCTGCCAGTGTCCAAGACCCATCCCGCAGCGCCGATACCCCGTGAGTATCTTTGCAGCGTGGAGCTACGGATCTTGCGCTATTTCGTGGCCGTCGCCGAGGAACTCCACTTCGGCCGGGCAGCCACCCGACTGCACATGAGTCAGCCGCCGCTGAGCCGGGCGATCAAGCAGTTGGAGGCCGATGTCGGGGCCCTGCTGTTCGCCCGCTCGCCCACCGGCGTCACGCTCACTCCGGTGGGCGCGGTGCTGCTCGACGAGGCGCGGGCCCTGCTCGACCATGCCGACCGCGTCCGTGTACGCGTGAGCGCGGCAGCCGGCGCCGCGACCATCACCGTCGGCATCCTGGGCGACGGCACCGACCCGGGAGTGTCCAGGCTGGCCGCCGCCTACCGCCGAACCCACCCCGGCATCGACATCCGCATCCGCAACACCGATCTGACCGACCCGACATGCGGGCTGCGCGCCGGACTGGTCGACGTCGCCCTGACCCGGGCGCCGTTCGACGCGACCGCCCTGACGGTGCGTGCGCTGCGAACCGATCCGGTCGGCGTGGTCCTGCGCGCCGACGATCCGCTGGCCCGCCGCGACCGGCTGCGGCTCGCCGAGCTGAGCGACCGCCGCTGGTTCCAGTTCCCGCAGGGTACCGACCCCGTCTGGCAGTCCTACTGGAACGGCAACACGCCGCGCGAGGGCCCGGTGGTGCGCGGCGTCCAGGAATGCCTGCACGCCGTGCTGTGGAACGGCACGGTCGGCCTGGCCCCGCTCGGACACGACCTGCCCGCGGAGTTCGCGGTGGTACCGCTGACCGACATGGTGCCGAGCCGAGTGGTGGCGGTGTGGAACGAAGGTGACACCAACCCGCTGATCCGATCCTTCATCGAGATCGCGACAGCCGCCTACCGCCACTGAGCGCCGGCAACCGGTGCTGCTGTATCAGCGCGACGACGAGGACAACGTCCGTCGCCTGCTCAGCGAGTACGAAGCGCTGCTGGAGCCCGTCACGCAGCAATACGCCATGCAGCATCTCCTCCCCGAGCTCGACGCGTCCGGCACATCCGGCGAGGTGGCGAGCCGCGCGATCACCGCGCTGTGGGAGCGAAGCCGCAGACATCGGCCGACTGTCCACGGCCGGCGGCGTGCAGCCCGCTCGCCCGCGGGCGAGAGTCACCGGTGGCGGTGGCGGTGGCGGTGGTCGTTGGGTGCGAGGCGGGGGCCGAATCGGGGCGCGCGCACGCCGAGGGTATGAATCAGGCGGGCAGACGCAGTGGCGGTGGCCGGCGTAGGGAGCGAGGAGGTCGGGCATTCTCCTCGTCGGTGCCGTGGGCCTTCCCGGCGAGGGCCCAGGCGACAGTGTTCGGCAGGTGCAGGTCGCCGACGGAGACCGCGTCCGGGCCGCCGTTGCAGCGCTGCAGCGTCTCGGCCGCCGTCCACGGCCCGAGCCCGGGCACGTGCATCAGCCGCGCCGCCGCCTCGGTGCCGGGCATCGTGGAGGCCTCTTCCAGGCGGGGTGCGAGCCGCAGCGCGCGGAGGATCGTCTCGGTGCCCTTCGCGTCGACCCCGGCGCGGTGCCAGGACCAGGAGGGCACGAGCGCCCACTCCCGCGCCGACGGTGGCACCACCAGGCCGAGCTCTGCGCCGAGCCCCGGCGCCGGTGCCCCGTGACGGCGCACCAGGTACTGCCAGGCGCGGTGCGCTTCGGTCACTTTTCCGAGTGGCAATGTGTGCGGATCGTCCATGAACTGGACATGTGCGTGGCGTAGGTGTCCGTGACCTGTCGAGCAGCGAGAACCGGCGGTGGAGGTCAGGAGGCAACAGGCTTTGACCTGGGCCGATCCCTTGTTGTGGAGACAAGGGCACCTGGGGGAGCAAGGGCTTGTGCATGGCCGCATCTCCTTGTTTCCCGCGCCCGGCTCGTGGCCATCGCACGGAGTGGAGGCGGCGTGAAGCTGTGCGCGTTCACCTGCGTGATGTTGGCGCTCGCGGACCCGGGGCGCCCGTCATCGGAGCGCCACGCGCTCTGACTCGGAGGCGAGGAGACGCGTCGGTGTCACCATGGATGAGGAGGTGGCAGTCCATGACCCGGTTCGATCCGTCATCCCCGGCTGCTCGGCCTACGACCGCCGGTGCAGACGAGCGCCGGACGGCGCTGGAGCGATCGCCCAGGAACATGGTGTGGGTCCCCGGAGGCGATTTCCTGATGGGCAGTGAGGACTTCTATCCGGAGGAGCGCCCCGTCCACCGCCGCTCCGTCGAGGGTCTGTGGGTGGACGAGCACCCGGTCACCAACGCCGAGTTCCGTCGCTTCGTCAAGGAGACCGGCCACCTCACCACCGCGGAGAGAGCCCCGGAAGCCTCGGAGTACCCCGACGCCTCGGACGACCAGCTGGTGCCCGGCTCGCTGGTGTTCACCCCGCCCGGCCGTCCGGTGCCGCTGCACGACTTCCGGCTGTGGTGGTCGTGGGTCCCCGGCGCCCAGTGGCGCCACCCCGAAGGACCCGGCTCCACCCTGCACGGCCGGGACCGGCACCCCGTGGTCCACGTCACCCACGCCGATGCCGCGGCGTACGCGGCCTGGGCCGGAAAGGACCTGCCGACCGAGGCCGAGTCGGAGTACGCCGCCCGTGGCGGCCTCGATGGCGCCACTTACGCCTGGGGGACTCGGCGACGGTCCGCGGCCGGATCATGGCCAACACCTGGCAGGGCCGGTTCCCCTACGAGGACCTGCGCCCCGACGGGCATCGGCGCACCTCACCGGTCGGGGCGTTCCCACCCAACGGGTACGGCCTGGTTGACGTGTGCGGCAACGTCTGGGAGTGGACCGGCAGCGCATTCACCCCCGACCACGGCCAGGGGAGCACCTCCTCCCGCGAGCCGGCCGGGCGGCCGTGCTGCGGACCGCCCGGTGCCGGGCGGCCCTCCGAGGTGCGGCTGGTGATCAAGGGCGGTTCCCACCTGTGCGCACCGAACTACTGCCTGCGCGACCGCCCCGCCACCCGGCAGGCGCAGACCTCCGACAGCTCCACCAGCCATCTCGGGTTCCGCTGTGTCCTGCGCAGCAATGTCCTGGGTGGACCCGGACCTACACCTTGACCGTGACCCGGCGAAGGACGCCGGTGAACTCGAACCAGAGCGGCCCGCGACGCCGCGCACACCGGGGAGGTGTGGAAGTTGCTGAACCTCAGCCCCCGCTCCGCGAGCCGGTCGAACACCGGGGTGTCGGCCGGCCCGCCGAACGCGCTCATGTGGCCGTACCCGATGTCGTCACCCATGATCAGCAGCACGTTCGGTGCACCCGCCGGCGCCCTCAGCGGCTCGGGAAAGGCGGCCGTCGAGTCCTCGATCGCCTCCTCGATCCTGCCCCGGAACGGCTCCTCGGGGGGCGGCGGCGCTGTCCGGCCGGGCGTGGAGTCGCTCATTGTTCATCCTCCTCAACCGCGATCAGTGCGACCCGCGCCCGGAGCAACACTCGAATGGTCGTCCAGCGGGGGCTTTCACCGTTCTCGTGATCAGGAGTAGCTGCAGGTCGCGGTGGGGCGATGGGGTTGGCCGGGCCGCGCCTGCCGCAACGAGGCCCTGGCCGGTCACCGTCGCTCCTTGTCGCTCCACCACCCCCAGCGTTAGCGTGCCCTGCCCACCACGCACGTCGGACAGGTTCCTGCCGCCAAGAGCGGGGCCTCGGCCACCGGAGCAGTCACCCGCCGGAGTGGCGGAATCCGCCCGATCACCCACCGGCAACCGGGGTGGCCCTGGGGGCCGGGAACAGGCCCGCGGGCCGCTGCGGCGATGCGCCCCGGGCGGCCGTCCACCGCTGTGGGTGGGGATCGGCGGAGGGCTGCGATCCCGGCGTTGGTCGCGGCCCGGCAGATCAGGGCGCTGATCGCGTAGTGCGCGAGCAGGTAGTCGTAGATCCCCTGGCGGACCAGGTCCGGACTCTTGGACCGCAGGATCCTGCCGGGGCCTCGCATCGCGGTCTTGAGCTGCGCGTTCCCGACCTCGTACTCCCATCTGTGGTGGTCCGATGGCGCCACCGAGTCGGTTGAGTAACTGTCGAAGTGTGCGCGAACACCGAGCAACGGTCGTGCCGGCCGCCGTCGCTTCCGTCGCGGTGGCCTTGGTCCTGTATGCCCTGGTCCTGCGGCCGAGGATGCTGACCCGGGGCGCGACGAGCGAGGAGGCTGCGCGGTCCTATCCCGGGGATGAGTTCATTCCCGGTGCTGACGGCGGCTCGACGATGGCCACGACGCTGCCCGCGCCGCCTTCTGAGGTGTGGCCCTGGCTGGTGCAGATGGGCTGCGACCGCGGCGGCTGGTACAGCTGGGACCGACTGGACAACGGCGGACGGCCGAGCGTGGATCGCATCGTCCCCGAGTGGCAGAGCCTGGCGGTGGGGCAACGGCTTACATCGGTGCCCAGTGGTCGCGCCTGGTTCACCGTTGTGGTGCTCGTGCCGGAACGGACCTTGGTGCTGCGGGACGATACGAGAGTGCCGTCGGGCCGCCCGTTTGACCCGACGGAGGGACGGGCGCCGCGGGCGTTCGTCAGCTCGGTCTGGGGCTTTCACCTCGAACCGGCTGGCGCGGGCACCCGCTTGGTCGTCCGAACGCACGGCCGGAGCCGCCCGCGTGTGCTCACGGGGCCGATGGACCTGCTGTTCTGGGAACCGGCCCACTTCGTCATGCAGACCCGCCAGTTCCACAACCTGCGCGCCCGGCTCCGGCGGGCCGTGACCGGGCATCCGGGGAGGCCGTGATGAGCGCCGACTCCACCTTCGATCCCGCCGGTGGCGCGCTGCTGCTGGACGGTGCGCTGCCCGAGTTCGGATTCTCCCGCCTCGAATGCGTGGCGCTCG
The DNA here is from genome assembly GCA_002300355.1 of Streptomyces sp. TLI_235. Lineage (NCBI taxonomy): Bacteria > Bacillati > Actinomycetota > Actinomycetes > Kitasatosporales > Streptomycetaceae > Streptomyces > Streptomyces sp. TLI_235. Next base: position 342,005 of record NSGV01000004.1, read on the forward strand.
CCGCGGCGCCCCCGGTCACCTATGAGGCGGTGCGCGGGCTGGACCTGCTTACCCTCGATTCCCCGCTCCTCAACGCGGCCATGTGGGCGCGCGGGCTGCCGGACCGGCTGCATGGCCGGCCCATCCCGACCCCGCCGTCGATGCGGGTGGCCGATCTGTTCGACAGTGCCGGGGAGGCGTGGGAGGACCAGCCCTGGGTGGCGCTGGGCGAGAGTCCGGGGCGTGAGCTCGTTTTCGGGGCGGTCGGCAAGCCGTGGCAGGCCTCGATCGAGTGGCGGAGGGTCGAACCGGAGGAGTTCGCGTCGTTCGACGAGGTCGGCTGGGCGAAGATGGCGGCCGCCTTCGTGGTCCATCCGTACGGCACCCGGCGGTCCCTGCTCACTTACGAGGCGAGGACCGCCTGCACCGATCCGGAATCCACCGCCCGCTTCGGCCGCTACTGGACGCTGGTCTCCGCGGGCGTTGGCGTCGTTCTGCGCGGGACGCTCCGAGCGATCACGGCGGCGGCCGAACAGCGTGCCCGGGCTGCTCGGTCGGGCGTGGCGCCGGACCGGTGACGCGATTGCCCAGGCAGCACGGCGCCTCTGCCCGTTACCCCGCTTCGGTATGTGGCCGGGAGGACCTGAACGCCTGCAGGTGGTTCCGTACGCCGTCGGCGAGGACCTCGATGTCGGGACAGGCGTTCGCGTCGACGACCACGCCGATGTTGAACTGCTCGGCGTAGGAGAGCGCGGCGATGGCGAGGGTGAAGTTCCCGGTGATCGGCACCACCGGGAAGATCTCGGTGATCCGCGCTCCGGCGAGGTAGAGCGGGATCGGGGGGCCGAAGATGTTCCCGACATAGAGGTTCGCCCAGCGCTGATGGCCGAGGCCGCGCATCATGGCCCGCTGGACGACGCGGTTGCGGCCGAGGATTCCTTCGGGCGGGCCGACGACGTAGTGCTTCTGTCGAGCGCTCGCGGCGGCTATCAGCCGCAGTCGGCGGACCGGATCGGGCTCACCGATCGGGAGCGGAACGAACATCATTCCGGACCGGTTGCCGCGTGCCCTGCCGGGTTCTTCCTGGTGCAGGGAGACGGGCACGAAGGCCCGCAGGACCAGGCCCTCGACGCGTTCCCCGTGGCTGAGCAGGAGTTCTCGAATACCGTCGGCGGTGGCCGCCATCAGGACGTCGTTCAGTTTCACCTCGTGGCTGTGAGCGATCTGTTTGACGTCGTCGAGACGGCTGCGGACGAGCGCGAGCCTGCGGTGGGGGCCCACAGGGATGTTGAAGCTCATCTGCGGCGCTCGCCCTTTGAAGTAGTTCTCGCGTACCGCGGGCCACTTGTCCCGGGCTTGGTGCAGCGTAGTGGCGGGTCGGCGGAGCTTCGACAGGGTGCCTTCCGCCGCTTGGACACGCCCACGGAGGTTGTCGTCGAACAGGTCGCGGTTGGAGGGCATCGGCTCCGGGGTCCAGGGCCGGGCGGGCGTCGTGGGCGCATCGGCGCTCGGATCGAGGAACGCGCCGAGCAGAGCCACGCCCGCCGCGCCGTCGGCGATCGTGTGGTGCACCTTGATGAACACGGCCACCCGGTCGCCGGTCAGGCCGGGCAGGAACCACATCTCCCACAGCGGCCGCGACCTGGCCAGGGGGAGCGCCCGCAGGTGCTCGACAGCCTGAAGAAGACCCACCTCATCCGGAGGAGCAGCGAAGGGGAGGACCCGGACGTGCTCGGTGAGATCGAAGGCCGGGGCGTCGACCCACAGCGGCCGGCCGAGCCCGCGCCGGGGTGCGTGGAGAAGCTGACGGAAGCGAGGGACCTGAGACAGGCGGCTTCCCACCACCTCTCGCACTGCCTCGGCCCGGAAGCGACCGTCTGAATCGAGGAGCCTGGCGCCGTCGAGGATGCCGAGGGCACCGATGACCTCGGGCCAGCCGAAATCGTCCGACCACAGCAACATGAGATCCTGCGGGGCCAACCGTTCCATGAGCGGGCCCCGGCCGGGCGCACCAACTGACGTGCCCATCATTCCACCCCGCCCAGGACGAAGATCAGCACCATGCTTGTCGCACTTCAATTGTCCCGCTGGCCCCCACGGTCGCGCTCGAGATGGTCGCAACCGGTGCGTTCACCGGCCCGACCGTGTTGCTGGGCATCAGCTTGTCGCCCGCGGACGAACCTGCGTTCTTTCGGGTCGTCTGCCGGCTGGGCGATGTCCTCGGCCCCCTGCCCGCTGCCGCCCTGCTGAAGCTCATGGGCCCGGCCTCGAAAAACATGCGGGTGTCGCCTGAGCGCTGGGCCGAGGTGCTCGGCGACCTGCGAAGCAATGATCCGCACGCGGTCCGCCGGATTTTCCGCGGCTACCTCGACTACCTCGGCACGCACGCCCGGCCGGCCGCACGCCTGTGTGCGGCCGACGTGCCGGTCTGGGTCGTGCACGCGGAGAAGGGCGACGGCGGGCTCACCGCCGACGAGCGGCGCACGTTGGAGGTGTGCCCGCACGCGAATGTGGTCACGATCCCCGGCACCTTTCTCCCCGGCGAGGAGCCGCGACGGATCGCGGAGATCGTGGTGGATGCACTGGCGGCCGCGGGGCCGCCGCGCTGAGCACCACCTTCGTGGAGTGCGGAAAGCGCAAGGTCGTCCCGGGCGCATCGGACCGGGGCGTCGACGGACTGCTCCTGCGGGAACGCACCGGCCAGAACCGCGCCTCGTCCGAACGGCTCGCCGAGCTGATCGTGGCCGACATGATCCCGGAGATGCAACGGTCGGCGCAACGAGTGCCCGGGCTGCCGCGCGCGTTGACCAGCTCGACTCGGCGAGGGCGTCTGCGGAACAGGCGTCGGGCTGTGCGTTGCCGGCTTCCGACGGAGCGCCGACAGATTCGGGCGCTTCTGCCTGGCCTTTGACGATACGTCAGCGATCCCGGCCGGCCGGATCGTCCGGGTTGGGGCCGGTGGACGCGGCGCGCGCCGCTGCGCGCCGGTTCCAGCCGTGGAAGGGCGAGTGGTCGCCCCTGTCCCACTTCTCGCGCAGGCCCGGGGTGCTCAGGTCCCAGTCGGGGCGGATCTCGCGGGAGACCTCGCGCAGGTCGCGCCAGAGGTCGGCTACCGACGGACGGCCCCAGAACCAGTAGCCGTTGTAGACGCTGTGCACGACCAGGCCCGGCTTGAGGACCAGCGTGTGCGGGATCATCGGGTTGTGGTCGGGGTCGGTGTACTCGGCGATGTCCAGGTCCTGCTGCACGATGCGCCCGGGGTCGGCGAGGAACGGCCACTGGGCGCCGACCGACGCACGGAACTCCTGGAGTTCGTGGTGCTCGTCGGTCGCGATCGTGACGACCTGGGTGTAGGCCACGGCGATCTTCGGGTAGAAGGCCGCGAGTTCGAGATGCTGCTGGTGCTCCTTCGGGCAGTAGTGGCCGCGGGCCAGGGTGAGGATCAGCGGGTCGTCGCGCTGCAGCCTGCTGAGCCTGCGCGGCACATTGGTGTGGTCGGGAAGTTCGTAGTCGGGAAAGGTCCCGCCGGGCCTGATGTCGGAGCGCATGCTGAAGCCCTTTCGCCTGCCGGCCGGCTGCTCACCGGGGGAGCGGCTGCTGCCCGCCGTCGATGTCGTGGGTCGCCCCGGTCGGGCCGGTGCTGGTCATCGCGCTGTCGGCTGCGCCGCGGCGGGGCCGCCGCCCAGGGCGATCCCGGCGCGCAGCGACTTCAACGCGGCCAGGTAGATCTCCGAGAACGTCGGGAACGGCTGGATCGTGTCGGTCAGCACGTCGAGCGGGACCCGCGCGCGGATCGCCAGGGTGGCCTGCTGCAGCCACTCGCCGGCCTCCGGGCCGAGGGCGCATGCGCCCGTCAGCGTCTCGCCGTCGCTGAACAGCGTGAGGAAGCCGTTGCTGGTGGCGTACTCACGTGTGTAGGTGGCGGTCTTCGCCACCTCCGACAGCGGGACGGTGGCGCTGAACCGGCCGTCGGCGGAGCCGACCGCGGCGGCCTGCGGATCGGTGTAGACCACCCGTGGGACGGCGCTGTAGTCGGCGGGCCGGGGCTCGCCGAGGATGTTCGCCGCGACGATACGCCCCTGGTACTTGCCGACGTGGGTGAGCGGCCACAGGCCGGTGACGTCGCCGATTGCCCACAGCCGTTCGGCGACCCGCAGGTTCGGGTCGACCGGGACGCCGCGGGCGTCGGGTTCGATGCCCACCTGCTCCAGGCCGATGTCGTGCACCCGCGGCCGGCGGCCGGTGGCGACCAGGATCCGCTCGCCACGCAGCTCGCGGCCGTCGTCGAGGTCGACGACGAACTCCTCGCCCTCCCGTCGGGCGGCGCTCACGCCCGCCGACAGGACCACCTCGATGCCGTCGCGGCGCAGCACCTCGCCGAGCGCGTCGCCCAGCCCGGGGTGCTCGCGGGCGAGTACACGTTCCTCCCGCTCGACGAGGACCACCTCGCCGCCCAGGCGGCGCACGGCCTGGGCCATCTCCACCCCGACCGGGCCGCCGCCCAGGACGACCAGGCGGCGCGGCACCTCCTTCATCCCCGTGACCTCGCGGCTGGTCCACACGCCGTCGAGCTCACGCAGCCCGGGGATCGGCGGAATCGCGGCGTCGGCGCCGTTGGCGAGGACCACGTGGTCGGCGGTGTAGCGGACCCCGTCGACCTCGACCGCGCCGGTGCCGGCCAGCCGTCCGGTGCCGCGCAGCAGCGTGATGCCGTTGTTCGCCAGCCAGCGCTCCTGGCCGGCGTCCGAGTAGTCCGAGACCATGAAGTCCCGCCAGGCCAATGCCTGTTCGACCGAGACCTGGGCGCTCGCCGCGGCCTCGCGCGCCTGCTGTACCGCCTCGCCGGGCCGCAACAGCGTCTTCGACGGGATGCACGCGTAGTAGGAGCACTCACCGCCGACCAGTTCGCGTTCCACCACGGCGACCCGCAGCCCGCCGTCGGCCAGCGCCCCGGCGCAGTGCTCGCCGGGGGAGCCGCCGCCGAGCACGATCACATCGAAGTGCCCGCTCACGTCGGCAGTTCCTCGCCGGCCCGCTCCCGCACCATGTAGAGCGCGTACCAGTCCGGCCAGTTCGGGTCCTCCTGGCCGGTGCGTGCCTCGTGCCTGCCGTGTGCCTCGGCCGCCCGGCGCAGGGCCGCCGCGAGGTCCTCCGCGGATTCGTAGGTCGTTCCCATGGGTTCTCCCTGTCAGTGACCGGTTGTCAGTGGCCCGTTGTCAGCGGCCGGCTGTCAGCGGCCGGGAAGGCGCTTCTTGATCTCCTGGAGCAGCCAGCCGTTGCCGTCCGGGTCGCTGAACGACACGAAGGAGCCGTAGTCCGCGTGCCCGGGTGCCGGACCGTCGGCGCGGCCCCCCGTTCCGGCGTGGTGGAAGATGCCCGTGACGTCGTGGAACACCTCGCTCACGGTCACCCCGCGCTCGACCAGGTCCGCGCGCGCCGCGTCGATGTCGTGGACCGTGAGCTGCAGACCCTGCGTCGAGCCGGGCGGCGCCGTCGTCACGCCCTGGCCGAAGATGATCGAGCACAGGGAGCCGGGCGGGGTGAACTGCACCACCCGGTAGCCCTCGTCGACGGTCAGATCGGCATCCAGCCGCCAGCCCAGTGCCTGGTAGAACTGTTTGGCGAGGTCGGCGTCGGAGACCGGCACCACGACGACCTCGAGCCGCATCTCCCCGACTTCCACCGGCGGCGTTCCGGCCGCAACGTTCTCGCTCGCTTCCACACTGCCCATGTCCGCCTCCGGCGGTGGTGGCCCGACTGCGGGCGACGAGGTCGTCTGCCCGGATTCCGCGCTGCCCGGCCCCGGCGGGAGCTGCCACAGCGGTCGCGCCGCGTCGCTCACTCGGGTGGGCCGAGAGCGCGCCCCTGGCCATGCAATCCTCCCGGATCGCGGCCTGCAAGTCGGCATGGCAGGTCGATCGCGACGAACTGGGACGGCCCCGGGGCCTGCTGGATGCGGTACCCGCGCACGCCGGAGCGCTCGCGGTGGAGCGGGTCGGCGTCGAACAGTTGCTTCCGGATGTGGTGGTCGGTCAGCACGTGCTCGATCCGCAAGGTGGGCATCCGCCTCTGCCTCTGCTCGCTGCGCTCGGTTTCCCGGGGTCGTTCCCGGGCCCCCGCCGATGACGACCTGCGGGCGTGCGCGGAGCGCGGACCAGCGCGCAGCCCGGGCCGAATGGCGGTTCACCGCCCGGGCGGGGCCGTGCCCCAGAAGGGCCCGCCGGTCTCAGACCGTGAACCCGCCGTCCACCGCGATCGCGGCACCGGTGATGTACCGGCCCTCCGGGCCCACCAGGTGGGCGATGGTGCCGGCCACGTCCGCCGGGGTGCCGAACGAGCCCAGCGCGGTGAAGCCGGCCTGGAAGTCGGCCCCGGCCCGTCGGCCGGATTCATGTCGGTGTCGGTCGGACCGGGGTGCACCAGGTTGGCGGTGATGCCGCGCGGCCCGAGCTCCCGCGCCAGCGCCTTGGTCAGCCCGGACAGGGCCGCCTTGCTGGTCGCGTACACCGCGCCACCGGGGAAGGCGACCCGCTCGGCCATGCAGCTGCCGATGGTGACGATCCGTCCGCCCTCGCCCAGGTGGGCGATGGCCGCCTTGGAGGCCAGCAGCGGCCCCCGGACGTTGACGTCCAGCACCCGGTCGTTGTCGGCCTCGTCGATCTCCTCGATCGGGCCGACCACGCCGACGCCCGCGTTGTTCACCAGGATGTCGAGTCGGCCGAACCGCGTCGCCACCGCGTGCACGGCCTCCCGGATCGCCCGGGGGTCGGCGCTGTCCGCCCGTACGGCCCAGGCGCGGCGGCCCATTCCCTCGATCTTGGCCGCGACCGCCTCGGCACGCTCGGCACTGTCCCGGTAGGTGAGCGCCACGCCGGCGCCCTCCTCGGCCAGCCGCAGCGCGACCGCCTCGCCGATTCCCCGGCTGCCGCCGGTCACCAGCGCCACCTTGCCCGCCAGCCGTCCGGCCACCGTGGTCGTACTCGTCGTCATCTTCCCCGAACTCGCTGTCGTGTTCTCGGACATGACTCGATCATCGGACCTTGGCGATCACGCGTCCGGCGGTATTCGGACATCGCGTTCAACGTTCAACAATCGAACCGGCGTCGACCCCTCACGTCACTTCCCGGTGGCCCGAAGCGTCCCGGTGGGACGAGGCCACGGCCGGCTGGCCCGTCCAGTCGGGGCCGGCCGCCGGGTCCGCCCCGAGGTAGTCGACGGCAGCCGCACCTCGCGTCCGCCCTCCAGCGTCGGCAGGTGACGCCGTGGCGGGTACGAGAGCCCGGCCGTCCGCAGCGCCGCCAGCACGGGCCGGGCGGCGCCGGAGCCGTCCGCCCACCGCAGCGAACCGGGGTCCAGGTGCGCCGCGAACAGGCCGTCCGGAGTGAGCCAGAGGCGCCGGGTGATCGCGGCGAGTTGGTCCCCCAGTGTTGCAGGCCGTGCACGCAGGCGATCGGGTGGTACCGGCCCCGCGGCTCCCAGTCCGCGAGCGCCGCGGTCACCAGGCGCAGCGCAGGCAGCGTGGCAAGGTCGGGCGGGGTGGCGAGTGGGCCGACCAGGTCGATGCCGGTGAACTCGGCCGCTGCGGGCAGCGCCCGCGCCGCCTCCACCAGTGCCCGGCCCTCGCCGCTGCACAGGTCGAGTCAGGCGGAGTCCGCGCCGGCCGCGGCCGGCCGGACCGTCGGGTCGAAGCCCAGTTCGCGGGCGTAGCCGTTGACGCCGCTCAGCCCGCGCTCGCGGTTCATGGTGTTGCGGCGACGACGGGGGAGCCGGTCAACTCGGGGCCGTTGATCAGCTTCGCCACCCTGCGAGCCTACTGACGCGGACACCGGGGCCCACCAGTCGGGTCGCCCGCCGGGGGCCCGCGCACGGGACCGGACACCGAGGCCCACGCGCCGGAGCCGGCCGCCCCTCGGAGGGGTGGCCGGCCGTGGTCCGACCAGGGGTCAGAGGTCCAGCACCTGGTCCGGGAAGATCAGGTCGGGGTCGTCGCCGATTGTCCGGATGTTCTTCGCGTACAGGCTCCACACGTCGGTGCCGAACTTGACCGCGATCTCGCTCAGGGTGTCGCCGCTCTTGACGGTGTAGGTGCCGGTGGGGGCGCCGGGGGAGTTGACCGGGGCCGACGGGGTCGGGGTCTGGGCGGGCCGGGACTTGGGGGCGGGCTTGGGCGGCTTCGGGGCTGCGGCCTTGGGCGTGGCCGGCTTGGCCTTGGTGGCGGTGCCGACCTGGGCCGGCGCGCCGCCCCTGGTCAGACCGGCCTTCCTGGAGCAGACCGGCCAGGCACCGGGGCCCTGCGAGGCGAGCACCTTCTCGGCGACGGCGATCTGCTGCGCCCTGCTGGCCCGGTTCGCCTGCGGCGCGTATGCGGTGCCGCCGTACGCCCGCCAGGTGCTGGCGGTGAACTGCAGACCGCCGTAGAAGCCGTTGCCGGTGTTGATCGACCAGTTGCCACCACTCTCGCACCGGGCGACGGCGTCCCAGGTCGAGGCGGAGGCGGCCGAGGCCGAGGGGGCCGAGACGAGGCCGGCCACCGGCAGCGCCGCGACGGCGGCGCCGGCCACGACGGCCACGCGGACTCGGTTGCGCTTGGTGGTGGCCTTGGGGGAGGTGGTGGCAGCGATGGTCTCGTGACCGGAAGTCATGAACATCCTCTCGACAATCCCCAGGCAGGCATGCGGAACCAGGCCCCGGTGGGGCCCACGTTGCGCTCACCTCACTCGATGGGCGGCCGGGCACGTGTCCGACGTGCCGTGCCGCCCCGGTCTCCCCCCGCTCGCCGCCGGCCCGTTCCGAGCTCGGCCGGTCGGCGGGCACGGCCCTCGCGCCGGGGTCAGCCGGCGGGCCGTGCATCGGGGTGAACCCGGGTGGTGCTCGTTGCACCGCCCAAGAAGCTACGGGCGGTTGCGGTCGGTAATCAAGCAATTCCCTTACGGTGCAGGTCAGTTGACTGTTACCAGCGGTAAGGATCAAGAAATCGCGCCGGAAATAGCAGCTTTTGAGAGGATTTCCATGATCGAAAAGGCCGCCAATGCGCCCCCGATCACACCAATGCCCCGGCGAAGCCGCCCGCGAGCTCCACCCGAAGCGATCGTCATGTAACGATCCGTCACCGAATCAAGCGGAGTTCCCGCTTCCGCCGCCTGTCTTGGTGGCACCAGCCACAGTCGTCACCCATCACGCCCAGAGTGGTCGCGCAGCGTAATAGCCCACCAGCCCGTACCCGGCGCAGTAGGTCGGTCGCCGCGCCTTCGGCGAGAGGCGCGCGCCCCATCGACACCCCCACCACCGCCAGGAACTGCTGCCACGTCAGCGAGGCCACGTACGCGCCGGCCACGAACGCGGCCCCGCTGCCGCACGCCCGGGCCGCCCCCTCCCGTCACCAGAGCGGCGAAGTACAGCGCCGTCGTCGGGTTGACCAGCGTCAGGCCCGTGAACTGCAGGAACGTCCCAGCGACGCCTCGCCCCGAGCCCCCGCCTGACCCCGTCCCGACCCTCCGCCAGCCGCGGTGCCGGCCCCGCCGGTACGGCCGCCGGCACCTTCGAGGACGCCGGCCGCCGCAGCCCCACCAGTCCGCGCACCGCGACCACCGCCGGCAGGAGCGCCGCGACCGCCCGCGTCCACGGCTCCCACCCGGCGAGCGCCTCCGACAGCCGCGCCCCACTACCGTCGCCAGCGCCGCGTACAGGATGCCGACGAAGGCGACCGCGCACGCCGCGCTCACCGCCGCGCCACCCCCGACGCCCCTCCTCCACCACCAGCACCCCGACCGCGCCCAGCGGCACGGCCGCTCCCAGGCCCGGGGCGCCACCCGCCACAGCCGCCCCCACCAGGGTCTCCACCTCGAACGTCATGCCGGCCACCGTGCCCCGCGGGCCCGGAACCCGCTGACCAATTCCGGCGTCCGCCGCGATAATCACGGCATGGACGACCTCGACAGGGAGATCCTCGGTGAGCTGCGCGCGGATGCGCGGATCTCTGACTGTCTTCATCGAGTCCGGCAGCGGCCCGAGACCGACAGCGACGCCTTCGAGACGACGGCCCTGCGGCTGCCCGGGATCACCGAGGCCGCGCCCCGCGCACGTCACCGGCGAGTACGACTATCTGCTGCGCGCCCGCGCGAGCGACGCCGGCCTGGACCAGCTGCTGCGCCGGCTCAAGCACGACGCAGACGTCGCGCACTACTGGAGAGCCCCCCTTGCAGAGGGTTGCACCCTCAGCTCCGGCCCGACCCCCCTGGCCTCGGGTGATGCCGCGCCGCGACGCACGCCCGCGCCCCACGAAGGGCCCCGCGCGTTGGCTCTGGGTCAGTCGGCCGGGGTGGCCGTGAGGAACCGCAGGCCGCCGGAAGCGAGGTAGGCGAGCGACTCCCCGCCGCATTCCGCCAGGAGGGCCGCACACACTTCCAGCTGCTGTGCCGCCTCCTGGCGCGCGCGGGAGGACGCCGGCCCGCGCCACTCCACGCGGGCCTCGGTCTCGGTGGAGCCTGGCACTACGCGGTAGCCGGTGCGCACGCGCCGACCGCGGTGGTCCACCTCGCACGGCGGAAGCCTTGCGGCCTCAAACGCGAGCGCGACCGCCCACACTGCACGGGCCCGCTCCCAAGTAGCCGGCGCAGCGGTGGTGCCGGACAGCCGTCGGACCTCCAACAGACCCTCCCGAGCGCGGGCAACTTCGGAGGCCCGAAGGTCCGCGTCGGTGGGCTCGAGCGGCGGGCCGTCGCCAGTCGCCGGCGTCCTCGGCCTCCAGCAGTACACCCGCCAGGCCGGGCCTACGCCCACTCCACGCCGTGCTCGGCGAGCTGCGCGAGCTGGCCCGGCGTCAGCTTGGCACGGCGGGCCTTCCTGTTGTTCAGCCACGCGCCGAGGCCGATATGGACGGTCTCGACGCTCTCCTCCCTGCCGGGGCCGGCTACCGCGACCTCCAGCGGCTCCTTGTGCGGCGGGGAGCCCGGACGTGGCCCTCCCGCTCGGCGAACGCGGCGAGAACGGCCAGGCCATGCCGGAACCGGTCGGCGCGGGAGGTCTTCGGAGTCGCCTCCGCGGCGTGCTTGGCGGCGACGAGTCGGCGTCCGGCTCGATGCCGATCGCCGCCAGCAGGTCCTGCTGGCCGCTCTCCAAGCCATCCCGGCGTCGACGCAGCAGCTGTCGATACCCGCCGGATGGCCGCTCGGGCCGTCGACGCGAGGACGGCGTTGACGGCCCGGCATCCCGAGGCCGGCCCGAGTGGCGAGGCCTCCTGCACTGCACCGGAGTGCTGCCTCCGGCCTCGTATGATCGCGCCCGCGCTCTCGGGCCCTGGTCTGTCCCAGGCTCCTGCACCTTCCCAGCGGCTGCGTTCATGGGTAGCCGGCGAGTGCGGCGCGGAGCTGGTCGAGCCGGGCGGCGGTGCGGGCGGCCCAGCCGTCGCGCAGGTGCAGCGGCACACTCGCCGTCACCCCGCTGTGTACCGGGTCGCGGACTTCCAGCACGAACGGGTCGGCGGTGTGCGGTCGGAGGCAGGCCGCTCCAGCTGGGGCAGGCGCGTCGGGGCCTCGCCGAAGAGGTCGGGGCCGGCGAGCCACCTGCCGGTGGCATAGCGGCATCGGTCGGCCGACGATGCGCAACGACGATTCCGGGAGTCACGCCCTGCCGTCACCGTTCCGGGCGACGATCGGCTCCCCGCGCGGTGTGCGGCATGATCGCGTCGTCCGGGATCACCCCGAGCCGGCCTGCCTCGTAGTCCTCCATGGCCTGGATGATTTCGGCCTTGGTGTTCATCACGAACGGCCCGTACTGGAAGACCGGCTCCCGGATCGGCTCCCCGCCCAGGATCAGCACGTCCAGGTCGGCCGTGTCGCCGTCGGGCCGACTGCTCGCCGTGACGGTCAGGGCGCCGCCCGCGCCGAGGACCGCGAGCTGGTGAGCGGCGAGGGGGCGACCCTCGGTCCCCACCGAACCGTGTCCCGCCAGCGCGTAGACCAGCGCGTTGAAGTCGGGTCGCCAGGGCAGTACCAGGCGCGCTCCGGCAGCGATGGTGGCGTGTACGAGAGTGATCGGCGTGAACGTCGAGCCGGGGCCGGCATGTCCGTCGAGCTCTCCGGCGATGACCCGCACCAGCGCGCCGCCGTCGGCAGAGGACAGCAGCGTGACCTCGGGGCCTTCGATGCTCTGGTACTTGGGCGGGTTCCACTTGCTGGCTCTGGGCAGGTTGACCCACAGCTGGATGCCGTGGAACAGGCCACCGGAGACGACCAGCGCCTCGGGCGGCGTCTCGATGTGCAGGATCCCGCTCCCCGCGGTCATCCACTGCGTGGCGCCGTCGGTGATCAGACCGCCGCCCCCGTGCGAGTCCTGGTGCTGGAAGAGACCGTCGATCATGTAGGTGACGGTTTCGAAGCCCCGATGCGGGTGCCACGGCGTCCCTTTGGGTTCGCCCGGGGCGTAGTCGACCTGGCCCATCTGGTCCATGTGGACGAACGGGTCGAGCGCCTGTGTCGGAACACCGGCGAAGGCCCGGTACACCGGGAAGCCCTCACCCTCGAACCCGCTGGGCGCAGAGGTCACCGTCGTGACCGTCCGCTGCGCGGCGACCTGCGGATCGGGCTCGGCGATACGCGGCAGATCCAGGACGTTGTCCACGGTCACGGCGGGCATGACACCCTCCCCGAGGGGTCGGAAGGTCCGATCCAGTCTAGTGTTCGGGCGGCCCACGGGCATCTCACGCCCTGGGGCACTCGATCTTCGTGACGCGGCCACGGCTGTGGTCTCGGCGCCGAGCGGTGGGGCCGGGCCGGCTCAGCGGCGGCAGGCCGCTCGGTGGCAGCGCCAGGGGCGGACCACCGGGCCGGGCGAGACGGGTGTCCTCGCGCCGACCGGTTCCACCTGTGGCGTAACCTCGGTGAAGCCGCCACCGCCCATGCCTGCGCGCGACCTTCACCGCGTCGGCCTCGGAGAAGGCTGAGGCACCGGCAGGACCTTCCACATCTGGAACGAGGAAGCGTCCTCGATCCCGGTCCCCACGCAGTCCGCGCTGCGGACCCTGGAATGGGTCGGCCGGCGCGCGAACCTCTGCGTCGTCGGCCCCTCCGGGACCGGGAAATCGCACTTCAGCGAGGTGCTCGGCCAGTTGGCGGTCGACGCCGGGATGACCGTCGCCTGGTTCCGCATCGAAGACCTCAGGGCACTGATCCGCCGTCACCGCGTCGACGACTCCGTCTCGAAGGCGATCACCCGGATGACCCGAACCGATTTGATCACCGTTGACGACATCGGGCTCCTGCCCGTCTCCCCGGACGCCGCCGAGTACATCTAGCGCCTGGTCGATGCGGCCTACGAGCGACGCAGTCTGGCCGTCAGCAGCAACCTCCACCCATCTGGATTCGACGAGATCACGCCCAAGACCCTCGCCACGGCGACCGTCGACCGGCTCCTGCATCACGCCACGTTGTCGTCACAACGGGCGACAGCCACCGCCTCGCCGAGGCAACCACCGGACGAGGCGTCGTCCCGCTCGGCTGACCCACAAACGGGGAGATCAACTGTCCGCTGGGGACTTTCAACGTCCGCCGGTGGGGAGCTCCGAGCTCCTAGTGTCCCTTGACACTCCTGACAAGCCTGGCCCGGTCCGGCCCCCGACCGGTCAGAACCAGGCCTCCGGGTCGGTGGGGCCGGAGGGGGGATCATCGCGGAGGGCCTCGACGCCGACCCAGGTGATCACCAGCTCTGCGAGGAGGGCCAGAGCTGGGACGGCGAGGACGGACCAGCGGAGTTGGCTGGGGAGAAGGGCGTGGCCAGGGCGGGTGAGAACGGTGACAGTGGTGCCGGGCACCAGGTCGCGAGGGGCCGATCGGAGGTCGTCCACGGGGACGGGGTCCGGAGCGGCCACGGTGATGATGCGGGCGATGGTTCCACGCGCCGTGTGGTCGTAGTCGGCAACCAGAACGGTCGCTTCGACACGGGGCGCACCGGCGTAGTCGAAGCGGGCGGTGGTGTTCGGACCACCGAAAAGGAGCGCGCCGAGAACGAAGATCGGACCCACCACGAGGCCCAGCTTCTGGTTCCGACCGGTGGCCACGGCGACGCCCTCCCAAACCGCTCCCCGAGATACATGCTGATCATCATGGACGGGCCCTGGACTGTAAATGGGGCCGGAATCACACGGAAGACGCAGGCCAGGGACGCGAGCCTCGCCTTGGACCCGACCGCGATACAACCGGGCAACTCCGAGGTGAGCTGCGAGGAGTACGGCCGCAAACCCGCGGTACGCCACCCAGGGCCCCACAGTGGTGTCTTCCCCTGCTGAAGCCCCCTCAGATGGCCCGCAGGGGCCGTGGTTTCCCCCTCCTGTTCCCCGACTCCCTCCCCTCCAACTCCCCGACCACCGGTCAACGCCGGAGCGGGCGCGTTTCGCAGGTCAAGGCTCGAAATCAAGGTCCGCCGAAACGCCGGTGGCTGGACCACCCTCGGCCTCCTGCACCCGCGTCCACCACTCTGGCCCCGAGCACCTTCAGAAGGCCCTCGACGGCCTACGGCCCTCTTCGCCGGCTGGCCCGCGGACCGGGGGGCGTTGTCGACGTCGATGAGGCGGTGGACGGTGTGTTCCGTCACCTGCTGGTCCGACCGGGCGCGCGGGTGCCGCGCCCTGTCCGGGACCGCGTCGTTCCCGCCAGCCGGACGCCTCGCCGCTTTCGCCCGGCCCTGCCGCCGGCCCCCTCGTGGACGGCCCGACACGGGACGAACGGCGCCTGCGGGACGGCAGGGTGGGGCACTCTTGGCTCACAGGACGGCGGATGGGAGGTGTGGCCCATGGGCGAGGGCTTCTTCGAGCCGGGCGGCGTGTACCGGCAGGACCGCGGCGGGGCGTCCCGCGAGGTCGATGTGTTCTTCGTTGCCCATGTCGGCCGGGCACCTGCCGGGTTCGACGACCGTCCCGGTGCGGGCGAGACCGCTTTCGGCTGGCGCCGTGTCGTGACCGGCCCGGACGGTGCGGGGCGACCGCTCGGCCCCTATGTCTGCCACGACGCGGCCGGCTGGCAGCCCGTCCCCGACGAGGGCATCGGCCCGCTGCTCGGCAGCACGATCCCCGACCTCGCTTGGCCCGCCCCCGGCAGGCGCAGACCCCAGCCGCCACAATGAGTCACCCGGCCGGACCTTACGTGGCTGAATGGCCGCAGCACTGCCCGTCCGGGATAGGGGTTCACGAACTGTCCTACCGGGTAGCCATCTTGCCCCCGGAACGGCCGGTCGAGCAGTGCCCGGCCGCCCGCGCGGTGCCGGGGCGCGCCCCCACCGCGCCCCGGCACACACCTGGCCGCCCCAGGCTCGCCCGCCGCGGCGCGACGACCACCAGCACGGTTCAGGTGGGGCCGCGTTTGATGGCGACCATCGCCGCGTCGTCGCCCAGCCGGCCGCCCACGTGGGCGAGGAGGTCCTGGCAGAGCCGCTGTAGGAGGGTGTGGGGATCGCCGGTCGGGCAGGAGGCCAGCCGCTCGGTGAGCGGGTAGAAGGTGCCGGATTCGTCGCGTGCCTCGATGACGCCGTCCGTGTACAGCAGCACGATGTCACCTTCCTCAAAGGCGAAGGTCTCGACCTCGACACCGGATCCGGCGAGCTCGGTGAGGCCCAGCGGGGGAGCGGGCCGGCTGACGTCGAGCGGCGTCACCCGGCCGGCGCGCAGCAGCAGCGGGGGCGGGTGCCCGCAGTCCGCCAGGTGGATCACCGGCTCCGTGTCGGGGATGTCGAGAACGGCCGCGGTGATGAACGACTCGCCGCCCTCGGCGTCCAGGGTGCTGTCCGCCGGGTCACCGGTGTCGCCCGGGTCTCCGAAGACCGCTTTCTCCAGGTGGGTGACCAGGCGGGGCAGGTCGACCTGCCGGTAGGCCGCGGTCCGGAAGGCACCCAGCACCAAGGACGCCTCGCCGATCGCTTCCAGGCCCTTGCCCCGCACGTCGCCGACCACGAACCGGCTGCCCCACCGGGTGCGCACGGCCGCGTACAGGTCGCCGCCGATCTGGGCCTCGGCCTCCGCCGCCAAGTAGACCGACGCGATCCGCAGCGGGCCCATCCGGGCCGGAATGGGCCGCTGGAGCACGGCCTGCGCGGCCTCGGCCACCGAACGCAGCTGCGTCATCTCCTTCTCGTGCTGCTCGCGCAGACGGGCGAAGAGGGCGACGAGGAGGGAGATCGACGCCAGGGCGACGATCTGCACGGAGTGGTTGAGGTCGACCACCGTGGTCCGCACTGCCGCCACGACCGTCTGGGCCAGGAGGGCCGCCGCACCGACGGCAACGGTGGTTCCCGGGCCGGCGAAGGAGGCCGTGATCGCCGGGGCGGCGACCAGCAGCGGTCCGAGGTGCACCTCCGACGGCGCCAGCATGTCCACAACGGAGATGACCACGATCAGCGCCAACGGGATCAGGATCAGCGTCCCGCCCTGCTGTCGCGGCCTCCGCCGATCCCACGGCCACCGAGATTCCATCCCCCCTGAGTACATCCCGGCTCACCGAGATCACCCCGATCCGCGCCCCCGTTCGCCGTGTCGGCGTATTCCCGGCCCCTCGAAGCCCAGGCAGTCGACCGGCTCATCGGCTCATCGGCCGATCGACGGTTCCGCCCCCCCCCGGGGCGACGTCCCACCGCGCGCCCCCACGACGCCGGACCGCAGGAGCAGGGCCCGCACCGGCCCGCCCTTCACCGGAACGCTCCGGGTCGGCTGCTCCGGGCCCTGGCGGCGGTGTCCACCAGACGGTCGCGGAGTGGCTTCGGCCGTGGGCCGAGCGATCGCATCGAGCACCCTCAGGCCGCAGCTGTCCTGGTGAGGTTGGCGACGAGGATGCTGCCGGCAAGGGCGGCGTGGAAGGGAGCTGGGCCGCTCCGCTGGCCCCCGCCCCGGGCACCGATACCCCCCGCGGGCCCGCACACGGGCCGCAGCCTGCCGTCCC